>JAZDMQ010000081.1:0-2237 GCA_043800755.1 bacterium | reverse complement strand
ATCGACCAACCCCTCCCGGACCGGTCCTGGGAGGCTGTTATAATCGATGTTGGAAAGAATGACCAAGGGGATCTCTTCCAACTTCTTACCCCCCAATTCCTTCACAAATTGGACGCCGCAAGCCGCCTCAATCGCTCCTTTAGGAAGATAAGACTCATCGCCCAGGGAGAGGACCCCTGGGGTCTCAGGGCGGGCCAGTCCTGCGATCCCCAAGGAAAGCAGCAAGCAGATGAACAGGGCCAGGCCAGATGTTACCATTTTCCATCTGAGTTGCTTCACAGCTCGCCTCCCTAGATGGAAAAGACGCACTTGCGGTGCGTCTTTTCCATCGTGCAATGGGCAATAAATTATTGGAAGAAACGCCTAAGGTTTGCGTTCTTCGATAATGGTCGGGGTAATGAAGATCAGAAGCTCCTGGCGGGTGGGACTCACCGTCATACTCCTGCGCTTGAATAGCCACCCCAGGACCGGGATCTTTCCCAGGAAGGGGATCCGATCCTCGCTCCACTCCTCGCTCGAGATATAGAGGCCTCCCAATACGACCGTAGATCCGTTCTCCGCCAGCATCTCGGTCTTGGCCATCCTCTTGTCGATAGAGATGACACTTCCCACGCCGGTCTCGTAAGATCTGCCAATGGTGTTATTCTCCGCCTCGATCTCCATGCTGACCTTCTTGTCCGAGGTCACATGGGGTTTCACCTTGAGCCTCAAATAGGCCTCCTGGAAGGAGATGGTCAGGCGGCCAGAGGAGGGATCGATGGTGGTGAAGGGAACCTGGACGCCGGACTTGATCTCCGCCTCCTTGTTATCCAGGGTGGTGACCTTGGGGCTGGACAGGGTTTTGACCTTGCCTTCGGACTCGGCCATGGAGAGGCGGGCATCCAGGAGCAGCCGGCTCCCGATATAGCCCAGGGAGATCGCTCCCGTCATGGGGCCCCCTGCTGTCGAGGCCGGGAGGTTCAGGATATAAGAACCGGCGGAGGCCGCTGCGCCAATAGCCCCTGCCAGGCCAGCACCGCCTGGTGTGCCCATGTCGGGCGTGCCAGTGACGGGGGTGGTCATCGAATAGGGATTGCTTCCCGCAACCACGGCATCGGTGCCCCCCCTCAGGTTGGCGGCGTAGCTCCCGCCCCACTGAATCCCCAGGGACTGGGTGTAGCCCTCAGTGACGGTGACGATCCGGGCCTCGATCATGACCTGGGGGGTCTGGATGTCCAGGCGGGAGGCCATCTTCTCCATCTTGGCGATTGCCTCCACGGTATCGTTGATGATGATGGACTTGGTCTCGGAGTGGATGGTCAGCTTGCCCCGGGCTTTTCCCGTCTCCGGATCCATGGAGGCCAGCGGCTGCAGGTTCTCCAACAGCTTCTCGGCGCTCACGTAGTTCACCGAAAGGATGTGTTGTTCCAGGGGGGCCAGGGCCACCTTTTCCTTTTTGGCCAGGGCCTCGGCCGCGCGTGCCGCGGCCTCTCGCTTGTTTCGCTCCTCGGCGTCCTTGGCGATGGTTGTTGAGGGGGCGACGCGATAGATATTCCCCTCCTTGATATAGGCGAAATTATTGATCTTCAGGATGACCTCCAGGGCCTGGTCCCAGGGGACATTAGTCAGGCGGACGGTTACATTGCCCTTGACCTCTGACCCCGCCACGATGTTGGCCCCACTCACCTCCGCCAGGATGCGCAGGAGATTGTTGATGTCAGCATCCTTGAAATCCATGGAGATCTTCTTGGCCTCTGCCGTGGGAGCCTCAGGCTTTCCCTGCGTGAGGCTGGCTGCCGCGGTTTGTTCCTCGGGGCTGGAAGGCAGAATGTCCACCGAGATTCCGGTATCATCCTGGCTGATCTCGTACTTGACCATCCCCTTGAGGTCAGCCACCACGCGCACCACCTTCTCCGGCTCGAGCTGAGACTGGGTAGCCCTCACCTGGTTCACTTGCCCGGGGAGGAGGCGGACATCCAGAGGCTGGCAGGCCGCTTCCACAATCTCGGCGGGTCGAATATCCAACACCAAAGAGGGAGGCTGGGAGATACGGGACAGGTCATATTTCACTTTTCCCTCGGTGGAGATCAGCAGGCGGCCTTTGCCCTTCTGGGATTGATAATCAATCTTGGTAACCCGGCCCCCTGCCGCCGCCAGCTCAGTGGAAGCAGGGGTTGCGGGGCTGGATGCGACCTCCGACTTTTCCCCCTCTCCTAAACTGATCCTCAACTGGTTCTCCTTTTGGTCCACCTGATAGA
>JAZDMQ010000018.1:0-6588 GCA_043800755.1 bacterium | reverse complement strand
TTCCCGGCGCTGCTCGGCCTTTCTGCCCTGGGCGGACTCGGACACCTCCTGCTGGATCTGACGATCACCTGGGGCATGGCCCCCTTCTGGCCCCTCAGCCCCAAGACCTATTGCCTGAATCTGGTCCTGCTCACCGATCCCGTCTTCCTCCTCGTCTGCGGCACGGCCTGCTATCTCATCTTTCGCCACACCTGGTGGAGCTACCGGCGCCTGCTGGCGCTGATCATCTTCCCTTCCCTCACCCTCTATCTCCTCGCCCGCTATTTCTTCCTCTTGCCAAGGTAGCGCATAACGACAGGCCGGCCGGGGATGCCGGCCTTCTTCATCAGTGCTTCCACGGACTCCAGCTTCATTCATCGCTCCTTGAGTTGTTCATGGAAAGACTCCTCCTTTGACGCACTCCCTGCTTCCCTTTCACCTCCGCTTTGTCTCGTGATTCACAGCAGGGAAAAGATTCTATTTAGGACCGTATTCCAAAGCAGGGCCGGCAATTAAGCCTTTTGTTCGTGTTCCGCCTTCATACCCTTAGGCTGTGGTTTTTCCTTGACAGGGGACAGGATTCTTTCCTATTCTGTTTCGACCCAACGAGGACCTACTTACCTATTTTAGACCGAAAGGAAGGGAAGGCTTATGTCGAAATTCAAATGGCTGTTCTCCGTTTTGCTCGGGTTTGCCTTGGTAATGGGGATGGCAGTCGCAGAAGCGCGGCAGAAGCCTGCTGCCGGCGGCGAAGAGATCCGTATCGGCTTCACCGTGCCGTTCACCGGTGCCTCCGCAGCCGAGGGTGCCTATTTCATTAAGGCGATCAACCTGGCCCTGAAGCAGATTAACCAGGCCAGTGGCGTCAATGGCAAGAAGATCAACCTGATCATGGAGGACACCCAGTCCTCCAACCCGGGTGCCCTGGCCGCCCTGCAGAAGAGCGTGGAGAAGGACAAGGTGCTGGCCCTGGTGGGCCCGGTCAAGAGCACCCAGATCA
The DNA here is from genome assembly GCA_043800755.1 of bacterium. Lineage (GTDB taxonomy): Bacteria > Methylomirabilota > Methylomirabilia > CAVQYV01 > CAVQYV01 > JAZDMQ01. The sequence continues at coordinate 5,609 of JAZDMQ010000018.1, read as the reverse complement.
TGGCCATGTCGGATGCCATCAAGAACTATGCCATCCCGACCATGATCGGGGGCACCAACGCCAACCTGACCAAAAAGGGCAACCCCTGGCTCTTCCGCGTCCGCCCGGACGACTCCATCGCTGCCACCGCCATGGTCAAGTTCATCAAAGAGGACCTGAGGCTGACCAAGGTGGGCATCCTCCACGACACGGATGCCTTTGGCACCGGCGGCGCCGACCTGGTGGAGCAGGGCGTCAAGGCGGGCGGACTTACCCTGGTGAAGCGGCAAAAATACACCACCAAGGACAAAGACTTCACCGCCCAACTCCTCTCGCTGAAGAACGCGGGCGCCCAGGTGATGGTGGTCTATGGCACCAACCCGGAGGATGTGGCGGTGATCCAGCGTCAATACCGCCAGCTCGGCTCTCCCTACAAATACATGGGTTCCGTCTCCAGCGGCGGGAGGGATTGCCTCAACCTGGCCAAGGAGGCCGCCGAAGGCCTGATGGCCATCGCCGACTTCGTCCCCGGCCAGAGCCCAGTCAACAGGAAGTATGCTCAGGACTACCGGAAGGAGTACAAAGAGGACTTCGATGGCAACTCGGTCTGGGCCTACGACGGCCTGAAGATCTTGGTCAACGCCATCAAGAAGGCAGGTGAGGACCGGAACAAGATCCGGCAGGCCCTCCTGGCCACCCAGGGCTACCAGGGGGCCCTCGGGACCTTCGCCTTCACCCCCAATGGCGACGGCCTGCAAGAGGTGAGCGTGATCCAGATCCAGAACGGCAAGCACAAGCTGCTCAAGATCGTCAATGTCGGCAGGCGTTAGGCTCGACATTCCCCGTAGCAGGTCGGGGAATTGCCAACTTCGGTATATTCAATCGCTCTCTCCGCCAGAAGCTACGGGGAGAACGATCGCGACACATTCTCCATGAGGTTTTGCCCGAAAAGATATCGCACGGATACGATGGCCCCAGCGAAAACGCTGGGGCCATCGTATGATAGGGAGGCCCCAGAATGCATTTAAGTTTGAATTTCCAGTTGCTAGCCACGGGGCTGGCCATGGGATCGATTTACGCGCTGGTCGCGTTGGGGTTCGTGCTCATCTTTAACGCGGTCAATGTGGTCAACTTCGCCCAAGGCGAGTTTGTGATGGTCCCCGCCTTCGTGGCGGTGGCGCTGATGACTGCCCTGAAGTTGCCCTTCCTCCTCGCCTACCTGATCACCCTGATCTTCATGGCCTTCTTCGGCATTGTGTTCCAGCGGATCGCCTACTATCCCTTGCGCAACCGAAGCTTTCTGCCCGTGGTCATCAGCACCATCGGCGTTTCCATCTTCCTGAAGAACGCTGCCCAGCTCGTCTTTGGCGCCGAGCCCCAGTTGATGCCCAGGCCGACCCCGCCCCATGTGCTCAATATCGCCGGCGTCTTTATCGATCCCCAGCATGTGGTGATCATCGCCGTCACCTTGATCTTGCTTGTCTTCCAGTACCTCTTCTTCGAAAAGACCTCCCTGGGAAAGAAGATGCAGGCAACGGCCCAGGACAAGGAAACGGCGCGGCTACTGGGCATCCGGGTCTCCAGGATGATCGTCATCACCTTCGTCTATAGCTCCATCCTGGGCGGGGCGGCCGGCATCCTGATCGGCCCCATCTTCTATGTGAGCAAGGAGATGGGGGCGATGCTGGGACTAAAGGCCTTCTGCTCCAGCATCGTCGGCGGGTTTGGCAGCGTGCCTGGGGCCATCCTGGGAGGACTATTCCTGGGGGTCGTGGAGATCTTCTCCTCCTATTACATCTCCAGTGCCTATCGCGACGCCTTCGCTTTCATCATGCTGATCCTGGTTCTGCTGTTCCGGCCTCAGGGCTTCTTCGGCGAGAAGATCGCCGAAAAGGCGTAGGGGGAGATGGATGATGAAACCAAAATCCGTCAAGATCCTCCTCGCCGCACTGCTGGTTGCCTGCGTGATTGCCCTGCCCCGGGTGGTCACCAGCAACTACTGGCTTAACCTCTTCAATCTGGCGATCAGCTTCTCCATTGCCTGTTTGGGGCTCAACATCGTCCTGGGTTATGCCGGCCAACTCTCCCTCGCCCAGGCCGCCTTCTGGGGGGTGGGGGCCTACACCTCCGCCCTGCTCACCGTCAAGCTCGGCTGGCCGGTCTGGCTCGGGATGCTGGCCGCCTTCGCCGTGGCCGGCCTCTTTGGGGTACTATTAGGGATCCCCACCCTGAAGCTCTCGGGTCACTACCTGGCCATGGCCACCATCGGCTTCGGGATCATCCTTCAGTTGATCCTGGTCAACTCCATCCCGCTTACTAACGGCTCCGACGGCATCACGACCATTCCTTCACCGCGGATCGGACCCCTGGAGCTGAGCAACGCCAATACCTTCTTCTACCTGGCCGCCGTCTCGCTGATCCTTCTCGTCTGGGCCTCCTTGCGGCTCAAAAAATCTCGCGTGGGCCGTGCTCTCATGGCCATCCGGGAGAACGAGATGGCCGCGGAGACCATGGGGGTGGATACGACCTTCTTCAAAATCATGGCCTTCGCCCTTTCGGCGGCCTATGGGGGCTTCGCGGGCAGCCTCTTCGCCCATAGCGGCTCCCACTACATCAGCCCGGATACCTTCTCCTTCGACCAATCGGTGGTCTTGCTGGCCATGATGGTCTTGGGAGGAAACGGCTCCGCGGTGGGCTCGGTGGTCGGCGCCACCCTGCTCACCCTGGTCCCCGAGGTCCTGCGCTTCCTGAAGGATTCCTACATGATGGTCTATGCCGCCGGGATCGTGGCCGTCATGGTCTTCATGCCGGGAGGGATCGCCGGATTGGTGCGCAGCCTGCCCATCAGCCAGAGGCTCATGAACTGGTTGAATGCCGGCGGCCCGGCCCCTTCCGGACTCTCTGGATCTGGTCAGCCCCCTTCCACGGCCTGCGAGAAGGCCCCTCTGGGGAATCAACGCCCGGCTTCCGAGGGCCCTGGCCGCAATGGGACGCTTATCACGGTCAAGGGGCTGGCTAAGCACTTCGGCGGCTTGAAGGCGGTCGACGCGGTGGACATGGAGGTTCGGCGCGGCCAGATCCAGGCCCTCATCGGGCCCAATGGCTCGGGCAAGACCACCATCTTGAACATGCTGAGCGGCCTCTATGTCCCCACGGCAGGGGAGATCCACTTCGACGGAGTTGCCATCGCCGGCTGGAAGCCCCACTCGATCACAGCTCAGGGGATGGCCCGAACCTTCCAGAACATCCGCTTGTTCGGCGAGCTGTCTGTCTTGGAAAATGTCCTGATCGGCCAGCACAGCCGCTCCAGGTCCGGACTGGTAACCAGCGTGGTCAAGCCCTCCTCCCAACGGACAGAAGAGGCGGCCATGTGCAAGAAGACCCTGGAGGTGCTGGAATTCGTCGGCCTGAAGGGCAAGGAATTCGCCCTGGCAAAAGCCTGCCCTATGGCCAACAAAGGCTCCTGGAGCTGGCGCGGTCCCTGGCCTCTGATCCCAAGCTGCTGCTGCTGGATGAGCCGGCCGCCGGGCTAAACGCCAACGAAACCGAGGGGCTGATCGAACTGCTGTTTCAAGTCCGCGACCGGGGAATCACCATCCTTTTGGTCGAGCACGATATGAGCCTGGTGATGAATGTCTCGGATCACATCACGGTGCTCAACTTCGGCAAGAAGATTGCGGAGGGCACGGTGGAAGAGATCGAGTGCAATCAAGAGGTGGTTGACGCCTACCTCGGCACCGAGCACGGAGGTGAAGAATGCTTAGCGTAGAAGGAATCGAGGCCTGGTACGGGGCCATCCAGGCCCTGAAAGGGATTTCTCTTGACGTAAACCAGGGGGAGATCGTGACCCTCCTCGGTGCCAACGGTGCGGGAAAGAGCACCACCCTGAAGACCATCACCGGATTGTTGAAGCCGGCCAAAGGACACATCAAGTTTATGGGGCAGGAGATCACCCGCCGCGAGCCGGAGGATATCGCCGAGCTGGGAATCGCCTGCGTACCCGAAGGACGGCGCATTTTCCCCGGCCTCTCCGTCATAGACAACCTCATGTTGGGAACTACCCCCTGGAAGGGTGCGAGCAAGCCCGAGATCAAGAAGCACCTGGACCGGGTCTTTCAAATCTTCCCCATCCTGAGCGAATTCAAGGACCACCTCGGCTGGACCCTGTCCGGCGGCCAGCAGCAGATGCTGGCCATCGGCCGTGGCCTCATGTCAAATCCCAAGCTGCTGCTATTAGATGAGCCCTCCCTCGGCCTAGCCCCAGTGCTGGTGCAGGAGGTGTTCAAGGTAATCAAGGAGATCCAGAAGGCGGGAACTACGATCCTGTTGGTGGAGCAGAATGCCCGCATGGCCCTGCTCATCGCCAACCGCGGGTTCGTGCTGGAGACCGGGAAGGTGGCCTTGACCGACACCGCGGCCAACCTCTTGAACAACGAACAAATGAAGGCCCATTACCTAGGGGCCCACGCCCATGTGAGGGAAGCACGCCAGCGCCGCCAGGTCGAACCGCGGGCCACCACCGCCTGAGTTAGAGATCGAGCGAAAGGGGAGAGGGGGAGGATGACAGAAAGATCCTCCCCCTCTTTTTGCTACCGGTCCCGGCAGCCTCAGTCCATCTCCATGTCCGGGGCCATACTTGGGCCCATGCCTGTACCGGGGTCCATGGCCATACCTGGACCCATGCCCGGGTGCATGCCTTTGCCTCGGCATCCGCCCCGAACGGGCCCCATCCCCCGGCAATGACACGGACAGGCCGTCTTCCAGGCGATCCAGGCCGCAAGCTGCTCCGGATTCAGGGTCTGGCGGAAGGCCAAGCGATGATCCATCACCTTCTCCTGAATCTGGGCCTGCAGGTCGATGACCTCCTTGTGCTTCTCTTTTATGGCCTCCGAGTCCGCCTCCGGATTAGCCAGGAGGGCGGTCAACTCCATCCGCTTGGAGAAGAGCTGGTTGTGCAGGGGCAGCATCTCAGCGCGGAACTGCTCCCGCAGCTCGCTCCACTGCGAAGCCTGCTCGGGGGAGGGCTTGAGGGCCTTGGCCATCTTGGCGCAGTGCTGGGGGTGGCCCTGCCCCATCCCTCTCTCCTCTCCCGGACCCCCCGCTTCCGCCACCACCACCATGCCCAAGGCAAAGGCGATCAGGGCGAACATCGTCAAAATCCTTTTCATGCGTTTAAACCTCCTTTTCTAAGAAGTGATGCAATCCTTGATGTCCGTTCATTAACGCAAAGACCGTGCCATGTGGGAGGGTGCCTGTAACTTCATATTCTATGGCCTCTTCCCGGCGATGGCCCTTCTTCCCTCGTCATTTCCGCCCGTCCCTCTTGCCTCCCATCTCCTCGGCAGAGCCTAGCCAGTCGAGCCTCTTGGGTCCAAAGCCCTCCTCGACCATTTTGGACCCCCACCCGACGCATTTGTCGAGAAACGGGCCGCTATTCACCCTACGCAAGGAGGCCTTTCTTTTTTAAAGGCTGGAAAAGTGGAGAAAACTCGGCTATAAGGAGGAAGGATTGGAACAAAGGAAGGGGTGGGGCAGGATGGAGAGGAAATTGCTCTACGAAGCCGCCTCGCAGATCGCCCGCGCCCATGGCGTGGTCGCCTTCACCGGGGCGGGAGTCTCCGAGGAAAGCG
>JAZDMQ010000067.1:0-7215 GCA_043800755.1 bacterium | reverse complement strand
GAGGGACTGGTCCGGGAAATCCACAAGCGGCTCGTCGAAGGTGTTCGGGGCGGGGCCGCGGCTCCGGGCGAGTATAGGAAAATCCAGAATTACGTGGTCAACTCCGTCACCGGCGAGACGGTTTACACGCCGCCTCCGGCGCACGATGTGCCGATCATGATGGCGGAGCTGGTGGACTGGCTAAACCGGGAACAGGAGGTCCATCCGGTACTGGTGAGCGGCGTCTCCCAGTTCCAGTTCGTGCATGTCCACCCGTTCCTGGACGGAAACGGTCGGACGTCCCGGCTGCTATCCACCCTCTGCCTCTACCGGGCAGGATACAACTTCAAGTGGTTGTTCACGATCAGCGAGTACTACGACCGGAACCGGCCCTCCTTCTACCGGGCCATCCAGAGCGTCCGCGAGAGCGGAATGAACATGACCGGCTGGCTGGAGTTCTTCGTCGAGGGACTCACCACCCAGCTTGCCGAGGTCAGGGAGCGCGGGGAGCAGGCCATCCGCCGGGATGTGCTCATCAAAGAGCACAGACTTTCGGATCGCCAGGCCAAGGCTCTCGGACACATCCTAGAGCACGGCAGCCTGACCATCCAGGACTTTGAGCATCTCTATCCCGAGGTCAACCGCCGCTCTCTGCAGCGCGACCTGAAGGCCATGGTAGACATGGGGCTGTTGGTTTCAGAGGGGTCGACCAACAAGCTCGTTTACCGGATGGAGGAGACGGGCTGAACTTGTGACAATCTTGCGACACAACTTACGACAAGCTCACGACTCGACTTGCGACATCCGCATTGGGTAGAGTAGTTGGGAAAACGAGCTTGATGCCCCTGCATGCCGGCAGGCAGGGCTTCCGGTCCTCCGGGAACGGCTTGCTCTTTCCTGCCTGCGCCGAGGCTTCGGCAGGCAGGGATAACTCGTTGAATATCGAAGGCTTACGGTTCATGGGCCGAATGGAGAAGGGTTATGAAGAGGGTTGCACACGGGGAGCCAATAAAACAGAGGCCAGGGAAACCCAGGCCTTTTTGTTATGAAAGTAATGACCCCAATAATCGTCTTTCATCGACCACAAAGAGATTCGGGGGCCCATGGAGACTCATTTGATGCTTAGAATGTTCGGATAGAACCAGCGCGATGAGGTTGGAAACAGCCATCAATAAGAGAGGCATCGGTCGCTATCTGATAAGGTGGAACTCTCCAGGGGAAGGGTTCTACCTTTTTTTACAGGGATAAATGGAATGACCTCCGCACGCCTTGAATCTGAAAACTTCTCCGGACCGGCCCCGGGAGGCTCCGATGACAGGGGCAACAAAAGGTGGGTCCTGCTGGTTGCGACCCTGGGCTCATTTCTCACCCCCTTTATGGGCTCTTCCATCAACATCGCCCTTCCCGCGATCGGGAAGGAATTCGCCCTGGGTGCCGCTCAGCTGGGCTGGATCGCCACCTCCTTTCTCCTGGCGGCCGCGATGTTTCTCGTCCCCTTTGGCCGAATTGCGGACATCTGGGGCAAGAAGAAGGTCTTCGCCGCCGGCATCTCCATTTTCACTGTCTCCTCCCTGCTCTCCGGGCTCTCCCCCTCCGTCCTGCTCCTCATCTCTTTCCGGGCCCTGCAGGGGATCGGGAGTGCCATGATCTTCGGCACGGCAACCGCGATCCTGACCTCGGTCTTTCCCCTGGGGGAGAGGGGCAACGCCCTGGGGATCAATGTGGCATCCGTCTATCTGGGGCTCTCCCTGGGCCCCTCCTTGGGCGGACTCTTAACCGAGCACTGGGGCTGGAGAAGCATCTTCCTGGTCAATGTCCCTCTCGGATTGACCCTCCTGGCGCTGGTTCTTGCCAAATGGAAAGGGGAATGGGCGGAGGCCCGGGGGGAGAGGTTCGACTGGACGGGCTCCCTCCTCTACAGCCTCACGCTGATCGCCATCATGTACGGCCTTTCTCTGTTGCCCTCCCCCTCGGGTCTATGGCTTGTCCTCATCGGGCTCCTGGGGACCCTGGGGTTCCTCAGATGGGAGGCCCGGACAGCGAGCCCGGTCCTGGAGGTCAACCTCTTCCGAGAGAACCGGGCCTTCGCCCTATCGAACCTGGCTGCCCTGATCAATTACAGCGCCACCTTTGCTGTCGGCTTTCTCTTGAGCCTTTATCTGCAGTATGTGAAGGGGCTCAGCCCTCAGCAGGCAGGCCTGATCCTGGTCTCGCAGCCGGCGGTGATGGCCGTCTTCTCGCCATTTGCCGGCAGGCTTTCTGACCGCATGGAGCCGCGGATCGTTGCCTCCATAGGCATGGCCCTGACCGCTGCTGCCCTCGTCTTCTTCATCTTTCTGCAAGAGAGAACCCCCTGGGGATTCATTGTGAGTGGCCTGGTCCTCCTCGGCCTCGGCCTGGCCCTCTTTTCCTCTCCCAACACCAATGCGGTGATGAGTTCGGTGGAGAAGCGGTCCTACGGGGTGGCCTCAGGGATACTGGGGACCATGCGCCTGATCGGGCAGATGCTCAGCATGGGGGCCGCGATGCTCCTGATTACCCTCTACCTCGGGAGGGGCCAGATCACGCCAGAGAGCTATTCCCTCCTCTTGCAGAGCAGCAAGGTCGCCTTCGCCCTTTTTGCCCTTCTCTGCAGCGGAGGGGTATTTGCTTCCCTGGCCCGGGGGAGGGGGCGATGAGGGAACGAAATCGAAAGAAGGGGGCTTGATTTTTGATGAGGGGTGGAATAAGAATCTGATAACCGCCCTCGGAAGGCAGGAGGGCGTGGCGGATTCGGAGATTGAGGCTGAGTCAAAGACGGAGATTTGGAAAGGGGGAAACGAGTTGACCATTCAGACCACTTACCTGCCCGAGCCGAAGAAGGTGGAGGTGGTGAGCAGGGACCTTCCTGGCCCGGGCGAGGGGCAGGTCCTGGTGAAGACGGCTCAGGCGTCCATCTGTGGCACGGACAAGAACATCTATAACGGCATCCTCCCGCCGGGGCTGAAGTTTCCCATCACCCTGCTGGGGCACGAGGGCGGTGGAACCGTGGTCGAGTTGGGCAAGGGGGTCCGCAGGTACAAGGTGGGCGATCGGGTGATGTCCTGCTATGTCAACGGGACCTTTGCCGATTATTTCCTCTCCCAGGAGGAGAACCTGCATCCGATCCCGCCGGAGATGGAGATGGAGTTAGGGTGCCTGGGCGAGCCGCTGGCCTGTGCCATGTATTCGGTCTTCAACTCCGGGGTCCAGCTGGGGGACACGGTGGCGGTCATGGGCCTGGGGTTTGCCGGGCAGATCATGGTACAGGGGGCCAAGAGGAAGGGGGCCCTCAGGGTGATCGGAGTGGACCCCTTGGCCGAAAAGCGGGAGTTGGCCAAGAGCCTGGGGGCGGACCATGCCTTTGACCCCAAGGCCCCCGATTCGGAGAAGGCTATTATGGACCTGACCCGGGGCTTGGGGGTAGATGTGGTCTTCGAGGCAGCGGGCCGGGAAGATTCGATGAATATGTCCAGCCGCATCCTGAGAAAGAATGGGACCTTGGTCCTCTACAGCTGGATTATGGAGCCCGTACGCCTGGGCATCAGCCGGTGGCACGATGATGCCTTTCAGATTCGGACCACCTGCGTCATGCACCTGAACACGCCCTATGAGAGATTCGTGTGGTTTGACCGGGTTCTGGCCCCCTACTGGAAGGGCCTGGTCCAGGTCAATCCCCTGCTTTCTCCGCCATTGCCCTTACAGGATATGGCCAGGGCCTTCGAGCGATCCTGCCAGCCGGATACGGTGAAGGTCCTGATTCGTCCCTGAGGGATCAAGATAAGGAGGGCTAAGCCATGGTGAAAGGGAGAGGTAAGGCAATCTCGAGTCTGCTGTTGGCTCTGGTCTGGGTAGGTCTCCTCGCCGCAGCCGCCCTGGCGGCCGAGGTCCCCCGGATGACCAAGGAGGAGCTTAAGCCCCTCTTGGGGAGCCCTGAGATCATCCTCCTCGATGTCCGGGTGGCCCCGGAATGGAACGACAGCGGATGGAAGATCCAGGGTGCAACCCGTCAGGACTCGAAGGAGGAGATCGCCTCCTGGGCCAAGCAGTACCCCAAGGAGAAAACGATCGTCCTCTACTGCAGCTGACCCGCAGAGGAGACCAGTGCCTGGGTGGCACGGCAACTGATTAAGAAGGGATTCAAGAAGGTCTACGCCCTCAAGGGCGGCTGGAACGAGTGGTTCGAGGCGAAATTCCCTGTGGAGGTGAAATAGTCCCCTAATTATTGCCTGCCCGTTTAGACCATCTCCCGCACGAAGTCCTGAAGATGGCGGGTCTGGTTGAGGAGGGTGAGCATGTAGCCGCGCTCCGGGGTGTGCTCCAGGATGGAATAGGCGGCATTGTCCATGTGGATCTTCCAGAAATAGGGCGCGGCGATCCCCAGACACCGGGCGATCAGGGGTTTGAGCACGGCCCGGTGGCTCACTACCGCTACTGTCTTGCCTCTCTGGGCTTCAACGATTCGCCCCAAGGCGGAAAAGGCCCGCTCCTGCACCTGGGCCAAGGTCTCCGCGCCCGGTCGCTGCAAATTCTCCGGCTCCCTCACCCAGATCCTCCACAGCTCGGGCTGCTCTTTCTCCACCCAGGCCTTGGGCCGCCCCTCCCATTCTCCTAAGTGAATGTTGGTGAATCCGGGCTCCTTCAAGACGGGCAATCCGCAGAGCTCGGCCAGGGGCCTCGCCGTCTCGTTCGCCCGGGTGAGGGGACTGGAATAGATCGCATCGATCTTCCAGGCAGAGAGCTCCTGGGCAAGGGTCCTGGCCTGGGCCCGGCCGTTCTCGTTGAGAGGGAAGTCCTTTTGCCCGCGGAACAGGCCCTCGCGATTCCCCGCGGTCTCCCCGTGGCGGATGAGGAGGAGGGTAGTGGTCATGATCTCATTCTCCTTATTTGATCAATCGGCGCTGCATCAGATAAAGGGCCAGAGGGAAGAGGATCAGGATCGCCCCTGCCAACCAGAGCAGGCTCCAGAGCAGGCTGGGACCCAGATGCCCCAGCATCGAGGCGCGGGTGATCCGCACCAGGTGGGTGAGGGGGAAAAGGGCGTAACTGGCCGCCTGGACCGATCGGGGCAGGATCTCCAGGGGAAATAAGGTCCCGGAAGAGAGGAACATGGGCATGAGGAGGAGAAAGATGGGGTAGTTGAAGTACTCGATTCCCGGTACCAGGGCGGTGCAGATCATCCCCAGGGAGCCGAAGAGGAGCCCTCCCAGGAAGGCGAGAGGGACCAGAACCAGGAGGGAAAGGGGTGAGGCCAGGCCGAAGGCCACCGTCACCAGGAAAACCAGGGTGCTGTTGAGGGCGGCACGGGTGGCCCCCCATAGGATCTCCCCCGCTACCACCTCCTCCAGGTTGACCGGGGTGGCGATGATGGCATCGAAGGTCTTCTGGTAATACATGCGGACGAAGGAGGCATAGGAGCACTCGAAGAAGGCGCCGTACATGACGGCCACCGAGACCAGCGCGGGGGCGATGAAGCGGGAGTAAGGAATCCCCTGGATCTGCTGAATGAAGATCCCCAGGCCGAAGCCGAGGGCCAGGAGGTAGAGGATCGGCTCCAGCATGGGGAGGGCGAAATTGACCCAGAAGAGGCGACGGAAGACCTCGAAATCCCTCCGCCACACGGCCCAGACCCGGGAGCTCAGGTGGGGGATCCAGAGGCCTTTGCGAGGCAGAATAGCCGGGTTCGCCGAATCACTCATGGAGGTCCCTCCCGGTCAAGCGCAGGAAGACATCCTCCAGGTTGGGCCGCCGGATGCCATAGGAGGCGAGCCTGACCCGGGAGCGGATGCGCTCCAGCATCTTAGGGGCATCTGCCGTAAAGATCTCGAACCTCTCGCCCAGCCGCTGATAGGGAGATCGTCCCTCGATCTCGGCCAGGATGGCTGCGTCCCCGCCATCCTCCGGCACCACCTCCAGGACCTCTCCTCCCACACGTTCTCGGATCAGCTCCGCGGGGGATCCCTCGGCGATGATCTGGCCCTGGTTCATGATCAGGAGGCGGTCGCAGATCTGCTCCGCCTCCTCCATATAATGGGTGGTGATCACCACCGTGATCCCGTTCTGCTTCAAGGCCTTGATCCGCTCCCAGATCAGGCGCCTTCCCTGGGGGTCGAGGCCGGTGGTCGGCTCATCCAGGATCAGGAGCCGGGGGCGATTGAGGAGGCTCCGGGCCAGGATGAGCCGTCGCTTCATCCCCCCGGAGAGCTTCTCCGCCGACTCGTTTGCCTTCTCCGTGAGTTGGACGAACTCCAAGAGCTCAGCCGCCCTTTTCTGGGTCTCCTTATGAGGCAGGCGGAAATAGCGGCCATAGGCGATCAAGTTCTGCAGGACGGTGAAATCCGGATCGAAGTTGTTCTCCTGGGGGGCAACCCCGATCTGGGCCTTGATCTGGCGGGGGCTCCTGGTCACATCCAGCCCGAAGACGGCCAGGGAGCCCGCGGTCAGGGGGGAGGTGCAGGTGATCATGCGGATGGTGGTGGTCTTCCCTGCCCCATTCGGCCCCAGAAAGCCCACCACCTCCCCCGCATCCACAGTGAAATTCACCCCATCCACTGCGGTGAAGGAATCGAAGCGCTTAGTCAGGTTTTGAGCGAGAATGAGGGGGTCCAAAAACGGGGAATTCCTTTCAGAATTATCATTCACGATGACGCATTGATCTATTTGCAGGTCAATGACCCGTCGTATTCAATCGCTTGCTGAATATCCTCCCGCTCCAAGTCCGGATACCCCCTTGTATCTCCTCGAAGGAAGCCCCATGGGCAATTTGTCCTACGATAATGGATACGGGAATGCGCATTCCTCGAATGCAGGCTCTTCCTCCCATGATCTGTGGATCAAAAGTGATGCGGTCGAACATCTGGTCCACCTCCTGATGGATATTGACGGCCCTACGGTGGGCTGGTTCATCTCCACCCTCTCCAGTTCGCCCTGGTGCGGGCGTTCTCCGGTGATGAACTCAAGGAGCTCTGCGCGCCTACTCCTTTTGTATCTTATGCTTATTCCGCATAGAATTGAAGGTCAAAGAGCTGCCCCTACTCGTTTTCACCAATTGAATTGGTGGATTGACCAAGCCTATTGGTGGATTTCCAGGCCGCGGCTCATCTGTCACTCCGGTGAAAACCGGAGTCCAGCTACAACAGATCAGGATATAAATCTCCCCATCCCGGGTTTGAACGTTCTATCAATTCCAACTTCCACCGTCGTTTCCATTCTTTGATT
>JAZDMQ010000115.1:0-3175 GCA_043800755.1 bacterium | reverse complement strand
CAAGCAGTTGCAGCCCATATTCACCAGCTTCTTTGCCAAGACCTCCAAGAAGAGCTGACTTGCCCTTTCCCGCCTTCCCTCTGTCAGGGGGCCGATCTCCGGCCCCCTTTTCTTTTTGGCCCTTGGATTGACCCCCGCCCGTCGCCGGCAGCTCGGGATCCGCTCTTTCGTCGCAAAAAGCTGTTGAATTTTTCCCCCGAGCGAAATAATAATGAATCGCTCGGCCGGTTGCCTTCAACACCCCAGCTATCCTCAACCCAGAGGTCTTTCAAGGAGCCCCTCTTTGGCGAAAGAGAAGATTCTGGCAGTGGATGATGATCCGGATATCCTGAAGTTGCTGCAATATAACCTGGAGAAGGAGGGATTTTCCGTCATCACTGCCGCCAACGGCCAGGAGGCCTTGCGGCTGGTCCGCTCCCAGCCTCCCCAGGCCATCATCCTCGACCTGATGCTCCCGGAGGTGGATGGCCTGGAGGTGTGTCGGCAGATCAAGCGAGATGAGTCCCTATCTCAAGTCCCCATCCTCATGCTCACCGCCAAGGGGGAAGAGGTGGACCGGGTGGTAGGATTCGAATTGGGGGCCGATGACTACATCACCAAGCCCTTCAGCCCGCGGGAGCTGGTCCTCCGCGTGAAGGCCATTCTCAAACGATCCTCTCCTCGAGAGGAGCCTGCCAAGAGAATCAGCCTGGGAGATTTGCTGATCGATCTCGACCGACACCAAGTATGGATCGGAGGACAAGAGGTTCAATTGACCTTCATAGAGTTCGGCCTCCTGAGTGCGTTGGTGGGCAGGCGCGGGCGGGTGCAGACCCGGGATAGGCTCCTGGCCGATGTCTGGAACTATGAGCCCGACATTGACTCCCGAACCGTCGATACTCACATCAGGCGATTGCGATCCAAGCTGGGGAAGTGGGGGGAGGCCATCGAGACCGTAAGGGGGTTGGGCTACCGCTTCCGAGAGGAAGGGCCATGAGGATGCGGCTTCATTGGAGGATCACCCTTGCCTATCTGGCCCTCATCTGTGGCCTCTTTCTGGCCGCCTATATCTATGTCCATTCCCACCTGGAGGTCCTGCGGGTAGAGCAGCTCCAGGCCCAGCTGGGGCAGGAAACCCAAATGATGAAGACCCTCTTGGAGGAGCGGTTTGTGAAGGAGCCCTTCAGCTACCAGATGGATGCCTGGGCTGATCGACTGGCCCCGTATCTTGGGGCTCGCATCACGATCATCGACCGGGAGGGAAAGGTCTGGGCCGATTCCGAGCTCAACGGCAGCGATCTTCGGCAAGCAGAAAGGCATGGGGGGCGGCCCGAGGTGCAAGAGGCTTTGTCAAAGGGCCTCGGCCAATCGATTCGCTATAGTGCCACCCAGAGGTGCAGGATGCTCTATGTGGCAGTCCGCCTGGAGCCGGAAGCGAAAGGCCCCCCTTTGGGGGTGATTCGCCTGGCCCTACCCCTCTCCGCCCTGGACCGCCTCTACTCTCAGGTCAATGGCTTCCTCCTCGCCGCCTTCCTCTCTGCCCTCCTCCTTGGGCTGCTCTTTGCCTATATCCTCTCTCGCTTCCTTTCCCAACCCATCCTGGAGATGGCCTCCGTCTCTCGAAGAATGGCAGAAGGCGACTTCCATAAGAAGGTGCGGGGGATCCGCGGGGGAAGGGAACTGGCCGAACTTGGTTTCGCCATTAACCGAATGGCAGAGGAGATCAGCCGGACCATTCGGGAGGTCACCCTCCAGAGGGGAAATCTGGAGGCCATCTTGTTAGGCATGAATGAAGGGGTCATGGTGCTCGATCGAAGTGAGCGGATCGTCTTGATGAATCCTTCTCTAAAGGAATCCTTCTCCCTCGGGTCGCCTCCCGAAGGAAAAACCCTGATGGAGGCCCTCAGAAACGCAAAGATCCAGGAGATCGTAAGCAGGGCCATGGCCCAGGGCAGCCAGGTGGTACGGGAGGAGATCTCCTTTCCCGGCCCGCCTCTGCGGACCTTCCTGGTGAGTGCGGTCTCCACCCCGGTGGAGGGATCACCGGATGTGGTATGCGTCTTTCACGACATCACCGAGTTCCGCAGGTTGGAGACCATTCGCCGCGATTTCGTAGCCAATGCCTCCCACGAGCTGAAGACGCCGTTGTCCTCCATTAAAGGCTACGCGGAGACCCTGTTGGATGGTGCCTTAGAGGACCAGAACTGTGCCCGAGGCTTCGTGGAGACCATCCTCCGCCAGGCAGACCACCTGACTAGGCTTATCAACGACCTCTTGGACCTGACCAGGATCGAGTCCGGAAAGATAGAGCTCAGGCCCATTCTCCTTCGCCTCCAGGAGGTCATCCCCCAGATCCTGGAGCCCTTTCGCCCGCTCTGGGAATCGAAACGCCTGAAGGTAGAAGTCGAGGTCTCCTCCTCGCTTCCTTCAACCCATACAGATCAGGGGGCGTTCCGACAAATCCTCTCCAACCTGATTGACAATGCCATCAAATTCACCCCGCCCGGAGGGCAGATCGGGGTGCGGGCCTCGATCCAGGGAGAAGACCTCCAGGTCGCGGTGAAGGACTCGGGCGTGGGCATCCCCTCCATTGAGCTTCCCCGCATCTTCGAGCGGTTTTATCGCGCCGATGCGAATCAGCCCCGCCCCCCGGAAAGCACCGGACTGGGGCTGGCCATCGTCAAACACCTGGTTCTCGCCCAGGGAGGCCAGGTCTGGGCCGAGAGCGAGCTGGGCGCGGGCTCCACCTTTTATTTCACCCTTCCCCAGGACCGGAAGGCTTAGCCAACCCCTTTCATTTCACTTTCCTGTCGCTCTGCCTTCCTTTCTTCGTCACCCTTCCTTGAGGCAGATGTAGAAAACATGTTGCACAGATGTCACCGAAATGTAACAGAACTCAGTTAAAAGGAAAGTGAAGAAAAGGAGGAACCTATGCGAAGCAAAAGTAAATGCTGGAAAGCCACGCTGGGAGCAATCCTGACCGTGGCCCTCAGTTCGAGTCTGGCCCTGGCGGCCGGTGGCTCCCTGCAGATCAAGGGGTCAGATACGATGATCGGCTTGGGACAGGCCTGGGCCGAGGCCTTCATGAAAAAGAATCCTGCGGCCATGGTGGCGGTCACTGGCGGCGGCTCGGGCACCGGCATCGCCGCCCTCATCAACGGCACCTGCGATGTTGCCGAGTCCTCTCGGTCCATGA
>JAZDMQ010000097.1:0-15529 GCA_043800755.1 bacterium | reverse complement strand
CCTGGTGTTGGTGGGTTTCTTGGTCTGGGCCGGGGTTCCCTCATCTGCTCAGTTGATCGGTTCGGTCTCCGATGTAGTGGAGAATATCGGTGATAGCGGAAAGGTCGACTGGAGCAATGGGGTGGTGATGGCAGTGGGCATCGGAGCACCTCCTGGCGATCCAGTGAACGCCGCCCAGGCCCGAGCGATGGCCAAGAGGGCGGCGGTGGTGGTGGCCCAGCGGAATCTCCTCGAAACCCTGAAAGGGGTCAGGGTCGATTCGGAGACGGTGGTGGAGAATTTCATTGTGAGCAGTGACCGTATACGGACCGCGGTTCAGGGCATTATTCGCGGGGCGTCGGAGATGAAGACCCAATACATGTCCGATGGCTCTGTGGAGGTGACGATTGGGGTGAAATTGGCCGGCCAACTGGCGGAAGAACTCCTGCCTAAACCTGCAGGGCCCGCTCAACCGGTAGTGCCGCCAGCGGCTCCCGCGGCTCCTGCCTCCGGATCAGCCCCGGCTGCCCCCGCGGCGCCGGGCTCGGCAATTGCCCCTGCGGCCCCTGCCTCCCCCATGCTGACGGGATTGGTCGTGGATTCCCGAGGACTCAATGTCAGGCCCGCCATGGTGCCCAGGATCCTGAATGAAGAAGGGAGAGAGGTTTACGGTTCGGCCTTCGTAAAGCGGGATTATGCAATCCAGCAGGGGATGGCTGGCTATTCCAAGGAGTTGGCTGCCGCCCAAGCCAATCCTCGCGTGACCAACAATCCCCTTACGGTGAAAGGAGTGAGGACCTCCGGGACGAGCAAGACCGATGTCGTCATCAGCAATGCGGACGCAGCAACTATCCATTCGGCAGGGGCCAACTTAAGCTTTTTGGAGAAATGCCGGGTGATGATCGTAGTGGATTGATGGGCATGGGCCCCTGCCTGAGGGCCCTCACAACGGGGGTATCGCGACTATGAACAGAACGAGAAACGGAATTTTCCTCTTGCTAATTCTCTTGGCCTTGACGGCCTTCAGCTTTGTGGGGTGTGCAGGCAAGGAACCCGCCAAGCCGGTTTCGGTAATGGACAACCCCGACCACCACTTCAACAACGGGATGAAGTTTCTGGATAAGGGCGAATACGACAATGCCCTGGTGGAGTTTGAGCGGGCCAAGGCCCTGGATCCCAAGTATGGCAAGGCCTACATGGGCGTTGGGCTGGTGCAGGGCTTTAAGGGAGACTTTGACAAGGCCTTCGAGTCGATGAAAAAGGCGAAGGGCCTGGACGGGGTATATGCCCATGTGGGAATGATCCGGCTCTACTCGATGCAGCGGGCTGGGGATTGGTTGAAGGAGGCAGAGGACGAATTCGAGGCGGGCAAGAAAAAGGACGCCGCCAGCCCCGAGCTCTATTTCCATATGGGAAAGGCCTACAAGGTTGCCTTTGAGTTCGATAAGGCGGCCGCTGCTTTCAAGAAGGTGCTCGATCTGAACAAAGACTTCGTGGGGGAGGCAAATCAGGAATGGGCCCTGGTGCAGAAGATCCAGCGAGCGGCGCCGGGCACCAAGATCGGGAAGCAGATTGCCCTCATCGACAAGATCACCCGAGCGGATGTAGCGGCCCTCTTCATCGAGGAGCTCAACCTGGAAAAACTGTATAAGGCGGGAAAGACCAGGGAGTACGACGCCTCCTTCAAGCCGCCAGAGGGGACTGCCTTGGCCGCCGATACCATCACCAAGACCCCGCCGGCGATGGATATTGTCAACCATCCCCTGAAGGCGGACATCGACGCTGCCATCAACTTAGGGATCAGAGGCCTGGAACCCTTCCCCGATCATACCTTTGCCCCGGGGATGGTGATCTCCAAGGCCAATTACGCCATGATGGTGGAGGACATCCTCATCAAGGTGAGCGGGGATGAGAAGCTGGCCACCAAATTCATCGGGGCGGTTTCGCCCTTCCCCGATGTGCGGTCAGATCATTATGCCTTCAATTCGATCATGGTCTGCACCACGCGGGGCCTGATGGAGGCCAAGCTGGATGGCTACTTCGGCCTGGAGGAATCGCTGTCCGGAGCAGATGCGCTCTTGGTGATCAGGCGCATGAAGGATGAATTGAAATAAGTGACGACCAGAACGGAGGACAGGAGGGGGGAAGCAAGGTTCTATTCTACCTCTCTCCTGCCCTGAACTTCCTCCCTTATGCCTTGCTGCATTCCTATGGGAGAGGCCATGACCCTGTCCAAGCCGAACCATGCAGTCCTTTTTTCTCTGCTGCTTGCCCTCCTCTTCCTCTGGTCCCCCTCTCCCGCGGAGGAGCTGAAGTCGATTCAGGCGGAGGGGGTGGCCGTGATCCTGGAGAATAACCTGGCGGTGGCGAGGGATGCGGCCACCGAGGATGCCCTCCGCAAAAGCGTGGAGGAGGCGGTAGGGACCATGATCGATTCCCAGACCCTGGTAGAGAACTTCCAATTGGTGAGCGACCGCATCTACTCCCAGGCCCATGGCTACATCAAGGGTTATCGAATCGTCAAAGAGCAACGGGACGACCAACTGATGCGGGTGCGGGTGGAGGCCTCGGTTGCCACCGGCCCCTTGCAGGACGACTTGAGCGCCCTGAGGATCTTACTCACTCGAGTGCACAAGCCGCGGCTGATGGTCTTGATCGAGGAGAAGAACTTGGGCGCCGACGACCAGCTCCAGCACTGGTCAGATCTCTCCCAGGTGGAGAGCGTCCTCACTCAGAAATTCTTGGAGAAGGGCTTCACTTTCGTGGACCAGGCGGCGGTGAAGAGGAATGTCAGCCGGGATCAGGCCCTCCTCTTGATCGAGGGGAATGAAAAAGGGGCTAAGGCCCTGGCCTCAGAGTTTGGGGCGGAGGTGATCCTCTTAGGCAAGGCGGCGGCGAGGCCCACGCCAGTGAAGGATTTGAAGGCTCTCAATCTTTCGGGGATGAAGTCGGCTCAGGCCCAGGTGACGGTGAAGGCTATTCGCGCCGATACGGGAGAGACCTTGGCCAGCCTAAGCGATTCCGCGGCCGCGGTCTATATCGATGAGCTGACCGCAGGGAACGAGGCCTTGAAAAGGGCGGGAGAAAAGGTCGCTTCGCTGCTGATCGAACAGATCACGCAGCAATGGGGAAAAGAGGTGGGGGGGACGACCCTGGTGCAATTGGTGATCTCGGGTTTGAGTTTCCGGGAACTTGCGAAATTCAAACAGATACTCAAAGAGCAAGTCAGAGGGGTGAAGGGCATCCACCAGCGGAGCTTTCAGGCCAATGTCGCGCGAATCGATGTGGACCTGTCCGGGGATGTTCAGAATCTGGCAGACGAGGTGTCCCTCAAGGAGTTTGGAGCGTTTCGGGTAGAGATCATCGGTTTCTCCCCTCACAAGATCGACCTTCGGGCGGTGCGATGATCGAAACCGCCATGATTTGGGAGAAGACCTCGCGATTTCTCTCCCTCGAATTAGGGAGGAGGATGACGGAGGAGAGGAAAAGGCCCCTCTGCTCAATCTTGGTGTTGATGGGTCTGGTTCTAATTCTAGGCTGCGCCGGAGGCGCAAAAGAGGCCAAATCCGGGGAGAAGCCTCAGTCCGACAGGTCACAGGAGGCATTGCGCGCCCAGGCGGATGAGAGGTTGCCGCGACTTACCACCACCGGGGTGAAGAAGCGCATCGCGGTGATGGATTTTGAAAACAAGACGCATTACGGAGCGCGCCGGCTCGGCCATTCCGCCTCCGAGATGTTGGTCACCACCTTGCTGAACACCGGCCAATTCATCCTGGTGGAGCGGGAGGGACTGGACAAGGTATTGAGAGAGCAGGGCCTGAGTATGTCCGGGGTCATCAATCCAAACACCGCAGTCGCTGCCGGCAGCATTTTGGGTTTGAATGCCATTGTCACCGGGGCCGTTTCCGAGTTCGGGGTTCAGGAGGGAGGCTTTGAGGTGGGACCCGTAGTGGGGTCCAAGTCTCATACGGTTCGAGCGGTGGTGGATGTACGCTTGATCGATACCACGACGGCGCAGATCCTCATGGCGGAGAGCGGGGAGAGCCAATATACCTCAAGGACTCTCAAGGTGGCAGGGGCGGGAGGGGGCACGAGCTACGATGAGACCGTGGTGGGAAAGGCCCTCCGCGGCGCCATCGATGATTTGGGCAACAAGATCGTCCAAAAGCTGGAGAGGATCCCCTGGTCAGGGAGGATCGCCAGGGTTTTGGGGGAGAAGGTTTATGTCAACGCGGGCTCCGAGGTGGGCCTGACCGAGGGGCTTAAGCTGACCGCCTACAGTATGGGAGAGCCGATTATAGATCCATCCACCGGGCTGACCCTGGGATATGATGAAAGCCCCATTGGCGAGCTGCTCATCACTCAGGTCAGGGAGAAATACTCGGTGGCCATCCCTCAGAGTGGGCAAGGATTCAGGGAGAAGGATGTGGTGAGGCTCTTGGGGAAGTGAGTGGGCGGAGGCAGGTCCTTGCCCGAACGCTTGGCTGCGCGGAAGGATGGAGGCCGCTGGTCCGGGGCAATTTCCACCGGGGCAATCGCGGGGAATGGAGCAGAAGGAGGCAGCTGTGCCTTGCAGACGAAGAGTATATCGAGGCTTGATAATACTACCTCTCTTGTTCGCGTTTCTTGCATCTGGGATTGTCTGGGCTGAGGGAGATCAGCTCCAAGCCCGATCCGCCACTGTGACCTATTTGCAGGGAAAAGCAGAGGTCCAGCGGGCCGGAGCGCCCTCCTGGCAGCCACTGGCCCTGAAGGCCGTGTTGAAAGAAGGAGACCGGGTGCGGGCGCATGAGGGGACTCGTCTGGAACTTACCCTTGATGACCGCGGCGTGGTGCGCTTTTCAGAAGCGACCACCTTCGTCCTGGTGCAGTTGAAAGGAAGCCCACGCAACAGACAGTCGCACACCCGGATCCGTCTCTTGCTGGGTAAGATCTGGGCCAATGTGAACAAGATGATCGCCCCCGCATCCACTTTTGAGATTCAGAGCCAGACCGCCATCGCAGGCACCCGGGCCACCGTCTATCGCCTGAGCCTCAACGAGGATAAATCGACCGTGATCAAGGTCTACGAGGGAGCCATCAGCGTCGGCTCTCCTCCCAAGGAGGTTGGGTCTCCGCCAGAGGTGTCCGCACCCCATGAAGTCTCGGGTCCGGTCGAGGTGCCCTCCCCATTTCACGAGGTATCCATGGAGGAGTGGACCCAGATCGTAGAGGCCGTGCATCAGATCTACATCTCCCCCCAGGGGGTGCCGGGCAAGCCGGAGAAGATCACCACGGAGGCGGGGGAGGAAGAGTGGGTGGCGTGGAACCAGGAGCGGGATGAGGGGATTCGCAGTTCGAATTAGAAAGGAATTGATCGGTGCTAAATCTCTCCAATCGGCTGACCATCCTGCGAATCCTGATGATCCCCCTTATCGTGATCCTCCTCGGCTATGACCTCAAAAAGTCGGCTCTGGGCCTCTTCTTTTTAGCGGGGATCACCGATGCCCTGGACGGGTTCTTCGCCCGGGTCCGCAAGGAGAAGACCCAGTTGGGGACCATCCTTGATCCCCTGGCGGATAAGCTCCTTCTGGTCTCGACCTTCGTCACCCTTTCCTTCTTAGGGATGCTTCCTCTCTGGTTGGTGATCCTGGTCATCTCTCGGGACTTGATCCTAGTCCTGGGCTCGGTGGTTCGTTACATCACCACCGGGAACCTGATGGTCTCGCCCACCATCCTGGGAAAGATGACCACCGTGCTCCAACTATTTGCGGTGTTCGATGCGCTGGTACGCGATATCTTTGGCCATTTCTTTATGCCTCGCTTCCTCTCTCCCCTTCTGGTCGCCGTCTTCACCATAAGCTCGGGCCTCCATTACATCTGGACCGGGGCGAAATCCCTCAATACCCAGTCGGTTCATTAGATGGAAAGATCTGCAGGCCTGGTGGTGAGCAAGATCTCACCCCGGGGCATCGGCTCGAAGTTAGGGATCGCGGCAGGGCAAAAGATCCTATCGATCAATGGCCTTGATCTGCGGGATGAGATCGACTATCGCTTTCTCCTAACAGAGAGGGTGGTGAGGCTCCGCATCCTCGACGAATCCGGGGGCCTGCGGGAGGTGAGAATTCGGAAGGAGTGGGACGAGGGATTGGGGTTGGAGTTTGAGGGCTTTCCCATCAGATCCTGCAACAATCGGTGCCTCTTCTGTTTTGTGGATCAGATGCCCCCGGGCCTGCGCCGCTCCCTCTACCATAAGGATGAGGACTATCGTTTCTCCTTCCTCCATGGCAATTATGTCACCCTCACCAATCTCTCGGAAGGGGATTGGAGCCGGGTCGCGGAACAGCGCCTCAGCCCCCTCTTCATCTCCGTTCATGCCAGCGACCTGGGCCTTCGGCGTTTTCTCCTGGGTAATCCCAAGGCCCCGGATATCCTCCGGCAATTGCGGAGGCTGGCTGCGGCTCACATCCAGATGCACCTGCAGGTGGTGATCTGTCCCGGCCTGAATGACGGTCTTGCCCTGGAGAAGACCATCCAGGATTTGGCCTCCCTGCGTCCCTATGCCCAATCCTTATCTTTAGTCCCGGTGGGTCTCACCGACCACCGTCAGGGTTTATTCCCCCTCTCTTTGATGAGCCGGACCGGGGCAGAGGAGATCGTGGAGCGATCAGAACGCCTCCGGGCCCAATTCCGCCGGGGCGGCGGAGACTATTTTCTGCACCTGGCAGATGAGATCTACCTCCTGGCGGGAAGGCCCTTTCCTCCTCCCCGAACCTATGAGGGCTTTCCTCAGTTGGAGAATGGAGTGGGTTTGTCGTGCCGGTTCCTAACTGAATTTCGAAGGCGGGAGAGGTCTCTGCCTACCTCCCTGCCGGATCCGCGATCCTTTCTTCTCCTGACGGGAAGGCTGGCCTTTGGCGTCCTGGGACCGGTGGTGGATCGGCTCAATGAGATTCGCAGGTTACAGGTGGAGGCGGTTCCTATTCCCAATTCACTCTTTGGCTCCAGCGTCAGCGTCGCCGGCCTCCTGCCGGGGAAGGACTTCCGGGACTTTTTGAGAGAGAAGGGAGGCGGGCGAGAGGTCCTCATCCCCGAGAGTGTCCTGAGGGACGAGGGGGACGCCTTTCTTGACGATGTCCGACTCCCGCAATTGAGCCGGGAGAGCGGGCAAAGCATTTCTCCGGTCAATGGTGTCGCTTCCCTGTTGCGGATTCTGCTCCAGCCCCGAAGCCCCAAAGGAGCGTAGATGATCGTCATAGGGATCAATACCTCCACGTCGGAAGGTGGCGTCGCTCTGATGGGGGATGAAGGACTGATCGCCGAGTATAGCCTGCATTCCAAGGCTACCCATTCCGAGAGGCTATTGCCCTCCATTGATCGCCTGCTGCAGGACACGGAACTCACTTTTCGAGACCTTTCCGGGATCGCAGTGGCGGTGGGTCCGGGATCGTTTACCGGGCTGCGGATTGGATTGGCCTCCGCCAAAGGATTTTCCCTCTCCTCCGATCTCCCTTTGGTGGGCATTCCCACCCTGCCGGCCATGGCCAGAAACCTTCCTTTCTGTGCCTATGCTATCTGTCCCATGATCATTGCCCGAAAAAAGGAGGTCTATTGGGCCCTGTATCGGTTCAAGGGAGGGCATTTGATGGAGATGGAGGAAGAGACAGTGTCCCCCCCCGAGGTGGTGGCCAAGCGAATCGGGGAGCCGACGGTCTTCCTGGGAGACGGGGCGACCGAGCACTCGGGACAGATCAGGGAAATCCTGGGAGAGAAGGCCATTTTTGCGCCCCTGGCGGTGGGGAATGTCCGTGCCTCCCAGGTGGCCGAGATGGGGAGGGAGCGTTTGATCCGGGGGGAGAGGGACGATCTGGCGACCTTGGTGCCGCGTTATATCCGTCGTTCGGAGGCGGAGATCAAGTGGGGCATAAAGATCGGGGACTGAGGCCCGGCAGGAAGGATTCGGGAGAGGGGTGGGAGGGGGTCGAAACCCTGCCCATGCAGGAGTCCGACCTGGAAGAGGTCTTGGGGATCGAGGCCTCATCCTTCTCTTGCCCCTGGACCGCGGAGATGTTCCGCCAGGAGTTCCTGACAACGCCCATCTCCTCCTGCTTTGTGGCCAAGGTTCGCAGGAGAGGGTCGGACGCCCCTGTGCGTGACCCAGGGGTCTTGGGGTATATCTGTTGTTGGGTGGTCTGGGACGAGATGCAGGTCGCCAATTTAGCCGTCCACCCTGGCTGGCGAAGGAAGGGGATCGGGCGGCTGCTCATGGAGAACGCCTTTCAGTCAGGGAGCCAACGGGGGGTGAGGAAAGTGTTCCTGGAGGTCAGGGCCTCGAATAGTGCTGCCCAGGACCTATATCGAGGCCTGGGTTTCGAGGTGGTGGGGATCCGGAAAGGCTATTACCAATTCCCCCCCGAAGATGCCTATGTGATGGCCCTGGAGATGCCAAGGAAGGGGTGTTAAGCCAAAATCGTCTTGACAAGGAAGATGCCATGAGATAAAAAGAAGAGGCTTTAGCGGCTCACCGCGAAGGCCCCTTCCTCCGCGGAGAAGGGCGATTTGACGCCTTTCCCCACAGCGGAGATGCCTTCAGGGGAGGGCCTTTCCCAACACCTCATTCGCTCACCGACCTGCAGGCTCGCTGCGGGGATGGTGCTTGCGATGTACCTTCCATTTCATTGTTAGAGGAGGAAACGATGCCCAAAGGTATTTTCCCGCCTATTCCCACTCCCTTCAAAAACGGAGAGGTTGCTTGCGATATGCTGGCCTCCAATCTGCAGAAGTGGAATACGACGGGGCTTTCCGGTTATCTGGTTTTAGGATCCAATGGCGAATTTGTATTTCTCGCGGAAAAGGAGAAGATCAAGATCCTGGAGGTGGCAAGGGAGAACATCCCCAGCCCACTGAAAATGATTGCGGGCACCGGATGCGAGTCGACCTGGGAGACGATCGAGTTGACCAATAAGGCAGCGAAGATCGGTGCCGAGTTGGCCTTGATCATCACGCCCTCTTACTTCAAGTCCTTGATGAAGGCGGAAGAGATGATCACCCATTTCCGGGCGGTGGCGGATGCCTCCAAGATTCCGATCATGATCTACAATGTGCCCAAGTTCACCGGGGTCAGCATCGATGCGGAGACGGTGGCCAAGCTGGCCGAGCATCAGAACATTGTGGGGATGAAAGACAGTTCTGCGGACATGCCCCTGTTCGCCCAATATATCAAGCTATGTCCCGCCGGATTTGATGTGATGGTGGGAACCGCCAGCGTCCTATTTACCGGCCTTTGCCTGGGGGCAGTGGGCGGCGTTGTGGCCATGGCCAATGTGGCCCCCGAGGAGGCGGTGGAGATCCAGAGGCTCTATGATGCAGGAAAGCTGAAAGAGGCGCGGGATTTGCAGCTGAAGATGTTGCCGGTGAATGGGGCGGTGACTGTGAGCTTCGGCGTTCCGGGGTTGAAGGCGGCGATGGATCTGCTTGGCTACTACGGAGGGGATCCGCGCCCACCCCTTCTTCCGGCGAAGAGCGAAGTCAAGGAAAAGATTAAGGGGATTTTGCAGAAGGCCGGTCTTCTTTAAGCCTTATCTTCCTCCGAGAGGTGAATCCATATGGGGTCCGCAGGGGATGTGTCCTATCTTGTTGCTTTTTCCGCAGGGCTCCTTTCCTTTGTCTCCCCCTGCGTGCTCCCCCTGATCCCCGCCTATATTTGTTTCATCACTGGCCTTTCTTTGGCGGAGCTGACGGAGGGAGAGAAGAAGAGCATCCTGCGACGAGTGACCCTGGTGAACTCCGTCTGCTTTATATCGGGGTTCTCGATCGTCTTTGTGGCCCTGGGGGCTTCCGTCAGCCTCCTGGGCCAGTTTCTTTTGGATTATCAATGGATCTTCACCAAAGTGGGTGGGGCCTTGATCATCCTCTTCGGGCTCTTCATCTCCGGGCTGATCAAGCTGAATTTCCTTCAACGGGAGAAGCGGATCCACATCAAGACCAAGCCCACCGGATACTTGGGCTCGTTGCTGGTGGGAGCGACCTTCGCCCTGGGGTGGACCCCCTGCGTGGGGCCCATCCTCTCGGCCATTCTCCTCTACGCCAGCACTACGCAGAGCCTGGCGTCCGGGATAGCCCTCCTGGGGGCGTATTCACTTGGGCTGGGCATCCCCTTCTTCCTCTCCTCCCTTGCCTTGAATTCTTTCCTGATCTACTTCGATCGAGCCCGCAGATACATCAGGGCCATTTCCTTGGTCAGCGGCGTTTTCTTGATCGTCGTTGGGATCCTGATCCTCACTGACTCTTTTCGGGTCCTATCCCAATACGTCAATTATCTGTTTCACTTTGGGGGTATCTAAATCCAGGTCAGGATGGGGGGAGGCTGGCATGGCGTTGAGATTGGGAGAAGCCCTGGTGAGAGAACGATTGATCACCGACCAGCAGTTAGCGAAGGCCTTAGAGCGACAGGTGATTTATGGGGGCCGGCTGGGCACCAATTTCATTGAGCTGGGCTATCTCACGGAGGAATCTTTAGTCAAGTTCCTGGGCAGGGTCTTCGGGGTTCCCTATGCAGACCCCAAGGCCTTCGAGGGCATCAAGCGGGAGATCGTGGAGACCATTACGCCAGAGATGGCCGAGAGGTACATGGTGATTCCCATTGACCGGGAGCCCAAGAGGCTGCACCTGGCCATGGTCAATCCGACCGATCTGCGCGTGATCGATGAGGTTCGCTTCATCACCGGGTACGAGATTGTCCCCTACATCGCCTCCGAACTCCGCCTCCTTTACGCCCTGGAGAGATACTTCGGCATCCAACGGCCGATCAGGTTCATCTCTGTCCTTTCCGGGGAGCGGGGTGTGATACCGGAGGAGGTGCCGGTGTCGGCCAGGGGCGAAGGCCCCGCCCTCCCCGAGGCTGGGAAGGCCCAGCCGGCCCCGGAGGCCGTGGGAGCCCTGGAGAGGATTAGCCAGCGACTGGTAGAGGCGAAGGATCGAGAGGAGATAGCCTCGATCATCCTGGATTTTGCCGCGGCCGATCTGAAGCGGGTTGCCCTCTTCGTTGTGAAGTCAAATGTCATTATCGGGTGGAAGGCGGTTGGGGGCCAGTTGGCCGATGAGATGATGGCGCAGATTCAACTGCCCTTGCACCAGCCCTCCATCTTTCGCACCATGATCGATGGCGGGGAGTTCTATCATGGCGCCCTCTTGCCGGTGCCGCAGAATATCCACCTGCTGGAGATGATGGGCGGCGAGATCCCCCAAGAGGCGATTGCCTTCCCCCTGACCATCAAAGGGAAGGTGGTTTGCCTGCTTTACGGGGATAACGGGGAGAAGTCGCTCCTGTTGGGTGATTTCGAGGATTTACGGAAGGCCATGATTAAGGCCTCCATGGCCTTGGAGATGCTCATCCTCAAAAAGAAGATACTGGAAATGTAAGGCATGCAGTGCCATCGACACCCGGAGAGGGAGGCCAGAAGGAAGTGTTACCGCTGCCATAAGCCCCTATGTCCCGCTTGTCAGATCCGGGCTTTGCATCATCTCTTCTGCTCCCGCCATTGCGTTGTCCTTCATGGGGTCCAGGATTTCCTCCACCGAGGCCTGCGCCGCCTCAGCGCTGCCTCGGATATGCCGGGGATCCCTGCCCAGGAAACCCGGAGGCGGACGGTCCCCATCATCTTCCTTGCCCTCCTATCGATTATGGTCTTCATCTCCCAGCCCAGTCCTTCCTCCCCCAAGGGATTCGTCCGATCCTTTCCCGGAGAGGCCTTCTACCTTAATTCCGGTTCAAGTGCCTCAACCAGGGCTACCATTGTCCCTCCCCATCAGATGAGCCCCGCTGCCCCTTCATCTGCTTCTCCTGGGACCGACCCCCGGGGGAAGCAGGTCGCCTCTATCCCCCAGCGGACGCCCCTGGAGAATTGGGGGTTCCGAGAAGGAAAGGTCGCAGGCGAAGGCGAATTGGATGCGGCGCCGGATATCTCCCGAGGATCCCTCCACCGCCGGGAGATCGCCCTGACCTTCGATGGCGGGGGGGAGGCGAATGTCGCCCCGGAGATCCTCCAGACCTTGCGGGAGAAAGGGACCTCATCTACCTTCTTCTTGAGCGGAGAGTTCATTCGACGCCATCCGGAGCTGGTGAGGCAGATGGTGGCCGATGGGCACGAGATCGCGAATCACACCACCGATCACCCGCACCTGACCACCTTTGCCATCAATGCCCGGCATGAATTGCTCTCTCGGGTGGACCGGAGATTTCTCCGGCAGGAGTTGAAAGGGGCGGAGGAACTCTTTGCTGACCTGACCGGCGAGAAGATGGCGCCGTTCTGGAGGGCCCCCTATGGGGAGCAGAATGCCACTCTCCGGAGATGGGCCAAGGAGTTAGGATACCAGCATATCTCCTGGACCTCTGATTATCGGAAGAAGAAGAGCCTCGATAGCCGGGATTGGGTGGCAGATCCTTCGTTGAAGATTTACTGCAGCGCGCAGGAGGTGCAGAATCGCATCTTAGGATATGGCGATGGGGCCAATGGAGGGATCGTGCTCATGCACCTCGGCACCCCTCGCACCCGGGATCGGGTGCACGAGAAGTTGGGGGAGATCATCGTGGGCCTGCGGGAGAGGGGATATCGGTTGGTGAAAGTCTCCGAGCTTTTGGAGGGGAAGGGGGAGGGGGAAAGGCTCTGATTATCCGATGGGAACGGACTTGTACTGTTCTCTGACCTCTTCGATCCTCTTTTCCAGATCCTGCATCCGATCTAAGATACAGTGGATCGCCTGGAGCACGGGATCGGGCAGGTCATGGGGATCGAGCCCGATCATCTCCTCAATCCGCTTGCCCTCTCGGTAGGTCACCCTTCCGGGGATGCCCACCACCACGGAATTGGGAGGGACATCCTTCAGGACCACCGACCCGGAGCCGACGCGGCTGCCATCCCCGATCTTGATCGGACCCAAGATCTTCGCCCCTGCCCCAATGACCACATTGTTTCCGATGGTGGGATGCCTCTTTTCCTTTTTCCAGCTCGTGCCCCCGAGGGTGACCCCGTGGTACATGGTGACGTTTTCACTGATCTCAGCGGTCTCTCCGATGACCACCCCCATCCCGTGGTCAATGAAGAATCCAGGGCCGATCTGGGCCCCGGGATGGATCTCGATTCCGGTGAGAAACCGGGAGAGGTGAGAGAGGAAACGGGCGAGGAAATAGAGATGGTGCCTCCAGAGCCAATGGGCGAGGCGGTGAAGAGAAATGGCATGGAGGCCGGGATAGCAGAAGAGCACCTCGAGGACAGATCGCGCAGCTGGATCTCGATCGAAGGTGGCCTTGATATCCGCCCTCAAGCGGCTAAACAAGCAGTCCTCCCTATGAAAGTCCCCCGCAGGATTTTGCGGGGATTAGCCCTACGGCCCTTTTTCATTGCCCTTTGGCGGCGATGAGGCCCTCAGGCCTTGGTAGGTTCCTTTTCCGAGATCTGGTTGAGGTCCGAGATCAATTGATCGATGTCGATCCCATGAACCTGAGCGCCCTGTTCGATGTTTTCGAAGCGCGCGGCGGAACAGCCTAAGCACCCCAGTCCGGCCCGCATGAAGACCTTGATCGTCTCCGGATAGTTGGTGACCACATCCTCGATGGTCATCTCTTTGGTGATTTTCATCTTGCACCTCCCCGCGATTGGCCTCTAATGGGACATTGCTCGCTTTATGTTATTCTCTAAATGGTCGAATGTCAAGGGTTGTTTTCCCCTGAGTCCACCGCGGGTCAGGAGAGGAAGAGGGACCAATTCCCATGAGAGGCCAGCCGAGACCAATAACCAGGAAGGGCCTTTCCCGGATAGAAGGGCTGCTGCACGGGCAATGGGGACCGTCCTCCCCGAAGCCTGCCCGTCCTCCCCTCGATGAGCTCATTCTCACCATCCTCTCCCAGAACACCACTGACACTAACTCAGGCAGGGCATTTTTCGCGCTGCGGCAGCGATGGCCCGCCTGGGAGTCGGCCCGAAGGGCGCCCCTCTCGGAGATCGAAGGGACCATCCGGGTAGGGGGCCTGGCGCAGATCAAGGCGGGGAGGATCAAGTCCCTGCTGGAGGAGATCTATCGAGAGCGGGGGGAGTTGAGCCTCGACTTCCTGAAGCAGCTCTCCGATGGGGAGGCGTGGTCTTATCTGAGGAGGTTCAAGGGGGTAGGTCCCAAGACCGCCGCCTGCGTGATGCTATTTTCCCTGGGCCGGCCGGCGTTTCCGGTAGACACCCACATCTTTCGGGTGATCAGCCGGCTGGTGGGGGCAGATGGAAGGGAGGGTCGGGAGCAGATGCAAGAGAAGCTGCAGCGACAGGCCCCGCCCGAGCTGACCTACTCCCTTCACCTCCATCTGGTAAGACATGGCCGCCTGATCTGCCGGCCCGCGAAACCCCTCTGTGGGAAGTGCAAGCTCCTCCCCCTTTGTGCCTATGAAAACGGATTGCCAGGATCAGAAAAGTCTGCGCGAGGCATTTGAGCGATCTTTGCTGCCCCGTCTCCGGACCTTAGCGAGGTCGTGGCCCTTCCCCCTCTACCTGGTAGGGGGGCTGGTGCGGGATTGGGTACGGGAGGCGAAGGCCTGGGAGAGGGACATCGATCTCACCTCGGCCGGAGAGGTTCCCTCTTTGGCGCAGCAGGCCGCCCGCCTTTTTCGTGGTCGGCCTATCCCCCTGGATGAGAATACCTGGAGGGTCCTCTTTCGCGAGGGGAAGGATCGATGGCAGCTGGACCTCTCGGGCCTGCGGGGTGAGGATATCTCCATGGATCTGAAGGGGCGGGACTTCACCCTCAATGCCATGGCGATAGAGATCAAGGAAGGCCCCCTCCTGCTTCATGACCCCTTGCGGGGCCAGGCAGACCTGGCCTCCGGCCGTATCCGCTGGTGCAGCCCGAGATGCTTTCAGGATGATCCGCTTCGCCTGCTGCGGGCGGTCCGCTTTCGCGCCCAGTTGGGCTTCACCATGGATGAGGAGACCTGGGAGGGGATGAGGAGGGCGAGCCCCTTGCTGAAGGGCATCTCGCGAGAGCGCATCCGCGATGAGTTCTTCAAGATCCTCTCGCAGCCCGGGAGTGCCGGGCACATCCAGACTCTCAAGGAGCTGGGCCTGCTGGAGGTGGTGATCCCGGGGATCTCAGGCATGTACCAGCTGGCCCAAGGGGCGCCTCATCGGCTTCCGCTCTGGGATCATTCGCTCTCGACCGTTCAGTTCCTGGAATTGGCCTTCTCCGAGATAGAGGAGATCGCCCCGGAGTGGTCGCCGCTCATCCAGGGGCGCCTCAGCGAACCCCTGGAGGGGGAAATCGATGCCCGCCAGGTGCTCAAGCTGGTCGCCCTGTTGCACGACATCGGAAAGCCCCTCACCCGCACCCAAGACGAGCAGGGGAGGGTGAGGTTTTTCGGACATGAGGAGCAGGGAAGGTCGAAGGTCTCGGAGATCTGCCGTTCCCTGAGGCTGGGGAATCGGATCAGGGGACGGGCCGAGGCCCTGGTCGGTTCTCATCTCCGACCCATCCTCTTGGCTTCAGAGGAACTCCTCACCGCCCGGGCCCAATACCGATTCTTCCGCGACCT
>JAZDMQ010000083.1:0-24620 GCA_043800755.1 bacterium | reverse complement strand
GGTGTTCATGCACCACAAACCGCATGACCCATCCCTTAGACCTCAGGCATGTAGCTCGATGACATCCCCATCCTGCACCACATAATCGCGCTCCACCCGCTGTCCATCGTATTTTCCCGGGCCCCAGATGCGGGCATACTTGAGCTGATAGCGGAAGTCCTTGTGGATGGCAGCGGCCAAGTCCAGGACCGTGCTTCCCTGATCCAGGACTACCGGCTCCTGTAGGGAGGGCTCCTTGCCTGGGGTCTTGGTGTAAACCCGGACGATCTCGAGGAGCTGGAAGGTCTGGGCTGGGATCTTGTCCAGCCCCTCTCCGGTCAAGGCGGAGACTGCAACGGGGGAGAAGCGATCCCTATACAGGCCCCGCAGGATCTCCATAGACTCCTGGGCTACGCTCCCCTCAGCCTTATTGCCAATCATCAAGGCCCTCTTCTGCCAAAATCCCCCCGCATCCGGCTCCTTCCAAGAAGGCCAGTTCCCAGGGCGAAGCCGGGCCCTCTCCAGTTCTCCCAATAACATCTCCGTCTCCTCCAAGAGGCCTGAGGCTTGTAGGTCTAATACCATCATCAGCAGATCCCCGTTCCGAACGATGGAATAGACCCAGCCCTCGGTCAGGCCCGGGGAGATCGGAGGGAGGTCAACCAGTTGGATCTTGATGTTCTCGAAGGCCATCATTCCCGGCAATGGCCTCCGCGTGGCAAAGGGATAATCGGCCACCTCGGGCAGGGCATTGGTCAGGGCCGCCAAGAGGGAGGACTTGCCCGAGTTGGGGGGACCAACCAGGAGGACTTGCCCTGCCCCCTGCCGATCCACGGAGAAGAGATGAGCCCGCTTCGGTCCCCCCTTCTTCTGCATCTCTCCCCGCAGTTTGGAGAGCCGCCGCTTGATGTCGGCCTGGAGCTTCTCCGTCCCCTTGTGTTTGGGGATGACCGCCAGCATCAGCTCCAGGGCCTCCACCTTCTCCGGTCCGGTTTTGGCAAGACGGAACCTTCTATCTGCCTCCAAGTATTCCGGGGTGAGGTTGGCGGGCATGGGTTAGCTCTCCGAAGGCCTCCAGACGAAGATGTCTGCGGCCACCTCCGCCTCCAGCGCCAACTGCGTCTGATCACACTGGACGACGAAGGAGGGGGATTTCTGGTGGACCCTGATCTGCACGCCAGGGCAGAGGCCAAAGGCAACCAGCTTATGCAGCAGGGCGTGCTTCTTGGTATTGATGTAGGCGATGCAGGCCGATTCACCAGAGCTGAGCTGATTCAAGGAAACCACCACCTTCTTCACCACATGGCGGGCCTCTTTACAGCATGTTCCCTCGGGAATGGGGGAGCCGTGGGGGCACTCCTTGGGGTGACCCAGGAGCGTGCAGATGCTTTCGGTCACCTCCGGGACCACCGCGTGCTCAAACTCACAGGCGTTGCTCTCCGTCTCCTCGGCCTTCATCCCCAGAACATCATTGAGAAGCCTCTCCGCCAATCGATGCCTTCTCACGATATGCTCGGCTTCCCCTCTACCCTGGGCCGTGAAATGGAGCCCATCCTCTTCCCGAGTAATCAGTCCATTCCCCGTCAACTCCTCCAAGAGAGACTCATCTAATTCAACCTGGGCCTCCTCTTGGACCTGCTCCTGCCTCCGTTTGCCCTTCTCCTCGGCGGTCCAGATCGCCTCTAAGACTTCTTCCGCCTTCCTTTGCAGCATGGCTCATCCCCTTTTAGAAGGTAATCCCCGCCAGGCGAAAGAGGGAATTCAGGATCCCTCCCGTTGCCACACACAATATCAAAATCGCACCCGTGATATAAAGGGCATTCTTCAAGCCCTGCTGTTTGAGCACCACCAGGGAGGTCGAGATACAGGGAATGGATAAGGTGGTGAGGATCAAGCTGATGACCACCTGGACATGATTGAGCCGGCCCGCCTCGACCATATTCCTGAGGATCGGCACTGCCCCCTCTTTGCGGATGAAGCCTATCATAAAGAAATCCGTTGCCTCGGGCGGAAGGCCGAATAGGCCCGTCACCAGAGGTTTGGCCAATCTTTCGATGGAATAGAGGAGCCCGATTTCGTTGCTGAGAAAGAGGATCAAGGTCCCCAGAAGGAAGAGGGGGATGACCTCCTTCAGGAACCAGAATACCCGAAAATAGGTCTTGAGGAGGACATCCTTGATCCGGGGGATGCGCAGGGGAAAGACCTCCATGAGGAAGTCCGAGTCCAACCCGGGCACCAGCCGGTTGGCAATAGCCCCCATCCCCAGCTCGAATAGGAATACGAAAAGGACAACGAAGGCAAACCCGGAAATGGGGAGGACGGGGACCAGGGCAAAGATCAACGAGAGCTGGGCGGAACAGGGAATCCCCAGGCTCAGGAGGAAGGTGGCGATCAGGCGTTCTTTCTTGCTGTCGAGGAACCGGGTGGCGAGGATGGCCATGGTCACGCAGGAGAAACCTAAGAACATGGTCAATACCGCTTTGCCGTTGAGTCCCACATGCTTGAACAGGCGATGCAACAGGACTCCCAGGCGGGAGATATAGCCGGAGTCTTCCAGGAGGGCTACGAAAAAGAAGAAGGTGCCCAGGATGGGTAAGATGAGCCCCAGGGCAGCCGAGAGCCCCATGGAGATGAGGCCAAATGGGCCCACCAACATCTCCTCTAAGAATGGCCATTGGAGAGGACGGACGAGGGCAGTGCAGGCCGGGATGGCCACTCGATTGAAGAACTGGTCCTGGAATAGCCACCCCAAGGTACCGGCCCCAAATCTCCCCACAAATAGGAAGAGGAGGATGAGGATCAGGGCGAAGGCAAGGAATCCAGTGGGCGGGGTGCGGACCCAGTGGTCGACCTTGTCTGCGAAGGGCACCCTCCGCGAGGGCATGACTTGGACAAGCTGCTCTCTAAGATCCTCCGCGGCCCGCAGCCGAGCCTCGGCCATCACCAAGGATAAAGGGAGGCTGAACTGCGATTGGACCTGTGCGATCCTTCTGGTCAAGGCCTCCGCCTTCTCCGCCCCCCACCAAGAGGCAAGGGAATTCCTTGCCTCGCGGTCCCCCGAATAGAGGAGAAGGCAAAGGAGCCGCGCCGGTCCCTCCCCCCCGAGTTGTGCTGCCAATTCTTCCAAGCTGCGCTGAATGCTCCCTGGATAGATGGCCCGTCGCGCAGGAGGGGTCGCGTGGGCCAAGCAACGGCGCAGGGTTGAAATCCCTTCTCCTTCCAGGGCGGAGGTTAAGCAGGCCTCGATTCCCAAAAGGGAGGATACGGCCCGGGGGTCGACGGTAATTCCTCGCTGCCGCGCTTCATCGTTCATGTTGATGGCCATCACCAGGGGGAGCTGCAATTCCATTGCCTCCAGATAGAGCATCAGCCCTCGCTTCAGGTTCTTGGCATCCACCACCAACAAGATGATCGCGGGACCCTCTGCTAACAGGATCCTCTTGACCAGGTGGACCTCTTCCATATCAAGGGCCAGGCTTTGGATGCCGGGAGGGTCGATCAGCTCAAATGTCTCGCCTCGGAGCAGAATGGGCGCCCTTCGTACCTCCATGATCTCCCCTTCCGAGCGGAAAGGAGATCGCCTCCCCTCACTGAGCTCAGACCATAATGCTGTCTTGCCCACCTGGGAATTCCCCAAGAGGAGGATCTTTGGCCGTTTGCCTGCCTCTTTCCCTGGTATTCCCTTGCCCATATCGGTTCTTTCCGT
Source organism: bacterium (assembly GCA_043800755.1). Taxonomy (GTDB): domain Bacteria; phylum Methylomirabilota; class Methylomirabilia; order CAVQYV01; family CAVQYV01; genus JAZDMQ01. Next base: position 20,935 of record JAZDMQ010000083.1, on the reverse strand, counting down.
GCGGCCCTCCCCCGCCTTCGCCAAAAGAAAACACCCCCTCGTCATGGTTGGTCGCCGAGGAGGTGTCTGCGGTGGAGGACTCTCCTAAGGGGCGATGAATTTTATGAAGGGATTGGCAAAGAAGAGGATCAACACGATGAGCAGGACATAGATGGCTAACGATTCGATCATGGCCAACCCAATGATCATTGCCGTCTGAATGCGCCCTGCGGCACTGGGCTGCCGGGCGATACCATCCAAAGCCGCCGCAATCGCCTTGCCCTGCGCGAAGGCAGCAGCGGCCGATCCAATCGCCATAGCGAAGCCTCCAGTCAGGACCGTAATGAGGAAGAAAGAGGAGCCTCCCCTTCCCTCCAGTCCCGATTGGGACTCCGCGGCACCGACTCCTTGGGCCGCTCCTACGCCAAGCAAGAGGAATAAAAGGGTGACGCCCAGCCATTTGCCTCTCATGGGGATTACTCCTTTCTCTCTGGGGCGGTGGCGAGGGCTTCTTCTGGATGAGGCTCTCCCGCTCCCGCGATGTATATCATAGAAAGCATAATGAAGACGAAGGTTTGAACGAAGCTGGTGAAGATTGCCAGGAGCATCATCGGAAGCGGAATGAGGAACGGCACCAGGGAGAGGAGGATGAGCAACACCGTATCCTCCCCAAAGATGTTGCCAAAGAGACGCACCGAGAGTGAGACCGGGCGGGCCAGGTGCCCGATGATCTCGATGGGCGCCATAATGGGAGCCAACCACCAAACGGGGCCGGTGAAGTGCCTCAGGTACCGTAAGAGTCCCTGTTCCCTAATACCAATGATATGGGTGGAGAAGAAGACCACCAGGGCACAGGCCACCGTGGTATTGAGATTATTGGTGGGGGATTTGAACCCAGGGACCAGCCCCAAGAGATTGCACCCGAGGATGAAGAGGGTCAGGCTCCCGATCAAGGGCAGGTACTTGGGACCCTTGGGCCCGATCGTCGCCTCCAAGAAACCCTGCAGCGTCTCCACCAGGAATTCCAAGATATTCTGGAGGGGACCCGGCACCTCTCGCATCCCCCTGGTGGCCAAGAAGGCCGGCACGATCAAGAGGACCATTACCACCCAGGTCATGAGGACGTGCTCAACCTGCAGCGGCGCGCGCAACCCCAAGGCCTGGGCGGCCAGATCAATCCAGGAAAGGGTCTCCAGATTTTCCACTCAGTCCTCTTCCTTCGCTCGCCAGGTTTCCCGAAACAGGTTAACAAATCCGGCGGCAATGCCCAACAGCAGGAACAAGATGGTCAACCACGGCGAGGTCCTCAGCCACTTGTCTAACTGATAGCCGATGGCCAGCCCGATCGCCGTTGCGGCCACCAAAGTGATCCCTAAGCTGGCCAAGGTCCCGATTTGTTGCCAGGGATGAAGATCCAGACCCTTCATATCTCTTTCCGCGCCCGGCGGCCCTCCCCGGCTTTCCTCTCCTGGCGCACCTGATGAAAGCTCAGGGTCTTGAGGACCGCCGCGAGATCGATGTGCTGTACTTTTACCCCTTGCGGAAGGGCGAGCTGGGTGGGGGCGAAATTGAGGATGGAGGTGACACCCGAGGCCACCAACCTCTCGGCCACCCCCTGGGCAGCGGGGGCAGGAACGGCGATGATCCCAATCCGGATGCCCTCCTTCCGAAGGAGGTAAGGCATCTTTTCTGGGTCCTTGATCTCCGCACCCCCTATCGACCTTCCCACTTTTAGAGGACTATCGTCGAACACGGCGGAGATCCTGAAGCCCTTCTGGGAGAATCCCTTATATTTCAGGAGGGCGGATCCTAAGTTGCCGGCACCCACCAGGACGACCTTCCACTCCTGATCGAGCCCCAAGATCTCCTTTAAGTTGTTGGTCAGGAATTGGACATGGTAGCCTACCCCCCGGATCCCGAACTGGCCGAAGTAGGCGAGGTCCTTTCGCAGTTGGGCGGAATTCAACCCGAACTTTTGTGCCATCTGCTGCGAGGAAATGGTGGGGATATCTTCGGCCTCCAATTCCTCCAGGCATCGAAGGTAGATGGAAAGGCGAACCACGGTCTTTTCGGAGATCTTCTCCTCAGCCCGATTAGCCACCTAATACGGCCCTCCCTTCCATCCGGCCCATCAAAAGAAGAAAATCACAAAGTCCCCTTCCTGTCAAGAGCAAACCGGGGACTCCGAAAACCGAGGGGGGGTCCTTCTCGCAGGCCTTCTTCATGGCCTTCCCTTCCGGTGAAAGAGCACCCAGTCTCCCTGGGCGGAAAGGACTTCGAATCCTGAACGATCCCGCAATGTCTCCTCCATCAAGCGGCGGGCATTCCCCGGGTAGTCTTCGTGATGAAAGCGGTTGTCCCGATGCGGGCCCCTCGGATCGATCAGGATATAGTCGACACTCAGATAGTCGATCTTCTCTCCATGATACTCCTTGCGGGAAAATTCATGGAGCTTCTCCCGAAGAGACAAGGCCGGCAACAGGCGGGGATCGGCCGTCACCGAGGCCCCCCGAGGTATGCGCTGGATGAGGGCCCAAGCATCCTGGTCCGAGGGGCTCATCGGGTAGTCATATCTGGGTTTGATCAAAAAGGGATCGAGGACAAAAAAATCGAGAAGAATCAGGACAACCACCAGCATCGTTCGCCCCGAAGAAGCAGCGAGGCCCTTCAAGGCCTTCTCTCCCTTGATCCTTTTCAGGCCATAGATCAATGCGATGAACAGGACAGCAGTGAGGGGGAGATAATAGTGGGCATAGATCCTGGTGGCAAAGATCCCGAAGAAAAGATAGGGAATCGCGGGGAGGAATGCCTCCCAGGAAGCGAAGAGGAAGACTGCGGCCAAGCCCAGGAAAGAAAAGACAGGCCTATAGGAGTCCCAGGAGAGGAGATGGAGGTGGGAGAAAAAACTGTGGTCTCGGATGTGCTTGTACGGGGCCCCAGAGGCCAGGGGCACATAGAGATACATGGAAATCAAAAGGATCGCCACCCCGATCAGCAGGGGAGGCAGGATCCAACTCCGGTCTCGCTTCTTTATCCAGGAGAGGGGGGCAAACATGGCGATCAGGATGGCCACCTGCTCGGTCACCAGAGTGGTCAGGAGCGCAGCGATCAGGAATCCCCGGAGGTCCTTGGCCTGCCAGAAATAAAAGGAGAAAAGGAAGAGAGGGACGGACAGGACGATGGGCTTGAGGTCCCAGAGGTTCGAATAATGCAGCCCAGGATAGCCCAGATAGAAGAGGCCCAGCAAAAGGCCCCAATGCCTCGACCCCAGCTGATCCTTGGCCAAGAGGTAGACCGGCACCGCCCCGCAGGCCAGGATGAGGGTATAGAGAAAAAGGAGGACCGGGATGGGGTTGGCCAGGCGACAGATCGGGGCAAAAAGGGCCAGGAGGGGATAGAAGTGGTTAAGTCCCCCGACATAGAGGACGGTCTGCTGTAGGAACCGCCCGTGGGAGGTGTTCCAGATGGCCTGGCTGTGGGCCGCCATGTCCTGTGGGACTTGGCTCGCAAAGCTCCGAAACTTGGTGTAGGCAATCCCGGAAAAGGTAAGGGTGTAGGCGAGGATCGCGACCGCCAAGATGGCCCCTGTGCGATCCCATCCCCCCACTCTCCTCTTTTCCCCGATCTTAGAATCGATCACCATCAGCGCTCTCTCGAATCCCTCTAAGTGCTCAGTGGGAGCGGTCCTTGGTATCTCGGATCTCTGCGAAGAGATCCTGGTATTCCGCTACAACCCTCTGTATGGGAAACCGGCTCAAGGCATATTCCCTTGCCCGCTCTCCCATCCTCTCCCTCAACTCACGGTCCGCAAGAAGTCGCCCAAGGGCCTGAAGGAGCGAGTCCTTATCATTTGGGGTCACCAATGTCCCCAGCTCGGGCGAGGGAACGACCTCCCGGAGGGGAGGGATATCGCTGGCCACCACGGCCCTGCCTGCAGCCATCGCCTCAATCACGGCGGTTCCCATTCCCTCCCAAAGGGAGGGGAGTACGAAGACCTCCATGGAGCGCAGGAGCGGGTAAATGTCCCGGCGGGCCCCCGGGAAGCAGACATCATCGCCAATCCCCAACGCAGCTGCCCTCTGCTCCAGGCTCTTGCGCAGGGGGCCGTCTCCCACGATCACCAGCTTCAGGTCCATCAGCCGCCTCAGGGCAGCAAAGACCTCCAGCAACAGAGTGTGGCCCTTCTGGGGAGTCATCCTTCCGATGGTCCCGAGGAGCCGGGCGTTTGGGGGAAAGCCCAGGGCCACCTTCAGTTCTTCCTCCCTGACCTCTCCTCGAAACTGATGGGGGTCGATCCCATTATAGATTACCTTGACCTTCGCTGCGGGGACAGAATCGTAGCGGAGGATATCCGATTTTACGCATTCCGAGACGGCCACGATCCGGTCAGTAAGATGCGACAGGAGCCAGTTGACCCTCTCGCGATGCCATTTCCTCCTTCGATAGATGTTGTGAAAAGAGGAGACGACGATGGGGGGTCCGGCGAAGAGGGCTGCCAACCTCCCATAAAAGCCTGCCTCATATTGATGGGTGCGAAGGATGGAAACGCCCCTCGCGCGGAGAAGGCGCCAGATCTCGAGGATCAAGGAGGGATCCAACTGGTGAACCTCTCTCCGCCCCAAGGCGATGACCTCCACGCCCGCCCTCTCTATCTCCCGTCCGATCTCCCCCTTCTCTCGAATGCAGCAGACCAGGGGTGAGAATTGGGTGCGATCGTAGTGGCGGCACAGCTGCAGCAGCTGATTCTCCACCCCCCCCACGCTGAGCCGAGAGATCAAGTGGAGGATGGTCCTCGGTAGCTCCCTATTTCTGCTCATCGTTCGGTTGTCTCGGGGAGGGGAATCTCAGGCTTTCCGCCTCCCACCGGCTAATGAGCGGCCGGGCCTCCTGGGGGCCACAGGAGAGGTAAGACTCCAGGAAAAAGCCACGCTCCGATGCCGGGAAGAAGGTGCGCAGGGTCGCCAGGAGGCGGACCATATCCCTTTCCCCTGTCCTTTTTTGGGCCTCTACTTTTCCCTCATCCCGATCTCCAAAGCGGGAGGCCTTCGAATCTGTGAATAGGAACTCCCAGGCCTCCCCCTCTTCCTTCACCAGGATGTTGCTCCCTTTCAGATCATGGTGCACCATGCCCTTCTTGTGCATCCCCCGTACGATGTCGGCCAGGCCTCGAAGGAAGGCCCGCCCCTGCTGGGAGATCCAGGCCTCATCCCTGGTCTTCCCCTGCAGGTAGTGCGTCAGGGTGGAAAACCCTCCCGCATATCGCGTGACCAGGAGGGATTTGAAGGGCACCAGGCCCTGTTTGCTCTCCAGATACGCAAGGGGCTCGGGAGTCGGAATTCCCCTCTCTTGGGCGATGAGGCTGGCCCGCCATTGCCGTCGCAGCCTGCCCCGACCCAAAAGGCCCTTGAGCCATAAAGGCCAGCTCTGCCATCCCCGCAGAAACTCCTCTTTCAGGTGCAGACCCTCCCGGATCTTGATCGCCCGGTTCGCTCTCATCTTTATGATCGTCCCCGCAGCTCGACCTATCTCCGGCAACAGCTCCTGCAGGGAGATGGAGGCAGGCCAGGGCTCCTTGACGAACCCATGAAAGTCCAGAATGTGAACCTTTCGGTACCCCTTCATCAGGCCCATTGCACCCCTAAGCCAAACGGCCTTCCCTCTCGCAGAGGACGATCCACTTCTCGGAAAAGAGCCGTGAAGGACGATAGATATGTCGGATCCGAAGCCCGGCCAGATTCAAGGCCCTCTCCAGGTCCCCTTTCTCCATGCGCTTCTTGGATTTTCCCCCCCTTTTTGCCCGGGAGAGCAGCTTCCGCAGCCATCCCTTGGGCCCGCCCTCCATCAGGCAATCGAAGAGCACCCACCTCCTGCTCACCCGAGCTAATTCACGGAATGCGGCCTGGCGCAGGGCTCCTGGCAGGTGCAGCAAGAACCGGGCAGTGAAGGTCAGATCGAAGCAGTCGTCTTGGAAGGGCAACCTCTCCACCGAACACTGAACATAGCTGACCTTTGGGGAGGGAAAGCGTCGGGCCGCCACCTCCATCATCTCGAAAGAGACATCCCCGGAGACCACTTGCTGCGCCCCTTTCTCCAGAACCGGGGTGAACCGGCCGGTCCCCGAGGGAAGATCCAGCAAAAGGCCAACCGGCCCTACCTCCCTGAGGGCACGCAAAACGAGAGACCGATCTCGCCTTAGCTTGATCCTCCCCAGAATGCCCGTAAATCGGGTACGGTCATAGCGTTGGGCGATGCGGGCATCTCGATACTTCCTCTTCGCCTTGTATTTGTCTTCTTCAGGATCCAATCCTGTCCTCCCCCTCAAAGGCCATCCCCATCCCGAAAAGGAGCCAAAATATAGCGTAAGACCAAAAATGGTAAAAGGAGGTCCCCGCGGCCGCGCAGATGAGAAAAGAAAAGAGCGAAGCCGAGGTCGCCAAAAGATAAAGGGGAGGTCCTCTGCGTCTCCTCCACAGAGAGAGGGCAAAGGCAACGAGGAGACTGGTGAACGAGGCAATCCCCACCAACCCTTGACTGGCAAGGATCTCCAGATAGATATTGTGGGGATGATAAATAGGAAAGACCGCCCCGGATCCTTTTTTAGTGACCTTCTCGTAGAGAGGAGGGGGAAGATAAGGCTTCTGCAACTCCGCATTGCGTTTGTACTTGTCGAAAATGTCCAAGCCCTTTCCCAGAAGGGGCCGGGAAAGGAACATCCGATAGCTGATCTGCCAGCCCAGGATCCTCTGATACCTCTGCTGGGAAAAGAAGTCTCCGATCGTCAAAAGCCTCTGCTTGCCCCTGGTCATTGGAAGCAATGCCAGGGCCAGAAGGCAACACCCGATGAAAATGAGGTATGGGAGCTTGTGGCGGGAGAAGAGGGCCAAAAAAAGCAGTATAAACGCCAGGGCAATCCAGACCGATCGGGTTTGAGAAAGCACCGAGCTGGCGGCAAAGGAGATCGCCGCCAGGCCGACCAAGGCCCTCTTCCACCATTTTGTCCTCTCCTCCATCAGTAAGAGAGAAAGGGGAAAGAGGGGGAGGGGGTATTCAAAGAAGGTGGGAGATGGAAAATGGGCCCGCACCCTCCCTTTCCAGAGCCCAGCCCCACGGATCAGGTCGTGGCCATTGAAGAATTGCAGCAGCCCATCCACTCCGATGATCAGGATGACCCAGGTGGCAGCCCAGAACAGCCTCCGGAGTCGAGCCTGGTCCTTGAGATATTCCAGGGAGCCGAAGAAGATCACTAGGACCTTGGGAACCTCTGAGAACAACTGCTGGAGGCTGTGGGACCTCGTCTCGGAAAAGACGGCCGAGAGGGCCAGGGAGATCAAAAAAAAGAGGAGGGGAAATCGCAGGGAGACCGGGGGCAGGAAAGGGGAGACGGCCAGCCGACGAACCATCCAGGAAAGGCCGAACAAGATCAACGCCACATTGGATGCATCGCGGGAGAAAAAGAGGACCATCACCAAGGCGAGGAACGAGGCCTCGAACACCAGATCGGCCATCCCTTGCACTGGGTCAGACCTGAGCCAGCAAAGAGCCTGCTGCCACCTCCTCATACGATGCCCTCTTCAGTCCTCTTGCGAGCCAAGACCTCTCGGAACAAATCCTGATAGGCACTCACCACTTTACCCAAGGAAAAACTCTGAAATGCTCGATCCTTCGCTGCCTCCACCACGGATTCCCTCAACTTCCCATCTCCCCGAAACTTCACAATGCCCGCTGCCAGAGCCTGCACATCCCGGGGCGGGACCAGGAGGCCGTACCTTTCGTCCGGGATGATCTCCCGCACGCAGGGAAGATCGGAGGCGATGGCCGGAACCTCCGCCGCCATGGCCTCCACCAGAGAGGTCCCGAAGCCTTCCCAAAGCGAGGGGAAGGCAAAAACATCCATGCCTCGCAAGAGAAAGGGAACATCGCGCCGCATCCCCAGGAAATGCACCTTCTCTCCGCAGCCAAGATCCCTCGCCTCCCTCTCCAGGCTCGAACGGGCCTCTCCCTCCCCTACCATGATGACCCAAAAGTTGGAAAGCCCTCCCTCCTTTAGGAGGGGCAGGGCCTGCAACAGGAAACTATAGCCCTTCTGGGCCTTCATCCTCCCCACCGCCCCAATCACCAACCTGCCCGGTGGGACGCCCAATCTTCTCTTCGCCTCCTCCTTGGAAGGTAGATTCTGGAAGTCGGTGAGATCGACCCCGTTGTGGATGACTTTGACCTTGGATCGGGGAATGCCTATGCTATCTACCAGATTCTCCTTGACCGCGTAGGAAACGGCCACGACCTCATCGCTCAACAGGGCGAGGAGGCGGATCATCAGTCTCCTCCTCGGCTTGCGGACGGCTTGGGGAAGGTGAAAAGAGGGGACGATCGCCGGAACCTTGGCCATTCGGCCCGCCAAGACCCCATAGAAGGCGGAGCGGTACTTGTGGGCCCTGAGGATGCTGACCTTCTCTGCCCGCAGCAGTCGATAGAGTCTTAGGAGGAGGCGCGGATTGAAACCGGAAACCTCTTCCCCCAAGGCCTGCACCTCCAAGCCATTTTGCTCCAATTCCCCCCCGATCTCCCCCTTGTCGCTCAGGCAGCAGACCGAGGGAGTGAATGACTCCCGGTCATAGGAGGAGACGACCTTGGCCAACTGGTTCTGGACCCCTCCCACATCCAGGGAGGTAATCAAATGAAGGACGCGACGAGGCTGACTCATCTCTCCTCAGTCCCCGGGCAATCGAATCCCCAGCTCCTGGCGCAGGAGCGAAAACATCTCCAGGAAACGGTGCCGGTAGGTATATTGGGCCAACACCCTTCTCTTTCCCTGTTCGGCGATCTTCCTCCTCGCCTCCTCCCGGGGCACATAATGGCGAATCTTCTCCATCATTTCCTCCTCTCCGTGGAAGGTCTCGATCTCTCTGCCCGGCACCAGGACCTCTTCGATCCCCTCGAGGTGCTGGCAAAGATAGAAGGCGCCACATCCCACCGCCATGTAAAGCCGTTGGCTCATGGAGTTGCGCAGATGCGGGGCCCGATCAAAGGCCAGGAAGATAGCGGAGAGAGAGGCGACCTGGGCATATTCGCTTCCATAAACGAACCGGCCTCCATAGGCATGCCCCAACGGGGAAAGACGAAACGCGAGGTTCCTGAGCTTGCGGGCGGGCTCCGGACCCCACCATTTCAAGTCAAATCCCTCCCGCATCGCCCGACCAAGACTCCTTCTCCGGCCGATATATTCCGACTGTTCGCTGAGATTGCCCACGAAAGTCAAGGTGGAGCCGAAGAAGTCCCGACTTTGAGGGGATGGGATTCCTATTTCAAAGAAGGAGGGAGCAAAGCCCTGGGACAGCCAGGCGACCTTCTCGACACCTGCTCTGCGGAAGTCCTCTACCAGACCTTGGGCCATGGTGAAGAAAAAATCCACCCTCCGCGCCAGATTGAGCACCGTCCCATCGTAGATCGGGTCAGGATGCCATTGCACCATGGGAATGGACTTGGATCTGGCTGCATCAAGCCAGTGCTCGCGAACCCCAGTCCCTTTGGTCAATAGCAAGAGGTGAGGGGAAAAGGTCTCCAGGGATGAAAAAAAATCCTCCTCCGGATCAGAGGCGGCCTCTGGGTCAAACCCCTGGACAGTAAGGCCCAACTCTCGTAGGCCTTGGGCATAATAGTGCCCGTTATTCCAGGGGTGGCGAAAACGGGTCAGCAAGAGGATTTTCTTCATGGTGTCAGGGCCCCTGGCGGTGGCGCTTGCGGGGTCGGATCGATCGCTGCCAGATCTCCTCCATCATCTCCCCCGGATCATGGGCACCCAGGTGTTTTTCGTAGATGGCAAAGAAACGAAGGCGATCTCGCACGGAGATGGAAGGAAGCCGCGGGTTATTCAACCCGGAGAGGTCCCTCACCCGTAAGGCATAAGGGACCCTTCTCATCCGCCGGCAGCGGGCATTATCCAAGAAGCAGAAAGTGGAAAGACCAAGATCGCCCTCCGGATTAACCAGGATATTGGTGGGATTCAGGTCTCCGTGATAGATCCCGCGGCGATGGAGCTCAGCAACGGTCAGGGCCAGCATCTTGAGAAAGGCACCCTTTTCCCATCCCCTTTCCGCCAGCCATTTTTCGAAGCCATCCTTGAGCAATTGCTTCAGCCGAAGGCCTCGGACTGCCTCGGTCAGGAGAAAATCGAGAGGGGGGGAGAAGGAGGAAGAGCTCATCCCCAGGCCGATCAAGGAAGGGGTAGTAAATCCCGATCTCCGTAACAGACTGCCTCCTCTCCAAGACCTCTGAGCCCTTGTTCCTCGCAGCAGGACCTTGAGCCGACCCTTCCAGCCTTGGCCCTGAAAATACTTCAGATAGAGCTCACCCTTCGCCCCCTTTATCTTAAAAACCAGGCTTCCCTTCGAGGTGGGAATTAATTCGCAGGCAGAGTTCCCTTCTAGCTGCTCCATCTCGCAGAAGAGGATCTCCAACAGGTCCTCCCCCTCCCAATCGCTGCGGATGAGGAGCTTCCTCCTTCCCCTCTGCCTAAGGGAGTAAGGGAAGGGACCTTCTTGAAGTAGTTTGAGGAAACCCCCCATGGCTCAGGAGGCCCCCCTTAACCGGGAGAAGAGGGAAAGGATCGCCTCAGTATTCCTGTCCGCAGGATGTGCCCGGGCGCTCTCCCAAGAGGACTGGTTTACCCTTCCCCAAGCTCCTTCCTGATAAATGGTGGCAATCGCCTCGGCCAATGAATCCGGTTCGGGCGAGGGAATCACCCGACCATTCTTTCCCTCCTCGATGATCTCCGAGGCCCCAGCATACTGAGTGGTGATGACCGGAAGGCCACAGGCCAGCGCCTCCAGGCAAGCATATCCAAAGGGATCGTAGTAGCTGGGCAAGACGAAGAGATCTGCGCCGGCGTAGGCCTCCTCCACCTGGTCTATCCCGCCCAAGAAGAGGATCCTTCCCTCAATCCCCAACCCTCGGATCAGTTGCGCGAAGGGGCGGGGGGATCCCCTTCCCGCCACCAGGCCCTTCACCCTCATCCCCCTCCGGTGCAAGAGCCCTATGGCCTGAAGCAGAGGCATCAGACCCTTGCGACGGAAGTCATTGCCCACAAAGAGCACGGCCATCTCCTCCTCCTCAATCTCCCATTTTCTCCGGGCAGCGCCGCGGTGGGCCTCCCTCACCGTCGGATTGAACCGTTGCAGATCGACTCCATTGTAAATGGTGATGACCTGCTCCTGGGGGATCTGGTAGTAGCCGATGAGCTGGCGCCGCGAGGCCTCGGAAATGGTGATGACCCTCCGAAAATGGCCGGGGGAGAACATCCTCTTCTCCATCCAGAGGAGGAACTGGCTCTTGAAGCCGAGACGCTTCCAGGCCCTGGTCAGGCTGCTCCGGTAGCGGCGTTGGAGCACTTCGCGATGGAGCCCCTCCCCCAGACGATAGACATCCAGGGAAAAAAGGGGGGTGAGGCCGAAGACGATATCGAAGGGGGCCAACCCCCGGAGGAGACGATCGGCCATCAAGGGGAAGCTGATCAGCTTGGCCAGAGACGGCCATCTCAGGGCAGGAACCCGGTGGAGGGTAAAACGCCCTTCTTCCTCTCTATTCCACCGGTTGGCCAGGACATGGACCTCGTGGCCTCTTTCCTGAGACTGGGCCACGAACTGCCAGGCAAAGCGCTCTACCCCGCCTCGCTGCGAGATGAAATCCTTGACCACCACCCCGATCTTCATCGGCGAATATCTGTCCTCTGCCCTTCCTCCTGAGGACCCAATAGGCCCAGGTCCAGAAGATCAACATGGAAAGAGGAGGAACCCCTCATTGACGACTGACCCCCTTGTCCTCCGAGATCCCCAGGCGCAGGGAAAGCCGGGAGAAGGGGCCAATCCCCTTGAGAGGTGCGACCATGGCAGGAAGCATCGAACGAAACAGATCCTGCACGAAGGGGTTCAGGGGAATCCTGCGACCGTCAATCAGGAGCTGCACCTGCTCCCTCTCTCTTCTTGAGAGGAATTTTTCCTCCAAAAAATCCGCCAGCGGCTTGGAATCGTCGAGGGGGAAGAGGGGCACCTCCACTGCAAGGGGGACATCGCTCACCACCGCCAGGAGGCCCTCCTGTTTGCTGGTCAGCAACCCCCCTCCAATCTGGCTCCGGTGCACCTCCACCTTGGGTCTCGCCTCGCTCTTGTATCCCTCGGCCAGAATGAGGTCCATGTCCGAGAGGTAAGAGTTCATCAACTCCTCCAGGCTTTTTTCTCTACCCAGCCTCTGGAAGATCCCTAATCCTTCAGGGGTGGAGACTGCTGCCACCTCTGCCCCCGCCTGGGCATGCCGCCAACTATCCTTTCCCTCCTGATCCAAATGAAACCCATGGCTTCCATGCTTGACCGTACCAACCCGGTAGCCCCTTGCCCGAAGCAAGGGGATCAGGGCCTCCAGCAGCGTGGTCTTCCCGCTCCCGGACCTGCCAACGATCGATATGATGGGAATCATGGAGAACTCCTTTGGGGGTTGAAGCTCCTCGCCCAGAGGGCGGGGGTTCCCGGAAATGAAGAGTTACAATTCAGACTGTACCCCTTAACCCCGCTGACAAGGCGAATCTTGCAAGGCACCTCCCGGTCGATTGAGAGACAACCGACCTCCCCTCACAGCCCTTGCCCAACACCGGGGAGCATATCTCAGCTTTCACGATTGAATGCATAGATTCGAATCACGGGGTTATTGAAGCCATATGGTTTGAAGGGAGGTTTGAATTCCTTCAGCAATCTTTCCCGGGTGAAGATCTCCCGATACATCTTGGTCTTTTTGGGGACATCGTCCGGGTTTTCCAAAAACCTCTCGTACAAGAATCCATTCACTATCAAAAGGACCTCCTGCGCACCCCTATAGGCCTTATATTCCTCGTAGGCCTCGTCCGACAGTTTCACTTCGCGATAGGCCTTGTGGTCAATGGGTGCTCCGTAACTGAACAGCCCAGAGGAGACGATCAAGATGGAGCCCTTGGGGATATTGGCATCGATCCATTGGCCTGCAACATCTCTGGTGTCTGGAATCATGGTGGACACATATCTAATGGAAAGATAGACGGGCAGAAGAAACATCAACGGCACCAAAGCCACGCTGGCCAGGCGAATCGGCCACTTCTTCCAAAGGACCGATTTCCGAGAGAGGACCGCAGAGCCAAAAACCCCTGCCAGTGCGCATAAATGGGGGACGATGGGCAGGATGTATCGGGAATAGAAGGGGTAAGGCTTGGAGGGGGATGACTCGGCAAAGAGATAATAACCTACGATCCAGGCCAACATGAGGGTCGCAACCGCCCGCTTTTCCTCCCACAGTCGCCATATCCCCACCAAGGCGCCGATCATCACCGGGATCGTAATTCCCGGGAAAAGGGCATTCCGCAAATAGAAGGTGAAAAGGTTTTCCAGGGCGCCCACCGTGATCCCGCCGTGATGTCCCCTGAGGATGTATTTCGATTGATAAATAACCCCTTTGAATAGATCCGATATGTTGAGAAGCAAGTTGGGGCTGATGATCGCGAATCCGATGAGGAAGGATATTCCAGAAAGGAATAGCAGCCATGCCCTCCTATCCTGTCCTCCCCTCCCAGAATCAGGGAGCTGATTGTCAGTGTTCTCCCGCAGAAGATGGGCAATGATCAGCAATATAAAGGCCATTCCCCCGGAATACTTGGCGCCGAAGGCCGCACCGCTTGCCAGGCCCGCATAGAGGTAATCCCTCTTCCTCCCTCTCTCGATGAGGGAGATGCAGAGCACAGAGGTCAGCGTGACCCACAAGACCAGCGGCGTGTCCTCCTTGATATAGTGGGCAGAGATCACCGGCAACGGACAAAAGGCATACAGTGCAGCCGCGAAGACCCCAGCTCTCTCATCCCCTATCTTCCTTCCCAAAAGGTATACCAAGAGCACCGTGATGGCCCCCAGCAAGGCCATCCAACAACGCCCAACCCACAAGAGGTACGCCTTCGGTTCATATCTCAGCAAAGGAAGCCTTTGTAGGCGTGTTCTTCCTTCGAGGAGTGGCCTTGTCGCCTTCGCAGCCTGAGACAACAGATATAATGAATTATAAAGGAAGGAGGGTTGAGAGTATGAATGCCTGTAGCCCCTTTCCTTGTAGGTGAGGGCAACCTTCACCTTCATCCCTTCATCTGGGGCATACCTGTGGGGCAATCCAAAGGTATTGCCCCACAGACGCAGGACAAATCCAGCGATGAAGATGAGCGTCAGAAGGGTTATCCTCAGTCCTCTGATTTTCACCACCACCTCAGTGAACAAATAAACCTCTGCCCCTAATAGCCCAGCAACTGGAGCCCCGCCCGGGGGGCGGGTCTTCCCGGAATCCAGATGTTACGAGAGAGCCCGCTTGGGGATATGAATGGCCCGGCCAGACACATCGTGGGCGGCCTCCATCAATAGCTCGGAGAGGGTGGGATGGGCATGGATCATCTCTGCCAAATCTTCCACGGTCGCCTCCAAGGAGAGCGCCAGGGCTGCCTCGTGAATGAGCTCCGTCGCGCAAGGTCCAATGATATGCACCCCCAATAATTCCCCCGAGCCCGAATCGGCAACGATCTTCACCTCACCGACAATCTCGCCCAGGGCATGGGATTTTCCTAACGCCCGATAGGGAACGCGGCCCACCCCGACCTCATAGCCCAGGTCCTTCGCCTCTTTTTCCTTCAGCCCCACCGACCCAATCTCGGGATGAGTGAAGATGGCATTGGGGACCACCCGGGTATCGAGCTTCTGGGAGCCACCGAGGGCGTTGGCGACCGCCACCAGCCCTCCCTTGGAGGCGACATGGGCCAAGAGCATCCCGCCCACTACATCCCCAATGGCATAGATCCCCTCTGCTTGCGTCTCCATCCTCTCGTTCACCTGAATCTCGCCCCGAGGCCCCAAAGGGATGCCCAGCTCTTCCAACCCAATCCCCTCTACATTGAATCTGCGACCCACCGAGACCAGGATCTTCTCGGCTTTGACCGTCTGTCCCCCGGCCAGACGGGCCATCCAATTCCCTTCTCCGTCGGCCTCCAGGCCCTCTACCCTATTTTGGGCATAAAGCGTGATCTTTCGCTTCTTTAATTCCCGCTCCAAAAGGCGGGAGATATCCTCATCTTCGAGCGGAAGGGCATGGGCCAGCATCTCCACCATGGTCACCTCGCTGCCCAGGCTGTTGAAGAAAAAGGCCAACTCGCAGCCGATGACCCCTGCCCCTACGATCAGTAGGGAGCGGGGGACCTGGGTCAGGGCCAAAGCCTCCGTACTCGAGAGGATGCTCTTACCATCTAAAGCGAGGCCTGGCAGATTCGCGGGCCGCGAACCGGTGGCGATGATGATCTTCCTCGCCGCAATCTCCTCCTCTCCGCCATCTGGTTTCCTGACCCGAAGCCGACCCGGGCCCAGGATTGACCCTTCTCCTGAGATCAGCGTCACCCCAGCACTTTTTAACAGGCCCTTGATCCCCTTGACCTGGAGCTCGACGATCCTATCCTTTCGGGCAACCATCGCTGCCAGGTCAGGCCTTGGCTCTCCTGAAACTACGATACCAAACTCGTTCGCCTTGCGGATCGTCTCATAGGCCTCTGCTGAAGCAATCAGGGACTTGGTGGGGATGCACCCCCGGTTGAGGCAGGTCCCTCCTACTTCGTCCCTTTCTATCACCACGATCCTGCCACCCAATTGGGCCCCCCGGATCGCCGCCACATAACCACCGGGCCCGGCCCCCAAGATGGCCAAATCATAACTGTTCAATCTTTCCTCTCCTTCCCCCCACCAGCGAGATCCTGCAAAACCATCCTCTGCCGCGTCTGAACTCCCTCCCCCGGTTCTTTAAACCAAAGGAGGCCTGAAAAAAATGACTGGTGTAGGTCCTACACCAGTCATGAAACCATGCTTCACCTTGAGGGGGCAAATCCCAGAATGACTCCTCTATTTCGTGAAGTGCTCGTGAATTCCCACATTCTTGTCGAATTTGAGCGGGGTCTTGAAGGTTGGGCTCTTCTCATTATGGCACACCTTACAGACCGCCTCGGTTTGGTCCAGCAGGCCACCGGCCCTGGATTTCTCTCTGTCCTTCATCACCCGAAAATAGATGCTCCCCGGACCATGGCAGGCCTCGCACTGTATTCCCACCATGGTGGGCGTTTCCTCTAAGTTCTTGAATCCACCCTCTTTCCCAAATCCGGTCGCATGGCAGGCGAGACACTCGGGTTTGCCTTGCTCCTCCGCCTTTAAAAGGTCGAAGGCCTTGGCCATCTTGGTCGCTTCCCAGGACCTGAATTGCTTGGCATGGCATGGTTTACATTTCTTGGAGGTCGCATAGGTAGGCTCCTGCGCCCAGGATATCGATGACCAAAGGACAAAGCCCAGGACCAAAACGAATCTCCACCCTTTTTGTCTGCTTCCCTTCATCCCCTTGACCCTCCTTTGCTATAACGTCCCCTCCCCCGCGTGGCATCTCTCAGCGGTCGAACTGATGCTTCTTAAACCACTGACTCATCGGAGAATGCTCGTGTACCCCCTTGTTCTTATCAAATTTGAAGGGCCCGGGATAGGTCGGGCTATTCTCGTTGTGACAGGTGATGCACACCTTCTCATTCTGTTCCAGCATCCCCACCTGCATGGAGGCATACCTGTTCCGCATCATCTGATCCGTGTAATACAAAGACCCTGGACCATGGCAGCCTTCACATTGGACCCCGGCCATCTTGGGGGTGCTCTGGGAATTTTCAAATCCCCCGGGCCGCTTAAACCCGGTGCTGTGGCAGGAAATGCACTCGGGCTCTTGCCTTTGCTCGGCGTTCAAACTATCCTGAAAGGTCTTGGCCATCTTGGTCTGAGCCCATGATCGGTATTGCTTCATGTGACACATCTTGCAGGTGTCGGTCCCGATGTACTTGGCGGCCATCTGCGCTGAAAAAGTGTCAATGGACATCCCCATCAGGGCAATGAAGGAGACCAGTAGAATCAGCCCAAATTTTCGTCTCATCGATCCCTAACTCCTTTCATCTCCTTCTGCAATTGAGCCCTCATCCTTCGCAGAGGATGAAGAGAGGTCAAGTATCCTTTTAGGTGCCTGGAGCGAATTTCATCTTGCGCTTGGGCTTGGCCGCGGCCTCGGCGCTCACCTTCTTGCCCACCTCCTGGACTTGGGTGAGGATAACCCCCAGGTCGGCCCCGAGTTGGCCGGCGATCTCTCCCCATTTCTTCCCTGACTTCACCAATCCCAGGACATCCTGCTTTGGCTTGCCCGAGTTAGCGGAAGTGGCCAAGAGCGCAGCAATATTGCCATAACTCAGCTTTTCATTGAGGAACGATTGGATCTCCTCCTTGGCCGTCCCAAACTGCTCCTTCAATGCCTCATCCACCTTATTGACATCCTTGCTTGCCTCATCATCGATCTTCCCAATCTCCGCATTCAAGGTGTCCTCGGCGGCGGTCTGCGCCATGCATGGTTGGGGAGCCGAGAGGAGCTGCGGCCCGATAAGGGCCAGACATGCGATGATTAGCCAAAGCCATGATCTATTCCATCTCCACATTGAAACTCTCCCTCCTCATTTGATAATCGATCCGGTTCCAAGGTCCTCAGGTCAACCCTTCCCTTAGGTCTTTCCTGCCGGGCCCTTTCCTGCCCTCTTGTCTCCTTCCCTCCGCCTTCCCTCCTCCCTCTTACAAATCCAGCTGCTTCGCCGATTTGATGATATAGTCGGCGGTGCGGAAGGCGATCGCCTGGATCGTCAGGGCAGGATTGGCCCCCGCGGAGGTCACAAAACAGGAGGCATCGGGAACGAAGAGATTGGGGACATCGTGGGCCCGGCACCATCTATCGAGCACGGACTTGCTGGGATCATTGCCCATGCGGCAAGTGCCCATATGGTGGGCGCTTTGGCCATGCAGCTCCTCCAACTCGCCTCCCCAGGTCTTGATCGCTCCCGCTGCCTCCATAATCTCCCGCGCCCGAGCACCAATATAATTGGCTGCCTTGTAGTCATTCTCGTGATATTTGTGGGTGATGCGGGCCACGGACAGCCTATACTTGTCCTTTACCTCTGGGTCGAGATCGATAATGCTCGACTCCTGAGGGAGGTCCTCGCCGTGGAGCAACAGGGCCATCCAGTGGGAGAAATATTCCCGGGAGAAGTCCTTATGGCGCTGACCCCACAGGGGTTCATCCGGCGGCCGCCTCCACTGGAAGGTGATGGGACCTCGATAGGTGGACCCTTCGATGGTGCCCCCCCGAATGAAGCCACGCTTGATATCCGTCTCGTAGAAGTCGTGGACGCAGACGGTGGAAAATGGGCCCTTGAAGGCATTCACCGGCCAGGGGAAAACCCCCTCCGCCTGGGCCTGGATGTGATACATCATGTTCTTGCCCACCAGGCCACTGGCATTGGCGAGTCCCTGGGGGAACTTGCCGGATTTCGACATCAGCAATAGCCGGGCCGACTCGATCGCCCCCCCGCAGAGCAAGAAAAGCTTTGCCTCTTGTGCCTGCTCCTTGCCCTCGGGGTCGAGGTAGATGGCGGCCTTGGCTCTGCCCTGCTCATCAACCGCGATCTCCCGTACCATGCAATTGGGCCGAATCTCGCATTTTCCCGTGGCCAGGGCCTTGGGGATCACATTGTTCAGGGTGCTCCCGCGGGCGGCCCGCATGCAGGCGTACCAACCGCAGAACCCGCAATAGACACAAGGCGGCCTTCCATCATACCAGATGGTGTTAATCGCCATGGGGGAGGGAAAGGGATGGAGTCCTAACTTCTTGGCCCCTTTGATGCACATCTGTCCGGCCCCGATGGGCAGCAAAGGAGGCATGGGATAGGGGCTCTTTCTCGGCGGATCGAAGGGGTTGGCCCCTGCCAGTCCCGACACCCCGATCTCGTACTCCGCCTTCTCATAGAAGGGCTCGAGCTCGTCATAGGTAAAAGGCCAATCCTCGATGCTCGCCCCGGCCACCGTCCCATCCGTTGATTTCACTTTAAAATCTGACTCATGATACCGCCAAGAGAGGGCGCAATAGGTCAGGGTGCTTCCCCCGACTCCCATATTGCGGGCTACATGAAATCCTGGCTCCGCCTTTTCCTTTGGATCTGTGCGCAGGGTATTGGGATAATACTGGGGATCCGGGAGGAAATAGAAACGGATCGCCTGGCCCAGTTCGTCGTTCTCGAAATCCGCCGGGGTGCGGAAGGGTCCCACCTCCAAGGCCACTACCTCGAAACCGGCCTGGCTGAGCTCTTTGCACATGACTCCCCCGGCCGCACCGGTCCCGATAACACAGATATCTACCTTCTTGTTCCCCATATTGTTCCTCCAAATTGATAGATACGCTCGCCCCTTGGTTACTCTTCAGTCATGCGCACAAAGGGAGGGGAATATCCCCTCGGCTGGGAAGGTCCGGGAAAGCCCACCAGAGCCCATCCGACATAGTTCTGATTCCCTCCGTACTTGGGATCGCCATAGAATCCCTCATAGGTATGGGCGAGGAGGCAGTCAAACAAGAAGGACGAGCCAGGAAGCTCCTTCCAGATCT
Organism: bacterium; assembly: GCA_043800755.1. GTDB lineage: Bacteria > Methylomirabilota > Methylomirabilia > CAVQYV01 > CAVQYV01 > JAZDMQ01. The sequence continues at coordinate 1,429 of JAZDMQ010000083.1, read as the reverse complement.
CCCCTGGGGCCTCATCCTTCTCCATGGCCTTTATTAGCACTACCTGCTCTTCCGGCTTCAAATCGATGAATCGATCCTTCTTGAACATGGCTTTGGCGGACTGATCCACTCCCTTTACCCCCAGCACATACATCTCCTGCTGGGACGAATAGACCGTGGCCAAGGCGATATCGATATAGTTCACGACGCCCGCCTCCTTGGCCCCCGGGTATTGATCGGTGGGAATGATCTGCGCGGTCAGTGCCTCCACGGTCTTCCACTGGTGTTCGTCAAAGAACTTATGTGCAGAGGTACTCGTTTCTGCCCCCATCGCCTTGCTCAGGCCACTTCCGTCTTCCATTCCTTTTAAAGCCAGGAGGGCGGCACCACCTGCCACAGCTTTGAGGAAACCTCTGCGAGAGATCTTTTCCCTCATTTGCCTCTCCTTTCCTTACAGACACAAGTACTCCGAATCATGATGGCCCCTGCGAAAATACACAAAACCGCTTTCCCCTGTCAAGACAAATTTGGGTAGCTCTTTGGATAGGTTTGGAGAAGAAAACCCCGCAAATGGATCCCCCACAGACGGCATCATACGTACCAGCCTCCGCTCAATCCGCTTCCGCCATTTCGATTTGCAGAGGCAATGGTCTCTCCAGGTAGGGGGAGAGGTTGGGAGTGGTGAAAACCCTTCCCTCAGGGGTGATGATCAGGCCAGCCACCTCTGGATGAGCTTCAAGGACACGCAGTCCCTCCTCTGGCCCCAAGAGGAATAGGGCCACCGAGGGAAGATAGTCCCCGGTGAGGCGTGGGGTGAGGATCGTCACTGCGGAACAGCCCGAGGCCGGATATCCAGACCGGGCATCGATGATATGGTGGTATCGGCCTCCCTTGATCTCGAAGTAGCGCTCATAATCCCCCGAGGTCAAGGCAAAGCAATCGTTGAGCACCAAGACTCCGATGAATTCATGACCTTTGCGGGGGTGTTGAATTCCTATGCGCCATCCTTTCCCTTCCCTGCCTTCGCCCGCGGCCAGGACATCGCCTCCTATGTTGATTAAGAAATTATGCAGGCCGGTATTTTGCAACATATCTCCCGCCCTGCTCAAGGCATAGCCCTTGGCGATTCCCCCGAGATTCACCTTCATTCCCGTTCCCATACATTCCACTTCGTGGTTCCGCTCGTACAAGCGAATCTTCCGGTAGTCCACAAGGGCCTTTGCCCTCATCAATTCCTCGGAAGACGGAAGCCTCTTCTCCCTGGCACATTGCCCCCAGAGATGCCAAAGAGGGGAGAAGGTGATGTCGAAGGACCCTTGGGTCAGGTGGGAGATCGCCTGGGCATGCCGCAGGAGGCCGAAGACCTCCCTGCCCACCTTTACCCTTTGGTGGGCAGGGGTCTGATTGATGCGGGATATCTCACTCTTGGGCTGGTAGAAACTCATCAGGT
>JAZDMQ010000043.1:0-4308 GCA_043800755.1 bacterium | reverse complement strand
GTCCGCCCAACAAGCCTTGCATCCAGCGCGCGCCCGACTGCACTTGTTCCTTCCCCCTTCAATCCCTCCATATTATCTTCCCCGACCCTTAGATCGAATTCTAAAAGAGGCGAGAGTCAGAGGAAGAATATATCCTCAATGAGGCAAACCTCCCCGCCCTTCCGGGCGGGACATTCTGGCATGTTTTTGCAAACCGGAAAAAGCGGGACGGCTGGAGGCGAAAGGCGAAGAAAAGGATTCCTATGCCAACGAGGGGAGAGACGGGAAGGGAAAGGCCTCCTGATAGGCGTGGCCGAGACGCAGGAGGGTCTCCTCCCCGAAGGGTCGGCCAATCAGTTGCATGCCGATGGGAAGGCTGGAGGGGGAGAGGCCACCGGGGAGCGAGAGGGCCGGATGGCCGGTGACATTGAAGGACCGCGTGAAGTGGGTGAGGACCGGCCGGACGTCGATCAATTTGCCCCCCATTCTGATTTCGCGATCCTCGATGCGAGGAGCCGTTATGGGAAGGGTGGGCGTAAGCAGGAGATCAAACCGTTCGAGGGCGCCCTGGATATGGCGATAGAGGACGCTACGAACCCTTTGTGCCTGGATGTATTGGGTAGCCAGGACGAATTGGCCCAGGCCCAGGCGAATTCGGATATCCTGTCCATACTCGGCCGCCCGTTCCTTCATATAGGCCCGATGATAGGTCATGGATTCAGAGGCCATGATGAGGAAGGAGACCGCCGATGCATATTTCAACTGAGGAAGCGAAATCTCCTCCACCTGGGTCCCGAGCGACTCCAATTGCTTGACGAAGGCCTTCGTCGCGTCCTTTATTCCTTCCTCCATGGGTGAATCGAGATACTCCTTGACGAGTCCGACCCGCAAGCCTTTGACATCGCCCTGCAGCGCCTGGAAATAATCCGGGATGGCCCGGTTGCGAGAGGCAGGATCGTGAGGGTCATAACCGACGATCGCTTGGAGCATCAGGGCGGCATCGGCCACTGTCCTAGTCATCGGCCCGGCATGATCGAGGGACCAGGCCAAGGGGATGATTCCCTGGCAGCTGACCAGGCCATAGGTTGGCTTGAGGCCTACGATCCCTAAGAGGGAGGCGGGGATGCGCACCGAGCCGCCGCTATCCGTACCGATGGAGCCCAGGCAGAGGGAGCCGGCCACCGAGACCCCGGAGCCGCTGCTGGAGCCTCCAGGGATGCGGGCGGGATCCCATGGGTTTTGAGCGGTGCCATAGTGGGGATTGACTCCGGTGGGCCCATAGGCAAACTCGTGCTGGTTGGCCTTGCCCACCATGATGGCTCCCGCCTCCTTGAGCCTTTGCACGATGGTGGCATCGGCCTCGGGGATCCAATTCGCCAAAATCTTCGACCCAGCCGTCGTACGGATTCCCTGGGTGGCGACCAGGTCTTTGAGCGAGATGGGAATGCCATGGAGAGGGCCTCGATACCGGCCGGCCGAGATCTCCGCCTCTGCGGATCGCGCGGCCTCGAGAGCGTGCTCCGAGCAGACTGTAATGAAGGCCTTGACCCTTCCATTGTGTGCTTCGATGCGCTCCAGGCAGGCATGTACCATCTCAACCGGCGAGACCTCCTTCTTCGCGATCCGCGGGGCGAGGCTGGCGATGCTCTCTTCTTGTAGGTTGAAGGCAGCCATGGCTTATAGTGGCTCCGGGAAATAGGTGAGGGAGGGCTCGACCTCTGAGAGCTCGAGTTCTTCCAAGGCCGCCACCTCTCCCATCCAAGCCCCGATCTGAGGGGCGATCTGCTGGAGCTCTTGTCGGCTGAACCCAACGCCTGCCAGCTCCTGGTCGATTCTGCTCAGGGTCTCCTCGGAAAGCGGCTTCATTTCATCCTCCTGATGGTTCGGCCGGTGTCAGGATAGAAGGGGCAGATCTGGGATGGGTCGGGCTGAGAGATCTCTCCGATGGGCTTACCCGCCGATCCGGCTCTGGATCTCGGAAGAGGGAATACCCTCCTTATCCCAGCCCCGCTTCTCATAGTAGATGTCTAAGATCTTCTCGTATTCCTCGCGGGAGAGGACCTTGCCGGCCTGAGGGCCATCTGGGATGGGTACCTCGAACACGCGGGGCGGCGGGTAATCATCCTTCCGGGATACGCCAAGCCGCACATTGATCATGCGGGTGATATTGTAGAGATGATTGGAACGCTCCAGCAGATCCTTGAGGCTGTAATCGATGTCGGTGATGGCTTGAAAATACTGGGCGTAGGCTTCCTCGTTGAAACCGAGTTCGATCCAGGGCAGGCGGCAGACGCCTAACATGTCGAAGAGGGGCCGAATGGTCTGATGATAGATCACCAGATCGGCCTTCTTGGCCAGATCCCAGTTGCGCCCCATTTCCAGCTCCTTGGCTATCGTCCAGGCCCGGGCGTGGTGGGCGCCGATATCCGAGGTTCCGTAGGCCAGGGCCATGGAGATCGCCACCCGGCCATCGTAGGCGGATTGCTCCAGCCCTTTCACCTGCGAGACGATGGGTTTCAGCTGCGGCCAGCGTTCGATGACCTTCAAGCTTCCATCCGCCAGGGTATCCCCCACACCCTCGCGATACGCGATCTTTTCCACCAGCGCCAGGATCTCATCCTCTGCCCCCCACTTCAGGGCCAGGCCATCGAGATCCGATCGGCTGACGAGTCCATACTCCAGGGCCTCGATCATCACTCCAATGAGGCTGCCGGTAGAGATGGTGTCGATGCCCAGCTCGTCGCAGAGCTGGTTGGCCTTGAGGATGCAGGCAAAATTGCTGACTCCCAGGTTGGAGCCAAACATGCAGGCGGTCTCGTACTCGGGTCCTTCCACCACCGTGCCCACATACTTGCCCTCCTTCACCAGGCACACATTGCTGCAGGCCATGGGACAGGCAAAGCAAGCCGCATCGCCAATCTTGTAGCGATCCTCCATGACAAAGCCATTCACCTGATTCGCCTGGTCAAAGCGTCCGGCGCGGAAGTTAAAGGTGGGCATCACCCCCGCCTCGTTCACATAGTCCACCACCGACATCAGACCCTGCTGTTGCCAGAACTCGAAGAGTCGGTGGCGAGAGAGGGACTTGAAGGATTCGCGGCTCAGATCCCGCAGCCGCTCCAGGTCATAGACGGGCAGGTCTTTGGAGCCCCGCACCGCGATGGCCTTGATATTCTTGGAGCCCAGGATGGCACCCATCCCCAGGCGTCCCGCATTCCGGCCCCAATCGCTGCAGAGACCGGCGAAACGCACCAGATTCTCGCCCGCCGGGCCGATGGTTGCGATGCGGACATGATCATCCCCAATCTCCTTCTTGATCATCCCCTCTGCCTCGAGGGACCGTTTTCCTTTCAAGGCCTCATTAGGGACGATCTTTACCTCCTCGTCGTCGATCCAGAGATAAGACAGCGTCGGGGCGCGGCCAGTAATCGCGATCCCATCATATCCGGCCTGTCGCAGTTCCACTCCAAAGGAGCCCCCCATGTTACTATCCCCGTAGAGACCCGTCTGGGGAGAGATGGAAACAAAGGAAGTCTTGCCAGATGCCGGCAGATAGCAGCCATTCAGCGGACCCGGGCAGATGGCGATAAGGTTATCCGGACTCAGGGGGTCCCGGCCCTCCTGGAGATGATCCCAGACCAGCTTGACACCGAAACCGCGACCTCCGATATATTGGAGGATGAAGTCATCGGAAAGCTCCCTCGCCTTGATCGTTCCGCGGGAGAGGTCGATCCAGAGCATCCTCTTGAAGTAGCCGCCCTTAATAGACACTATTCGATCCCCCCTCCTGGTCCGCCGCATACCTCAGCCTCTTCTTTTCCCCCTTTTCCACATACTCCACCTCGCGCATGTGAGCATATTTCAGCACGCTCTCCATGCGGTGGGCCTGGCCCAGAGTGTGTTCGGGGATGTAGAGCAGCGCCCTTTTGGGGCAGGCCTTGACGCACTCGGGGTCCCCGCCGCAGAGGTTGCATTTGAAGGGATAGGAGAGGTCAGGGTGGAGGAAGATGGCCCCGAAGGGGCAGGCGATGACGCATTGCTGGCAGGAGATGCACTTCTCGGTGTCGATGTCGTAGATCCCGTTGTTGGCCACGATGGCGTCATTGGGGCAGCTATCACGACACTTGGGCTGCTTGCAATTGCGGCAGATGATGGGCATGCGGATCACCGGATGGGGATAGACCACCATCACCCGGATGCAGGATTTCTTCGGATTGTTAACCCCGAAGCGTTGGATGGAACAAACCAGCTCGCAGAGACGGCATCCCGAGCAGCGCTCCGGGACCACGGTCAATTTCTTAGCCATCATAGCGACTCCCCAGACGAAAA
>JAZDMQ010000028.1:0-8807 GCA_043800755.1 bacterium | reverse complement strand
CCCCCTTCGCCGAGGGTGGAAAGCTGAAAATCCCCCTCAGCCTGCAATCCGAGACCACCTACCAGATCACCATTGAGCCGGGGGCAGTGGCCGCAGGTGGCCTATCCAACCTCTACAGCCACTCCTTCTCCTTCACCACCGGCAACTTCATGCGCCTCATCTCTACCAACCCTCCCAGTGGCGCCACCGATGTCCCGGCAGAGCTCATCTTGGGTCGCCACGCCGGCATCACGGTGACCTGCGACCAACCTTTGGCAGAGTTCGATCCAAGCAAAATCAGGATCGATGAGCGCAACGCCTTCGGATCCTGGACCCTCACTGCACCTGCCAATCTGCGGATTGAGAACGGAAAGCTGATATTCACCCTCCCCGGCTCCCGGCTCCCGGACCTGGGGGAGTTGGTTGCCGTCAGGCTGGATCGGGGTGCGGTGAGGGATGAATCCAACAACATCAATGAAGCCTTCTGGTTCTTCTTCTATGTCGAGGACCTGCTGGTGGCTGAAATCAGTCCGGCACCGAATGAGGAAGATGTGCCGGTGAATTCCAGTATCACCGTCACCTTCAACAAGGCCATCAGCCAGGGCAGTGGGTTTTCGAACATCGCTCTATTGAGCGGTCAGCATCCTCCTCAACTGAGGGAGGGGGAATGGACCAGGGTGGATGGCAAGGTCCCGGTGGTCTCCGAGGTGAGAAAAAACAAGCTCGTCGTAACTCCCGGAAATGCACTCGCCAAAGGCTGCTATTATCAGCTCACCATCCCGGCCAATGCCCTTCGGATTGAGGGCTTTTCCGGCATTCCCACCAAGGATTACAACACCTCCTTCCGGGCCGCGGTGCCGCCTTCGGTGAGGAATACCAGCCAAACACCCATCTACGCGGATGAGCCCATCGTGGTTCAATTCTCCAAGCCGGTGAAGAAGGGATCGGGAGAGGTTTTCGTGTTCAAGGATATCTCGGCGATGTGGGGGGTGGAGATCGCCTATGCGGCCGATAAGGTCATCATCCGTCCCCCCTACTCCCCGACCGTTGGCTGTTCCTATTGGGGGGATATGGGGGATATTCAGCGCCAGACGCCCTACAATCTGATCATCAGGAAGGGCGCGGCGACCGACCTCAAAGGCAATCCCCTCGAGAACGGCTACAGCTTTGCCTTCCGGATCAAGAACACCCCTATTTCCATTGCGAGCACAACCCCCCAAAACGGGGAGGAGGGTGTGCAGCCGGACATCAAATCCCTCAGGCTTCGCTTCGACCGGCCGGTCATGGGAAGCTCGAAATTTATTGCGATCACCCTGAAGGATGAAGAGAGCAATTCCGTGCCCGTGGAGGCCTCTCTGGTCGAGCCCTGTTTGGAGGTGGTGAAAGAGCCAAGCCCAGAGCTGCTCATCAGCCTGAAGGGCCAATTGAGAGAGAACATTCAGTACACCCTGACGGTGCCGGCGGATGCCATCAAAGGTTGTGTGCCAGGCATCGAGTTTGGGTCAGAGCTGACGATCCAGTTCAAGACAGGCCTTGCCGCGCAACCAGCACCAGAACCAGAAATCGCAGAGACCCCAGAGACCGCGACCCAGAGCAAGTAGATAGAGATGGGGTCAGCCTCTTGAGCCAGGCGACCCTAAACGGGCCAACAGAAGTTGGGCGACCTTCTCTCCCGAAAGGAGCATCCCGCCGAAGATTGGTCCCATGCGATACCCGCCCAGGGTGGCATTCACGGCCATCCCCGCCAGATAGAGGCCAGGATAGATCTCCCCGGTGTTCTCCACCGTGGAGCGTTCGGCGGCCTCAGCCCAGAGGGAACGCTCCCCTTGGAACTCCCCCGAAGGGGTCTTCAGCCTGATCCGATTCTTTCTCTGCAACACCTGAACGACCTCTGCCGGGTGGCCGGTGGCATCGACGACGAATTTCGCCCGAACCGCCAGGGGGTCTATGTGCAGGCCGGCCATCTCCACCGCCGTCCAGTTGATCACCAGGCCAACCACTGCTTCCTCCCGCACCATCAGATCTTCCACGCTGATCCCGTTGAAGACCCTCGCCCCTGCCCGGCAGGCCGCTGCGCAGAGGGTAGAGACCGTCTCCACGGCGTCAGCCGTGTAATATCCTTCCTCGAATGCTTCCATGGAGACCCCGAACTCATCCAGGATCCGCTTTCCCTCCTCCTGGATGACGATCTCGTTGAAAAGCATCCCACCACCCCACATCCCGCCGCCGACGCTCATCTTCCTTTCAAACAAGGCCACCTTGGCGTGGGCCTTGCCCAGACAATAGGCCGCCACCAGTCCGGACGGGCCGGCGCCAACGATCGCCACATCCAGATCCAAACCCTGTGAGAATTTGCGGGCAAAGCGCTCGATGATGGCCCGTGAAACGATGATCTCATCCAGTCCCATTTTCTCCCTCCCGAGGTTCTCCGACCAAATAAAAAAGCCGCCGATCTTAGGAAGAACTGGCGGCTTCAACCCCCCATGAGATTTGCTTCCCTCCGCTGGCATTATCCAGCAGGTCCAAGGGTCATCCCGCGGTCGTCGTCCCGGGATCTCTCAGCCGCCTCAGCTCCCCCAGCAAATCTATTATGTCTCCCAGATTAAGTCCCTATTGCGGAATTGTCAATAAGAGAAACGAAAGGAAGGGCAGGGGAAGGAAGGGGGTCATACGGGAATCTCCCTCTGCTGGCCTTCCCCTGAAGGTGGAGCGATGGAAACTGCTACGATGGGCCTCGGGTAGAAATGGAGACCCTGGTCGTTTCCCCATGCCCGAGCTCGATGAGGGTAACCTCCGCAGGGGCCAGGAGACGGATAGGGGGGCCCCAGGTCCCCGAGCCGTTGCTCACGTGAAGATAGGAGCCGCCCGAGTTCAGCCATCCGGAATCAAGCCGGTAATAAAGGTGTGTGAGCAGACTAAAGGGGAAGATCTGGCCTTTGTGGGTGTGGCCCGAGAGCTGAAGGTCGAAGAGGCCGAGGGTGCTTTTTTCCACCAGGGGTTGGTGTTTCAGGAAGAGGACGAACCGGCCCGGGGGAACCCTGGAAAGGAGCTCACTCTCGGAGGCGTGCGGGGAAGGCCCGAAATACCCTTCCGCCAAATCGTCCACTCCAACAATGGATATTCCCGCCACCTCCGCCTTATTGCCCCGAAGCACTGAAAAACCGGCCCTCTCCAGGAATTGGAGTGATTGGTTTATCCCGGCATAGTATTCATGATTGCCCGTCACTGCAAATTTACCATACCGGGGGACCATGCCCTGCAACCGCTCGGCGATTCCGGAGAGATCGTTGGCCTGCCCGTCCATGAGGTCGCCCGTGGATACGAGAATATCCGGCGCGAATTCCCGCACCGGGCGAAGTATTCGCTCGAGCCTCCTCTCTCTAACGATCAGGCCCAGATGCACATCCGAGATCTGGGCGACCTTTATCCAGCCCATTTCTTTAGGTATTTTGGGGCTCTGAAATACAACCTTTTCGGTCTGGATATCGAGGGCCTCGAAGTAGCCGACGACTGCCAGCGCAGCGGACAGGAGAAGTGGGAGGAAGAGGGCCGCCCGGCTGGAGATGGAAAGGCCGGAGGATTTGTTGTTCCAGGTCAACCCCACCAGGGAGAGGACAAGCCGGATGAGGTCCAATAGAAGGGAAGTGCAGAGGAAGAGGAATAAGATCCCCAGCCAGGTGTATCCCAAATAGGCAAGCAGGCGTGCCAGGAAGCCGAGCCCCTGCCTCTCCAGCATGCGAATCAGCAGGGGTGCGATCGCCATGAGGCACATCCAAAGGGCAAGCAGGCTCCCCCCTCTCCAGCCAAACTCCAGCGCCGCCTTTGCCTTCAGGAAGGCATATAGGTGTGCTGTGGCATACAGGGAGAAAAAGATTAGAAGGAAGAGCCTCATCTTCTGCTGCATACCCCATTTCCGTGGCTATTACGAGGCGGTCCTCTTCGGCCGATTCTTCCATATACCAGTCCAAGAGGTGAAAGACAACCGGTGGAACGGGACCGGGCGAAGGAGGAGACGCGGCGTCGGAGGGGAGGTTCATACAGAACCTGCAATATGACTCTTATCTGGAGGCTGCGGCCAGGAAGGTCCTGGCCAGCCCGATCAGCCTGCCCTCAGGATCTGGTCGAGGCGCTGGAGAAATGGCTCAGAGAGGCTTTCCTCAGACTGCCCCAGCCATTGGCGAGGGATGGCTCACCCCTCAAGGCCGAGGGCGATTCTTTCCAGAAGCTGCTGAAACACTGAATACCCTCGCCATTCTAATCTTCATATCGAGGCCTTCCAGCGGATCGGACAGCGGGAAAAGGCCCAGGGAACGGGCCTCTTCATACATGCCTTCCAGGAGCTCTAAGTTCTGCGAAAAGTCCGACACTTCCTTCCGGCGATACCCCGACTCCCACTTTTCCTACAATCTTACGTCCTTGGTCATGGATTTGGTCTCATGCCCTAAGAGAGGATATAGGCACGCCATCCGTCTGGCAAGCCAAATCTTCGAAATTGGTACCGGTTGAAATTTGGATTCGTACCGAAAGACCTTTTGATTTCTCTATGGATCTCTGGGCTAACTTAGGCGCCCCGGCGGATTCCGCCGGGGCGCCTGGGCACTGGAGCCTCCTGTCCGGAGGGGTGAAGCTTTTCGGACAGGAAATGGCGATCATCTAAAGTTCCTTACGCATGCTGCGGGAAATCTTCATCGGTCAGGAAATGGTCTCCTTGATTTTCATCTGAGGGAATGATAGTTTGTTTGTGCAACTGGAACATTCCACCTGGGTTGAAAGAAAAGGAGGGCGCGATGCCTCAATTGAGACAAGACCCCACAACGAAGGAGTGGGTCATCATTGCTGCAGAGCGCTCCAAGAGGCCTCACGATTTCAAGAAGGCAGAGCGGGCCACCGAAAAACCCAGCTACAGAGAAGACTGCCCCTTTTGTCCCGGCAATGAACACCTCACCCCTCATGAGACCCTTGCCTATCGAAGTGGTGGTCCACCGGATAGCAAAGGATGGTGGGTGCGGGTGGTCCGGAACAAGTTTCCGGCTCTCTCTCCGGAGGGAAGCTTGGAGAGGAAGGATGAGAAGGGATTTTTCAGGAGGATGGATGGGGTCGGTATCCATGAGGTGGTGATTGAAGATCCCCTCCATAATCAGCTCCTTCCTCTGATGGACGATAAACAGCTGGAGGAGGTCCTCCTTGCCTACCGGGAGAGGTATCTCGCTTTAAGGGAAGATCCCAGGATCAAATTGGCTATCATCTTCAAGAACCACGGTGAGGCTGCAGGGACCTCCCTGGAACATCCCCATTCTCAACTCGTGGGAACCTCTATTGTTCCCTCCAATGTCCGCAAGAAACTGCAGGAAGCCGCCCGATATTACGACGACCACGGGAGGTGTGTGTATTGCGATCTGATCGACGAGGAACTCAGCCTGGGGGAGAGGATCGTAGAGGAGACGGAAAGATTTGTGGTCTTCCAGCCTTTTGCCTCCCGGTCCCCCTTCGAAACCTGGATCGTGCCCAAGCAGCATCAGGCCTCGTTCGGCTTGATCTCCATGGAGGATTCAAAAAGGTTCGCCAAGGCCTTGAAGGGGGTCTTGTTTAAACTATATTCCAAGCTCAATGATCCCGAGTATAACTATGTCATTCATACTGCCCCCTTTAAAGATGAACAGGAGGACTACTATCACTGGCACCTTCAAATCATCCCGAGGTTAACCACTCCAGCTGGGTTCGAACAGGGGTCGGGGATCTTCATCAATGTATCCTTTCCAGAAGAGACCGCCCAGTTCTTGAAGGGGGAATAACACAACATAATCTCCGCGCTGCCCCACCATGTCCAAGCCACCGCCCTACCCCCACCACCCCTTTGCAAGGCATAGGTTTCCATCTACCTCCCTGCCCCTCAGAAGTTAGAACCAAGAATTGGCGAATCCGCCAAGATATCTCCCGGGTCTGTCCTTATCTCAAGAAGAGAATCCCCCTTGATGATCGCCTGCAAAGCATCCGCTACCCCCCTGGCAAGGTAGCCGAAAGGCAATTGACAATAAGATGCCAGAAGAGTAAATAATCCCAGGGAAAGAAAGGAGTTGAGTTGGGGTTACTCGGAAGTTTCATTTTCCAGCACAATACGATACCTGCGTTGTTTGCCCCGACGCCGGTTAGGCCTGAACCCCATGGGGTAAAGAACAGACCAGCGCGGAGCAGATTTGGCTGCTTGAGTTCACCCAATAGGCTCCATTTCCTCTTCGAAGGCATTCGGCCTCGGCTCGAAACCGTGGATGTCCTTCTGAAACAACTCCCGTGACCATTCTCCATCAAGTTCGCCAAGGGCAAGTTCAGGTGGGTCAACAACCCCAGGATCATCAGAGGGCTCATGATCTGGTGAAGCGCTACGGTTCGGATTCCCTTGCCTATTTTAACACTCGGTGGGACAAGAACCTTTTCTTCCAAAATAGCAAGATTTTTCTTGCCTATCGCCGCACCCTGGACGTCGCATTGGTTTCGGGAGACCCAGTGGGCCCTCCGGAACTTGTTGCCGAGATAATGGGAGAATTTCGGAGATTCTGTGCTCAGAGCGGGTGGCGATTGGCCTGCCTGGCTTCGAAGGAGGACTATGTTCCATTGTATCGTAGCGCGGGCCTCAAGGCTTTTTTTCTGGGAGAGGAGGCGGTGATCAGACTCGACGGCTTCTCCTTGGAAGGCCGCCGGGCAAGGGGACCAAGGCAGGCAATCAGCAAACTACAGAAGATGGGCGCCACGATGGAGTTTATGTTCAACGTAGGAATACCTCACCATCTCCGGCACGATCTCGAAAGGGTGTCCAGGGATTGGCTGGGCGATTATCCGGAAACGGGTTTTTCCATGGGGCTGGGGCGCCTTTTCGACCCCGAAGACCCGGACTGCCTGGTTTGCATTGCTTATGATAGTCACATGCAGCCTATGGGATTCCTCAACCTGGTGCCGATGTACCCAGGTCTCGGTTATTCCCTCGATGTGGTCCGGACAGCAAGAGGATCGCCCAATGAGCTTCTCGAGTTCATGGTCGCTCGCACCGCTGAGTTTCTCAAGCGCCGTAGCTACGATTATTTCTCCCTGCACTTCTGCTTTTTTTCCCAGCATTACCGGGAAGATCGCGAAGAACCGGGAAGCCCGTTGGCCCGCTCTTTCGCAAGATTGTTAGGTTGCAGGTTGCCCATCATGTCACTCTATAACTTCGATAAAGGGTTTTCCCCCATGTGGAAGAAACGTTATATCATCTACGGCAGGCAGATCGATTTCCTGCGCATCGTATTGGCAGCAGCAATTACAGAGTCAGCGTGGAGGCTACGCAACAAAGATTAGCCTGAGACGGACGGAGCTATTCATGACTCAAGCCCCCTTCTTGAACCCATGTTGCCCCCCTGAGAGTGACATGGCACGGTTCTTGTTGAGTAGGCCTTCTACCTGAATGTTTTGAAAATCCCTCGATTTTCCTAAGCAATTTTCCTTTCCATCCTTTCCGGTTTTTCCAATATTTTCGGTGACACTTTGGTAACAGCGGCGGCCTACGCAAAAGGGAAAGCGACAAGATTGACAAGAGAATCCGAAAAGAGTAAATAGCAAATCAGAAAATGGGAGTGGAGCTGCGCAAGCGAGGTTGGTCTTTCCGCAGAGGGAATTCGGGGGACTTTGTGGACTGAGTTGACTTTTCTTGGTGGCCTTTCAGCTTAATTTCATGATGAAAAAAATCCTCTTGGGGCTGATCGCCGTCGTCGCGCTCGCTTTGCTGATTTACTGGCTCAAGTGCCAGATGGGGATCAACCTGACCGGTCTTCTCTCGCTGCACGATTTTCCCTTGTTCAGGGGCCTTCAAAGGGAGGAGGTCTTGGCCCGACCCGCACCGGGCACCCTATTGAGCGACTCCTTCGACTCCTTCGGGATCATCCACCACTGGTCCGGGCTCTGGATGAGGGAGAAAGGCAGGGTTACTGTGGATCATGATTCCAGGGGAAGGGGCGGCTCTCGCTGCTTGGTCATCCGGAGCACCAGCGACCGGGACTGGTCCTATGCCCACAATCGCCTCATCCAGGTCCGCCCAGGCGAGGTCTTCAGTTTCCGCGGATGGGCATGCCTGGAGGGAGAGAAGGCCTCTGCCTCCATCGGGGTGTCTGCGTTCGATCAGGGCCGCAAGGCGATCTCCTGGAGTTATGTAGCGGAGAAGGTCGATCGAAGAGGTGCCTGGGTGAAGGTGGAGCGGACCTTCCGAATCCCGGAGGGCATCGCTTATATTAGATTCAGACTGTCAGGGGTGGGGGCAGGTGCCTTCCGGTTCGATGAGGTCTGCTTTGAGAAAGAGAGATCCTGAAAGGAGGCGCATTCGGTTGCCCTTTGGTTGCGGTCCCCTATTCCTTCCCCACATTTCAAGGCCTGACACTGAAATCCAACAATGATGGGGCCAGTCTGATCGTATCTTTGGGTGTTAGCCTGATCGTATCTTTGGGTGTTAAAGAATCGAAAGGAGAAGACCTATGTCAAAGAAGAACCTGACGCGTCGAGAATTTCTCAAGAGGGCAGCAATTGCCAGTGGGGCGGTCGCCGCAGCCAGTGTCATTCCCCGGTTCCCCGTCTTCGCCCAGGAGGTCCCGAACGGGTGGGACAAGGAGGCAGACGTCGTCGTCATCGGGGCGGGAGCGGTGGGGCTCCCCGCCGCCATCGAGGCAGTCGAAAAGGGAGCATCCGTGATCGTGGTCGAAGCGAACTTCGACATCGGCGGACACGCCATCGTCAGTGGGGGAAATGTCCCTCTGGGCGGCGGGACGAGCGCCCAGAAGAAGCACGGCATCGTGGACTCGCCGGACCTC
>JAZDMQ010000023.1:0-2662 GCA_043800755.1 bacterium | reverse complement strand
ATCTTCTTCTCCTCCTACCCCACCCTGGCTACCCTCCTTTCGGTCTGGTTCCTCCGGGAGTCATTAGATCTCCGCAAGATCGTGGCCCTCTTTCTGGCGGTGGGCGGGGGGACCTTGATGGTCTGGTCCTCCCAGCAGGAGGGTAATCTGCTCTGGTGCCTCCTGCCTCTCACATCGGGAATCGCATATTCCCTGTATATCGTTCTGGGAAGCAAGGCCCTGGCCCGGCATCCACCTCGAATCGTGAGCCTCTGGGTGATCACCTTTGGGGCGATTCTGTTTCTCCTCTACGGCTCATCCCTTCACCGCCTCACCCTTCAGATGTCCCCCAAGGCCTGGGCCCTGATAGCGGTCATGGCCCTCCTCTGCACCGTCATCTCCGTGCTCACCTTTTTTGCGGGATTGGAACGCATCGGGGCCTCCCATGCCGCCATCATCGGTACCCTGGAGCCGGTCATCACTCTCTTGCTGGCCACTTCTTTTCTCCATGAGAGACTGAGTCTGCATCAATTGGCAGGGGCGGGGGCCATTATCGCGGGGATCGTCCTGCTGCAGTTGCGGGGCAGAAGAAGGGTTTAGAAAAAAAGGGCGTCCCGAGATTGCCTCGGGACGCCCTGAAAAAGCCTACCTACTGCGGACCACCCCTATTGGGGACTGTCAAAATCGGCAGGCAGCCAAATGACCGTCAATCTCTCATCCCACTGGGTGGGGTTCACCGCCATCAGCTCGGGCACGAACAACAGGTAGCTTCCATCCCCCAGGGTCTTCAGATTCAAATCCGCCGGGCCTTCCAGCACAATCTCCGGGTCCGTGGCCAATCGGTATGGCTTGTCGGGTTCGCTGGGGCGCACCACCACGATAGCGTTGGGGGTGTTCAGGATCTCCGTCTGGAGGTTGGTGCCCTTTACCGTGAAGGCACATCCGTCCAGCCTCCCCAGACCCTTCTGCAGGGGCGCGGGCAGGATGCCGCTATCGAAATCCGCATCGGTGACAGCCCAGTAGGCGCCCTTGTAGGGATCGTCACCCGCGCCAGGAGGCATGACCGTGTTCCACCATACCTTTTGGGTGATGGGGTCCACCTCGATGCCATCCGGCCAACTGGGGCAGGGGATGAACTGGGGCATCTTGGGAGGATTCATGGAGCCCGCTGCCAGCCCATCGATGCTCTCTATCGGGATTTTCCACACACCGCCCGCGTACTTGAAGGCGGGTTTGTAAGAATCATGCCCCCAGCCGGTGTCGGCCATGTAAAGGTTGCCCTTCGCATCGAAGGCCAGGGCGTTGAGCAGATCCGCGGGGCCTCCGCTGATCTTTGCGAATACGGAATTGGCTCCCATGCTGATCTCGCCCAGGATGGCCCCGTTGGCCGGGTTAATGGCGATGATCTTGGGCTTATGCCTCCTGGGATCGGTGATCGGGGTCCCATTGACCGTGGACATGGGGGCGGAGCCCGTCATCGCGAAGAGGGTCCCGGCAGCGAATTTTCCGGTATCCACATTCAGGATCGCCATGCCGAGCGGGCCGGTCAGACCCGCCACAAATTGACGATCGATCATCTTCAGATCGCCGTACGGGCCGATCTCTAATTTGCTGATGCTTCCTCGGCCCTCCACCCAGTAAAAGCCCTCCTTTACTTTGGCGGTGCAAGAGTTGGAAACGAAGAGGTAGTTGCCGCACATGGAGACGATCGCGCCTTCGGGGTTGTCGAAGACGGACAATCGGCATACGACTTTTCCCTTTACCGGCCAGACCGGTAACTCCGCAAATGCCACCGAGGCCACCATGAGCAGGATGGCCACCAAGCTAAGCTGAATCAAAAATTTCTTTCTCATTTATTTCCTTCCTTTCTATTCCCTTCCCGGAATAGAAGCGGGTTTGGGGGGATAAACATCAAACTGTATCACGAAATTTCCAACACGGAAGATGTGAAAATTGGAGGGAGGGTGTCCCGAGGAGATCCTCGGGACACCCTGATCCTCAGGGTCTGGCTGCCAAACCCAGACTCGACCTCAAGAGGTCAGATTTTAATGATCCCATCCAGCCCTAACTCCTTGATCCGAGCCTTGGTGGGGACAGCCTTGGCATCCCAGCCCCGAGCCTTATAGTAGTCATCCAGCTCCTTGTTGAATCCCTCCGGAGTCAGCTTGGTTCCAGCCTTGGGTCCATAGGTTAAAGGCTCCCATGCCCGCGCCGGCAGGCTGTCGTCGGCCCGAGTGAAGCCCTCCCGGACGTTGTAGGAGCGCTCCAGGGTGTAGATGCGCTCCGCGGTCTTCCAGTAGTCCTCCATGGTGAGCTTGAAGCCGGTGGCCGCATTGAGCAGGTCCTTCAGATCGTCTGGTTTGATCCCAGAGATCACCGGGAAGAGGCACACCCCGAGCGCATCGTTCATCAGGCGCAGGTTCTGGGTCGGGATGTTGCCGCTTTCGAGGTGGTCAGCCCCGCGGCTCGAAGTAGCATAGCTCATATGCGTATCTCCGACCCTGATGTTCCATGCCGCATATCCTTGGCCCGTACATTCCAGGGCGTAATCACCGCAGCCCTTGCCCCAGGCCGCCACCATGGCCCGCAGGTTCTGGCCAATGAGCTTGCCGCAGCCTTCTCCGTAGGCGACCTTCTTCTGGATCGCCAGCATCGCGTCCACATCGCCCCATTTCATCTCGAT
>JAZDMQ010000019.1:0-8528 GCA_043800755.1 bacterium | reverse complement strand
CCAGAGGGTCAAAAACTAATCACCCTGTGGGCGGGAAGAGACCTCGCCGGTGGCTGGGGGGCCTCATTCCAGGCCCAAGGCTCGCATCTTCTTGCGGAGGGTGGTCCGGGTCACCCCCAGGCGCTGGGCCGCCTCGGATTTGTTCCCCGGAAAGGCCTTCAGGAATCCCTGCAGATAGCGCCGCTCCACCTCTTCGAGGGTCAGGGCGTAAGAGGAGAGGTCCTGGTGGCCTGGGGCTGAGGCCGTCTTGAAGCTGGCGGAGGTGAGGGAAAAATGCTCGGGGAGGATTTGATCCCCCTCGGCCAGGATCATGGCCCTCTCCAGGACATTCCTTAATTCCCGCACATTTCCCGGCCAAAAATACTCCTGGAGCATCCTCTCTGCAAGGGGCGAGAGGCCACGGACGGTTTTTTTAAACTCCTGGTTATAATGGAGGACGAAGGCAGAGGTCAGGAGGGGAATGTCCCCCTTCCGCTCCCGCAGAGGGGGCAGGACGATCTCCAGCACCCGGAGGCGGTAAAAGAGATCCTGCCGGAAGGACCCCTCCGAGACCGCGGCCTCCAGGTCCTTATTGGTGGCGGCGATGATCCTCACATCCACAGAGATATCCGACACCCCGCCCAAGCGCTTGAATTTTTGCTCTTCCAGGACGCGCAGGAGCTTAGACTGCAGGGAGGGTTTCATCTCCGAGATCTCGTCAAGAAAGATGCTGCCGAGATGGGCCAGCTCCAGCAGGCCCTTCTTCGAGGCCTTGGCATCGGTGAAGGCCCCCTTTTCGTATCCGAAGAGCTCCGCCTCCACCAGCGATTCGGGGATGGCGCTGGAGTTGATCTTGATGAAGGGGAATTGGCCCGGGCGCTTTGGAAATGGATGGCGTTGGCCACCAGCTCCTTTCCGGTGCCGCTCTCTCCCCGGATGAGGATGGAAGTCCTGGGGGTTTGACTGGCCTTTTCGATCAAGGACTTGATCTTCCTGATCCCGGGGGTCTCTCCGATGATCTCCCCCAGGTAGGAACGATCCTTTTCCCTCTGGCGCAGGTACCTGACCTCTTGCTGCAAGGCCTGATTGCCCAGCCCCCTCTTGATGAGGAGGGATAGATGGTCCAGGTCCAGGGGTTTGATGAGGACATCATAGGCCCCCATCTTCATGGCCTCCACCGCGGTCTCCACCTCCCCGAAGGCGGTGATGATGATGACCACGATCTCGTCGCTCAGCATCTTGGCCTCTTTGAGCACCTCCAGGCCACTGCCATCCGGGAGCCGAAGGTCCAGAAGTATGAGATCGATCGGCCGAAAACGAAGGAGAGAAACGGCGTCTCCTTTGGTCCCCGCGGTGGTCACCCGGAATCCTTCGGACTTCAAGGCATCCGCCAGGGTTTCTCTCAGGAGTTCTTCATCTTCTACGATCATCAAGGATGTGCTCATCCTGCAGGTCCCTCCATCAATTAGAGCAGGGAAGGTGGATGATGAAGGTAGCGCCTTGCCCCGACTCGCTCTCCACCCGGATCCGCCCTTCATGTTCCCTCAAAATCTGGTGTACTACCGATAGTCCCAGCCCGGTTCCTTGAGCCTTGGTGGTATAAAAGGGATTAAAATTCTCTCCAGGTCCTGGGTTGGAATGCCCGGGCCGCTGTCTCTTAGGCGTACCTGAAGGAAGCAGCTCTCCGCGCCCTCTTTCTCGGGATCGCTGACCACTCTGACTTGAATGACCCACTCCCCACCCCCCGACATGGCTTGAATGGCATTGAGGAGCAGGTTCACAAATACCTGTTGCATGAGGGCCTTATCCACCAGAACCTCGGGGAGATCGGGCGCATATTCCCGGACGATCATGACTCCTCCCTTGGCCACCTGTTCTTTGAGGAGCAGGGCTACCTCGTCAATGATGGCGGTGAGCGGAGCAGGCTGGCGGTTGGGCTTGGGAGGCCGGGCGAAGGCCAGAAAATCGTGGAGGATCTGGCTCAGGCGGTCGATCTCCTTGATGATCTTCTGCGGGGAATCCCGGTGGGCATGCTGCACCGGCAATTGCCTATCGAGGGCCTGCACCGCGATGCGGATGTTGGCCAAGGGATTGCGGATCTCATGGGCAATCCCTGCCGCCATAGTCCCCAGGGCGGCGAGGCGCTCCACCCTCCCCATCTCCTCCCGCATCCGGTCCTCCTGGGTGACATCCTGAAAGCTGATCACGGCACCCAACACCTCCCCCCGAGGGCTGAGGTGGGGGGAGAGGGTAAACTCCACCGCCGTCTTTTGACCTCCCTGGGTGCGCCATCTCCCTCGCTGGCGTGGGTTGGCCTCCTTCTCCGAGGAAAGGCCTATCCGAAAGGTCTTCACCTCCTCCTTTCCAATCAGGGCGCTCAGGGCGGCCCCCATCACTTCTTCCCGCTTGTAACCGAGGATCTTCTCAGCCGCCTCGTTGAGGAAGGTAATGCGTCCGTCGAAGTCCAAGCTGATGAGCCCGGAGGCCAGGCTTTCGATCAGGCTCTGGCGGAAGATCTTCTCCTCCTCCACCTCGTTGGCCAGATCGAGGGTCCGGAAATAGAGGCTGGCATTCTCAATCGCGGCCCCGGCTTGCTGGGCCAGGGCCTCGCACAACTGCAGCTCCGTTTCTGAGAAATCCCGGGTCGGGGCCCGCTGGCCGATGGAGATAAGGCCAATGGTCTCTCCCTGCAGGCGGATGGGGATCAGGGTGAGGGAGGAGATCTCGGACAAAAGGAGCAGGCCCTTGACCTCTCTCATGAGTGGATGATGAGCCACATCGTCGATCTGCAGAATCTGATCCTTTTGCAGCGCGGCCTCCAGCTCGGGGTAGGATTTGAGATCGATGGGATAAGGGAAAGCGGGCGGCTCTTTAAGCTCGTCATGCGCCACATAGAGATAAGGGGAGGATCGGTCCTGGAGGAAGAGGAAGATCCCGATGCGGGGGGCTTTGAGGAAGGAAGAGAGTGTATCCACCAGGGTCTTCAAGATGGTATCCGCGGAAAAGACAGGGGTTGAATGGCTTGCCTCCTTGAGGAGGAAGGCCTTTTGCCATTGTTGCGGGCTTTCTTGCCATGCCTGGGCAGGTCTTTGCAAGTAGAGGACGTTTTCGATCGCTATGGAGACCTGATCGGCGATCCCCTGGAGGAACTGGCGATCATAGGGGCTCAGGGATTCCTCATTCCGAACCAAGATCCCCAAAAGGCCCAAGGTCCCTTCTTGGCCCACCAGGGGGAGATAGAGGAGGAGCCTCTCCTCCCAGGAGGAGGGATCGAAGGAAAGAGCC
The DNA here is from genome assembly GCA_043800755.1 of bacterium. Taxonomy (GTDB): domain Bacteria; phylum Methylomirabilota; class Methylomirabilia; order CAVQYV01; family CAVQYV01; genus JAZDMQ01. Next base: position 5,264 of record JAZDMQ010000019.1, on the reverse strand, counting down.
TGTTCCTGGTCGAGGCGCAGCGAGTGGATCCGTAGATCTCCGCGCCTGCGCGGCTTTGACTCCTCCTCGATTCTGGCGCGGAGAAGGGGGATGAGCTGGGGAGAGATCTCCTCGATGGAACCCCGATGCAAGACGAGCGGTCCTCCCGGGGTAGAGATCCCCTCGGCCCAACAGACGATGAGGCCCTGCCTTTGATGCAAGATATCGAGGGCCTTTCCCAGGGCCCCTAACAGGGCGGAGCGCAAATCCACCAGGTGGTGCAGGGCGGTGATGGAGCTGAAGGCAAAGATCTCCTCGCTCCTCTTGGCCAGATCCCGGACCAGCGCTTCCTTCTCCTCCTTCCTGGCCGCCTCGAGCCTCATCTCGTGGGACAGATAATAACTCAGATAGGTGGAAAGATAGAGGAGGGGGAAGGAAGATGATCAGCCTCTCCGCGAGCAAGGGAAATAGGGGGCCGAAGGGGACTACGGTAGGCAGCAGGAGGAAGAAGTAACCTCCAGCGGCCAGGGTGGTGAAGATAAAGGCTTCCACCAGAGAATAGAGCGTCCCGTGAGAGATGCAGAGGAGGAAGAAGAGGGGAGAAAACGGGCTATAGGAATCGCCGGTGTTATGAATCAGGAGCAGCGCCAGAGAAATGAAGAGGAGGGAGGCCAGATAAAAGGCGCGAGGGCTGGCCTTTTCCCAGGGGGCCAGATAGAGGAGAGGGAGTATCGTGGCTGCGACCAACAAGGCTCCCCAGGTGCCGATCCAGCGGAGCGAGGGGAAAGCGGCCAGGGAGTAGAGCAGGACCAGGAGGAGGGAGGAGGCCAGGATATGGGCGTTGAGCCTCATGATGCGAGGTTGGAACACTGGGATCGGATCAGCTTTTCGCATAGGTCAGGATAGAGGAAGAGGCCCGGGGAGGACTCATCGATTGAACGGGGCCTTCAATGGCCGGAGTGGCAGCAATCCGGGCAAACGAGGGATCTTCACTCCAGATAGCAAATGGCATTTTGACTCTGGGGATCGGCCACCACCTGGGTAGTAAGGCCGTCAGTAAAGGACAAGACATCGATCACCCGGATCCAGTCGGAGAATCCCGAGGCCTCCGGCAATAGATCGGCAAGGAGGTTGGGCGCGCGTTCGAAGAAGGCACTGTTGAACTCCGCGGCCGGATCGTCCGGATAGAGGGGCAGGTAGATGATCTGGTCCTCCACCAGATCCTGGAAGAAGTGGGTGCCATAGGAGACCTCCGGCACATGGCCCGCCTCCTCGCGGGCGATCTCCACCAGGACGGCCGCATTGTCGATGTCGGCATAGCCGACATTGACGCCCAGGTCGATGTTGTTGCTCCCCCACCTGCCAGGGCCCATCATTACGATCTTACCCTCTGCGATCCGCGGATGCGCATTGATCTGTCCCACCACCCGGCCCAAGGCCTTCTTGGCCTCCAGGGATTCCATGGCATTATACCGCCGAGGGTCAATATACAGAATGTAGCGTATGTGGCCCACCCTCCCTCCGCTCATCATCTTCTGGGACCGGAAGAGGACTTGCTCCCGAGGCAGGTCAGCAGGCACCGCCACCGGGCCTGAGGAGCCAGGGAGAAACAGGGGCCGGCACTGCAGGAGATTGATCTTGGTCCGGCCAGCCGAGTCCAAAGAGGCCGTGAACTCGATGTCCACCGGATGGGCATACACGCTCTCCAACCTGCCCAGCATGGCCCCCATGACCTTCACGAAGTCAGTCCGCGCGAGCAGATTATTGAAGGTCAAGACCAGATCGTCGGGGGGTCCGTCGATGAGGGTGAAGACCGGATCATAGGGATAGCCCTCCTTCATCACCGAGACCAGGAGGTAGAGATGGGGATAGCTGTCCGGGGCCAAGACCTCGGCCAGGGAGAGGGTCGCCATGCGATTGGCCTGCAAGTCGAGGAGGTCCACCTGGTGCTGCGAATACTTGGCGACCTGGGGGCCGATCTCCGGGCGCAGCCGAGGATGGGAGACCGCGATCATCCGGGGATAATCACCTCCCACCCTCTCTACGGCCCGAGTCCCCAGGCCAAAGACCAATCGGATCACCCCCTGGCGGGGATCGATGCGATTGTTCCAGGCGTAGAGGTTTCGGGAAAAGGCGACCCCGGCCATGCTGGGGAAGAAATAGTGGCTATAGGGCATGCCGGATACCCGCTGCACCAGGATGGCCATCTGCTCATCGCTCTCTCCTAGGCCCCGCCGGCGGCGGTAAGAGAGGGCATCCGGGTTCAGGGCGCTGGCGTAGACCAGCTTCACCGCCGACAGAAAGGCCTTCAGGCGCTCCTCCGGGCTGCCCTGGTTGGTGCAGAATTCGCTGCGATATTTGCCGGCGAAGGCATTTCCAAAGCTATCCTCCAATAGACTGCTCGATCGGACGATGATCGGCGCCTGCCCGAAGTAGTCAAGGAGGTTGTGGAATTGCTCCATGATGGGAGGGGGGAATCTGCCCGCCAGGAAGCGGCGCTCCACCTCGGCAAATTCCTCGCGGGAGAGTTGGGAGGCCCTGGCCAGTTGCAGCCGCAGCCGGAACAGATCGTTGTGCACCAGGAAGGTGAAGAAGACATCCGATCCGATGTAAAAGGAGTCGTGATCCTCCAGCACCTGGGAGAAGTCTATTTCACCAGTCTCTTTTCTGCCCGCCTGATCCTCCAGCAGGATACGCCTGGACAGGAGCATCCCCGCCGCCTTGCCCCCGATCCTCCCTGAGCCCACCAGTCGCTCCCGGATGCGAAGGAGGTCCTCCAGCCGGAGGTAGCGATCCGCCATCTGGTTGAACTGGGGGTGGCTCCCAATCATCATGCGGCAGAACTCTTGTTTGAGGGAGATGACCTCTGGGTGATCCCCTTGCAAGTCCATCCCCGCGTCGCGGTATTGAACCAACTGCCGGTACACGCTGTCCCAGGGGGCAATGGATCTGTCGGTCCCCTTCAGAGGATATCGGCGCGCACTGGCGGAGACGGCGGCGGCGTCTCCACTCTGAAAGACGGGAGACCAGCTCCCTTCGGAGATGAGATGGGGCAGGAACATCTGAGGGGTGTAGCGGTCCCACACCTTCACCGGATGGATATACACCCCTCCCTTGGCGTGAAAGACATCGATCAAGATCTGGGTAGTATCCCGAATCCGGGCCACCGCACTATTGGCGTGCTGCCCCCGGGTGAGAGCGAAGTAGGTGACCGTATCCAGCTCAAAGAGGAAAGGACAGGTGACCTGGAAGAAGTTCGCCAACATCTCGTCGGTAGCCCATTCCACTACCAGCGCCGAGAGGTTATCGAAGAGGTAATAGACACCCGTGCCCCGCTCCTCGATGATCCGGTGCACCTTTTGGCTGAAGAAGTCGAAGCCGGGGCTGGGATCGACCTCGATGATCGTGAGGCCAGCCTGGGGCAGAAGAGCCGGCGGATGGGCCGCAAATCTCAAATAGACGCAATCCCGGCCCTCGGCAATGGCACCTTCCGCGAAGGGCTCGGCGAAGAATTGATAGTCCCCCAGACTATCCACCTGCCAGACCACATTATCGCCCGGCCGGAGTCCCTGCAGGACTTCGTCCAGGGCACCGATCCCGCTGTGGGCCACCAACGATTCCATCTTTCTTGACGGTTCCACGGTCAGATCCCCGCTTCCACTGCGCCCTGACGGGCCTCGCCTTCTCCTCCCTATTTCTTCTCCGGGAAGAGCAGGTTGAGGGTCGCCTCCGAGGGGGGCCTGGTGAGCAGGCTCACCCCGAAATAAAGGATGAAGCAGCCAATAACCAGGATCCACTCCATGGTGCCCATGCCCAGGGTCTTTTTAAAGAGGACCGCCCAGCTTCCATACAGGGTCATGGCCGTTCCAAATATGACGGTGACCAGGGCCCCCCATTTGGTGGCCCGCTTCCAATAATAGGAGATGGCGGTGACGAAGAAGAAGATGGCCCCCAGCCCCATGGCGGCCATGCCCATGAAGATCGCCAGCAATTCCGGGGGCCTCTTCAAGGTCCAGTAGAAGGGCAGGAAGAGGAAGAGGGCGACCAGGAAATGGCTCAACTTCAGCAGGCCCTTGTCCGATACCTGGGGCCACCACAACTTGACTACATCCCTGGTCACATTGGCAGACATGATGAAGACCATCGCCGCCAGGGTGGACAAGGCCGCGGCGAAGAGGCCCATCACATAGAGGACCATCAGGGGCGTCCCCCCGATGGCGTGAGAGAGCATGGGCGCTGCCAAGTCCCCTTTCCACGGCTCGATCTTGAGGAGCTGCGGTCCATAGATCATGCGGGCGATGAGGCCGTTGCTCGAGCAATCGAGCATGATGGGGAATCCGGCAATGAGCCAGACGGTGAGGATCATCCAAAAGTACTCCTTCTTGGTCATCTCCTTCATCCCTAAGAATCGGCTCACATTGTGGGGGAAGCCGACGGCCATGGTAAAGAAGATGACCGGGGTGGCCAGGATGCCCACCAGGCTGGAGAAGAGCTGGGTGGAGCCGAGCTGAGGAAGGTCGGGCCGGATCAGGGCGATCAATTTGGGATTCTCCGCCCAGAGCCGGGCGGAGATCTCGTGAAAGCCGCCGGCGTAAACCAAGGCCCATACTCCCACCAGGGCACCGACAATGCCCAATAGGGCCCCCTGGAAGGCCATGGACCATTGGGTCCCCACATATCCGCCCAGGACCATGTAGAGCCAGGCGATGAATATCGAGAGGAGAAGGCACCAGAGCGGTGGAAGCCCGGTCACCGCGTACCAGACGCCGCCCGCCGCTTTGAGTTGGCCCACCGAATACATGAAGAGAAAGAAGAGCATGCAGATACCAATGACCGCCTGGAGCATGGGCGACTCGAATCTCCTCCCGATGGTCTCGGGGAGGGTCGCGGCCTTAAGCTTGGAGGAGAACTCTCGGGTCTTGACCGAGGCCAGCCAGATGCAGGGGATGATGCCCACGATGCTCCATATCCCGGCAAACCACATCCCGGAGAATCCCACCGAATAGACCACCCCGGTGCTGCCGCAAAAGGCCCAGCCCGAGAGATAGGAGGCGGAGAGGGCCAGGCCGGTCACCACCGGCCCGATATCGCGACGGCCCACCAGATACTCGTCATAAGACTTCCATTGTCTCTTGCCGATGATTCCCAGGATGACGGAGATTAGGAGCAGGACCCCGACGCCGATCACGGAAGCGAGAGCCATGGCCGCGGTGGGCTTGGGGACCGATAAGAATTGGGGATTCATTCCTTCCACCTCCTCGTAATCAGCCAGGTTCCGATCACGG
>JAZDMQ010000037.1:0-29765 GCA_043800755.1 bacterium | reverse complement strand
TCCGCAGGGCGATTTCCATCAGCTCCCGATCGGCAACCTGAAGACGTTTCATGGCGCATCCCTCCTTCAGGCTTATCCTATCAGAGGGATGTGTGAGATGCAATTGAATTATGATGTATTATTTATGACGCTATGTATAATACCAGCTGGCTCAATGTCAAGTAGCCCGGGTCGAGATTGACCCTCCGGCAGGCGATATCACCTCTGAGGATGGCGGAGCGCTGTTCAAGTTCAATGGTGGCCCGCTTGATGGACGCAAGGTCCTCCTTCTTGATTAGGGTCTGGAAAATGAAGAATCTCCGCAAGAGTGAGCCTCCCATCTCGGGTTCGTAATGCCGGGTGAAATCAAAGGAAAACAAAGGGCTTCGGGATGCAATTGGCCCAAAAGCAGTGATCAGTTGGTCCTCCGCCTGTTTCAGGGGAAAACCGTGGCCATAGATGGCCCCGATGAATAGCTTGGCCGAAGCGGATTGCTCAATTTGGTCCATGGTGTCATTCCACCCCTTAGCATGATAGGGAGTCTGGCCAACAAAGTCAAATGCAACTGTCGGGCTCAGCCGGAGCCGTTTGAGGAGAGGCAGATCGGGGCGAGCGATAGGCTCTGGTGGCCGACCGACAAGGAAGATTCTCTTGACAAGCTCCGGTGTCTGTGATACTCGGGGGCTTAAACCTTTCATCCACCAGGCAGAGAGAGTTTTTCCGGAAAGATGAAATGCGAGGCCGATTTCCTAAAATAGCTCCGGCTTTTTTGCTCCTCCTGTTTTTTGCCTCCCAATCTTTTGCTGCAGAGGCCATCGAGGTCTTTGTGGGAGAAAAGAGGGTGGCGATTCCAGTGGTAGCCTTTCAGGGCCGTCAATATCTCCCGCTCGATCAGATGGCCAAGGCCCTTCAGGCAAGATACCAGGACCTTTCCGGGATGAAAGTCCGCATTTGGTTAGGGGATTCTTCCTTTCTGCTGCGGGACGGAAGTCCGAAAGTGGTCCGAGGAGAAGAGGGCATCTCCCTTTCCGCTTCGCCGCTGCTTCTCAAGTCTGGATGGGTAGTCCCAATTGACCTGTTCTCATTCCTTTTGCGAGAGAAATATGGAGAGGCCGTCTGGTGGGACAAGGATAACCGGTGCGTCAGGGTAGGAGAGGGTGCCTATTCTGTGCGAACCCTGCGTTACCGCTCCTATTCTGACCATACCCGCGTGGTCGTGGAGTTGACTCTTCCGCTCGATTTTTCCTGGAGAGAGGAGACAGACCGGGTATTACTCTTGCTCCAAAAGGGGTGCCTATCTCCAACCATCAAGAAGAAGGAAATCATAGATGGAGGGGGGGGATTGATCAGGGTCATCGAGGCCAGGCAGGGTCCGGACTTCAGCGAGATAGAGCTCTCTGGCTTGAATCCCCAGCGCGCGATCAAAGTCTTTGCCCTCAAGAGCCCGCATCGGGTGGTCATCGATGTCTATAATAAAGGCGACAAAGTGGAGGAAACCAAGCCATCCCGCGAGGAGAAGGTCGAGACCTCGACGGCTGCCGTTCAGCCGTCTCCGTTGAAATTGGTGATTGACCCGGGTCACGGGGGGAAGGATTCAGGCGCAGTAGGTCCCACGGGCCTAAAAGAAAAGGATGTGGTCCTGGATATTGGATTGCGCCTGCGAGACCTGGTGGAGAAGAACCTGGGAATGGAGGTGGTGATGACCCGGAGAGACGACACCTTCATCCCGCTCAGAGAGCGGGCTACAATAGCCAATACGGCCAAGGGGGATTTCTTCCTCAGCGTCCATGCCAACGCCTCCCTTCGCGGGAAGGCCGAAGGCTTTGAGACCTTTTTCCTCAGCTATGAGGCCTCCGATAGCGAGGCAAGGGAAGCCGCCATCCGTGAAAATAATGTCATCGAGGGGGAGGGTGTTAATACGCGATCCGCGGCCGACCTCAAGGTCATCCTTTGGGATATGGCCCAGAATGAATATATTAACGAATCGAGCCGTCTGGCAGAGATCATCCAGAATGGCTTGGATGAGGTCCAAAAGGCAGGGAACAGGGGAATCAAGACCGCTCCCTTCTATGTGTTGATGGGCGTAGCCATGCCTGCGGTGCTGGTGGAAGTGGCCTTCATCAGCAATCCTGAGGGAGAGAGGAAGCTAAACGATGATGCCTATCGCCAGACCTTGTGTGAAGCCCTGTTTCGAGCCATCTCTGAGTTCAAAGGACACTTCGAAAAGAAGATGGGAATGGTGAGAGGGACAAAATCCAGCTAATCCAGGGCGGGGCCGTTGAAGACATCACATGGTAGGATTCTGACTCTTCTGGTATTAATCGGCGTGTTATCGGCAACCCTCGCCTACCAGATTTGGATGAGAAGGACGACCCTTCCCCTTCCTCCTTCCCCTGGTCCGGGCTTATCCTCGCCATCCCTGGAGCCAAAGAGATCGGTGCGTCTTTTCTTTGCCTCCGCCGACGAGGGGTCTTTGCAAGAGGAGATGAGGGAGATCAAGGCGGGGGCTGTTCATGAGGAGGCCAAAACGGCCTTGCTGGAGCTGATTAAAGGTCCCGGCTCGGAGTTGGTCTCTCCCCTCCCTCCCGGAATCCAACTGCGGCAGCTTTACATCGATGGTCAGGGAATCGCCTATGTCGATTTCGGTCCCGCGCTTCGCGACCTTCATCCCGGAGGAAGCAGGGCGGAGCTGCTGGCGGTTTACAGCATCGTGGATACATTGGCCTATAACTTTGACCAGGTCAAAAGGGTGAAGATCCTGATCGAAGGGTCAGAGATCGAAACCCTGGCGGGTCATATCGATCTGCGAAGGCCATTGAAACCGAGGGTGGATTTCGATGAGAGAAGCTGACAAGCCTATTGGTATTTTCGATTCGGGGATTGGGGGCCTCACTGTCTTCAAGGAGATTCGCAAGGCACTTCCCCAGGAGCGGCTCATCTACCTGGGGGACACTGCCAGGTTCCCCTACGGCACCAAATCGCCAGCCACCGTGGTCCGTTATGCCTTGGAGAACACGGCCTTTTTGCTGAAGCATCAGGTGAAAATGTTGGTGGTGGCCTGCAATACCGCCTCGGCCTACAGTCTGGAGATGATCCAGGAGAGATTCCCGCTCCCCGCCATTGGAGTAGTGGACCCAGGGGCCAAGGCCGCGGTGGCGGTCTCCAAGGGGAGAATCGGGATCATCGGAACCGAGGGGACCATTTCTAGCCAAGCCTACCCCAAAGCCATTCGCCGATTAAACCCCTCTCTCGCGGTCCTCTCCCAATCCTGTCCGCTCTTGGTTTCTTTGGTGGAGGAGGGCTGGTTGGATAATGAGATCGCCACCAAGGTAACGGAACATTATTTGGCAGATCTCCGGAAGGGTGAGATCGACACGCTGGTTTTGGGATGCACCCACTATCCCTTGCTCAAGGCTACTTTTCGAAAGGTAGTGGGAGAGGGAGTCCGGATCATCGATTCCGCAGAGGCGACTAGCGGAGAGGTGGTATCGCTTTTGGAGGAAAATGGTCTCCGGCGGATGGAAGGCGACGGAGAGTCGCATATTTATGTGACCTACCTTCCCCAAAGATTTGAGAGGGTTGGAAGACTTTTCCTCCATGAGGATCTTCCCCCAGTGCACCAGGTTGATTTGGTTTAACATAGATCGGGAGGGATCATGCGTATTGACGGACGGGCTGATCACCAGATGCGTCGTGCAAGGATTGAGCGGGAATACATCAAGTTTGCTGAAGGCTCATCCCTCATCGAGGTTGGCGATACCCGAATCGTTTGCACCGCCACCGTTGAAGACAAGGTCCCCCCCTTTCTCAAGGATAGTGGTCAAGGATGGGTTACGGCGGAATACGGAATGCTTCCTCGTTCCACCAAGACGCGCCTTTTGCGCGAATCAACCCAGGGGAGGGTTGGGGGGCGAACGCATGAAATCCAAAGGCTTGTGGGCCGTTCTCTGCGAGCGGTAACCGACCTGGAGGCACTAGGAGAGAGGACGATTTGGATTGATTGTGATGTAATTCAGGCGGACGGAGGTACTCGCACCGCGGCCATTACGGGGTCTTTTGTGGCACTCTCCGATGCCATTGTCCATCTACGGGAGGCAGGGTTAATCAGGAGGGCGGTGATTAGAGACTTCGTGGCAGCCGTGAGCGTCGGTTTTGTGGAGGGGAAGGCCCTGCTCGATTTGTGCTACGCCGAGGATTCCATCGCCCAGGTGGATATGAATGTGGTGATGACTGGCATGGGAAAGTTCGTGGAGGTCCAGGGGACGGCCGAGGAAGCACCTTTCGACAAGGAGTTGATGGATAAGATGATCTCGCTGGCGGCCTCGGGGATTCGAGAACTCATTTCCCTTCAGCAAAAGATACTGGGTGCGGGGATCGCCGCGTCGAAAATGTAGCTTGACAAAGGTGGAGCCAAAAAATATAATCTTTATCGCCACCCGTAATAGAGGCAAACTGCGAGAGATTAGTGACCTTCTCCAAGGAGAGGGTTATCTCCTTCATTCCCTCATTGATTATCCTCATATCCCTTCCGTCGATGAAGCTGGAGAGACCCTGGAGGAGAATGCTCGAAAGAAGGCCTTGGAAGTGGCCAAGGCCACCGGGCACATTACCTTAGCAGATGACTCTTCCCTGGAGATTGAGGCATTAGGCGGTGGACCTGGCGTTCATTCTGCTCGGTTTCTGGGGGAGAAGACCAGCGATCGCGATCGTAATTCAAGAATACTGGAACTGATGAGGGGATATCGGGGAGGAGAGCGGAAGGCCAGGTTCCGGTGTGTGATAGCCATCGCCAGGACGGATGGGACTTGCTGCCTGGTCCATGGTGAGTGCCAGGGGAACATCGCCGAGCATCCGAGGGGTACAGGGGGGTTTGGCTACGACCCCATCTTTTATCTTCCGTCTTATGAAAAAACAATGGCCGAGATAGAGCCGGAGCTAAAGAACCGAGTGAGCCATCGAGGCCGTGCTATCGAGAAGGCCAAGGAAATCCTCCGGGAGATAACCCAGAGTGATCCTTATGGGTGCCAGAGGGCGGCAAAGCCAGGAAGCGACCCACCGGAGGATTGACAGCTTAGCAGGGTTAGCTCGCAGGTTCCTATTGAGAACGAAGGTCGGATCAGTTATCTCTGCGGGGTGTGGCGCAGCCCGGAAGCGCACCTGCTTTGGGAGCAGGGGGTCGGAGGTTCAAATCCTCTCACCCCGACCAGCGAAAAGAAAGAGCAGCACCGGCGGGATAGGGGATTCATTGATCGGATATTGACAGCACTTGTGCGCCTGTAGCTCAGCCCGGATAGAGCAACGGCCTCCGGAGCCGTGTGTCGGAGGTTCAAATCCTCTCAGGCGCGCCATCAAAGTGCCGTGTGAGCGAAGGCTCCCCCTAGTGGGGGGCTTCAAGAGCAAGGTAGATTGGCGTTCCGCATCTCTTTGCTCTTCAGATATTTTCTGTGGTGAGCGTAGCTCAATTGGTCAGAGCACTGGACTGTGGCTCCAGGGGTTGAGGGTTCGAGTCCCTCCGTTCACCCCAACCTATGGCCTTCAGCCGACCTTAGTCTTCCGGGCTTATCAAGGGGCTGATGGTTTTTTTGTGCGCCCATAGCTCAGATGGAAAGAGCGCCGGACTTCGAATCCGTAGGTCGCAGGTTCGAGCCCTGCTGGGCGCGCCAAGCTAAGGAAGGGAAGGACGCCGTCGGCCTATGCGCTGCCGACTCGACGCCTTTCCCAGGATGGCGCCGGCAGGGTGCCTGGTCCAAGGCGCCTGTAGCTCAGTGGATAGAGCAACTGCCTTCTAAGCAGTGGGTCGGGCGTTCGAGTCGCCCCAGGCGCGCCAAGAGAGGAAAGCAAGCGGGCGGCGATGGGAGGAGGGCTGGAAGAGATTCTGGGCCGGTTGCTCCTTAGCCCATTTGATGGATATTGAATCTGATATGATGGGCCGTTAGCTCAGCCAGGCAGAGCAGCTGACTCTTAATCAGCGGGTCAGAGGTTCGATTCCTCTACGGCCCACCAAGAATGTGATTATTGGAAGTATATCAAAAAGGGCCCTGGGCGAAGGCCCAGGGGTCTTCGCGAGAGTGGCGGAATTGGCAGACGCGCTGGACTTAGGATCCAGTCCCAGAGATGGGATGGGGGTTCAAGTCCCCCCTCTCGCACCATTCGTTGGGAACGGAACGAGCTCAACCAAATGGAGAGCCGGTTGGTAGAAGGGGAATGAAAGTAGAGACTGAAGTATTGAGCCCAATAAAACGAGCCCTCTCGATCGAGGTAGGTCCAGACCAGGTGCAGCCCAAACTGGAAGAGGCCTATCGGGATTGGGGACAGAAGGCGGCAGTGCCAGGCTTCCGCAGGGGGAAGATACCCAGGCCAGTGCTGGAGATGCATTTTCGCAAGGAGATCGAGGACCAGGTCATTAAGGATCTCATCCCGCAAGCCTACCTGGAAGCGATCGAGGCCCAGAAGGTCCGCACCGTAGGGTCGCCTGAGGTGGATCGGGTGAGCCTGGAGCCCGATCGCACCCTCCGTTTCCGCGTCACGGTGGAGGTCAAACCCGACCTGGAGGTGAAGGATTATCTGGGCATTGAGGTGCTGCAAAAGCCGGTAGAGGTCAAGGACGAAGAGGTGGAACAGGCCCTCAAGCTTCTCCAGGATAGGGCTTCCCAGTTCGTCCCCATGGAGGGATGGCCGGCCTTAGAGGGAGACCTGGTCTATGTGGATATCGAAGGACTGGTGAACAAGAAGGTGGTCAAGGACCTCAGCCGGGAGAACTTCCCGGTTATCTTGGGCTCCCGCACCTTGCTCCCGGACTTGGAGATGGCATTAATAGATATGCAAAAGGACGAGGCAAAGGAGCTGGAGGTCACTCCCCCCCCTGATTTTATCAAGAAGGAACTGGCGGGCAAGAAGGTGCCCTTTCGGTTAAAGATCCGAGAGATCAAGAAAAAGCGGGTTCCTGAGCTTAACGAGGAATTCCCGAAGGAGATAGGAGAGGAAGGAACCCTCAATGATCTGAAGGAAAAGCTGAGGAAGGAACTGCTGGCGGAGAAGGAGAGGGACCGGGATAGTGTCCTAAAGGAGGAGATCCTAGGGAAAGTGCTGGAGTCCACCCCGTTTGAAGCCCCTCCTTCCCTGGTGGAGGAGGAGTTGGAACACCTGATGGAGAGCACCCTCCGGTCTCTCGCGGCGCGGCGCGCAACCTTGAAAGATCTGGACCTGAATGAGGCGAGCCTTCGCGAGAGGCTGCGGGATCAGGCGGGCAGGAGGGTGAAGAACTCCTTGGTCCTGGAGGCGATCGCGGAGAAGGAGCAGGTGGAGGCCTCCGAGGAGGAGATTCAAAAGGAATTGGAAGATTTATCCGCATCCTTGAAACAGGACGCTGCCGCCTTGAGGCGATATTTCGAGGAGAGGGACGGGCTGGTGCAGGTGAAGCGGGTTTTGCAGGAGAGGAAGACCCTCGACCTGCTCTTTGAGCGGGCCCACATTATCACCGGCGATCGAATCGTTTTGGCTTAAGGCAGGAAGAGATATGAATCTGGTACCCATTGTGGTAGAACAAACAGCACGGGGGGAGCGTGCTTACGACATCTTCTCCCGATTATTAAAGGATCGCATCATCTTCATTGGGACTCCCATCGACGACATCGATGCGAACCTAGTAATCGCCCAACTCCTCTTTTTAGAGGCGGAAGATCCCGACAAGGACATCAGTCTTTACATCAATTGCCCTGGGGGGTCGGTGACCGCTGGTCTGGCGATCTACGATACGATTCAATTTGTGAAGCCCGCGGTCTGCACCATATGCATGGGGCAGGCAGCCAGTATGGGGGCTTTGCTCTTGGCCGCTGGCACCAAAGGCAAGAGATCGGCCCTCCCCCATGCCCGCATCATGATCCACCAACCTTTGGGAGGTGTTCAGGGGCAGGCGACCGATATCGACATTCAGGCGCGCGAGATCCTACGCATGCGCGCGGAGATCAATAAGATCTTGGCGAAACACACCCATCAGCCGCTGGATAAGATCGAGAGAGAGACGGACCGGGACTTTTTCATGTCTGCCGAGCAGGCAAAGGAATACGGGATTATCGATGATGTTATCGAGCACAGGTAGTCGTTATCGAAGGAAAGGATAATGGCCAAGGCAGGAAAACCAGACGGGGGCCTCCGCTGTTCCTTTTGTGGCAAGGGGCAGGATGATGTCCGTAAGCTGATTGCGGGGCCAACGGTCTACATCTGTGACGAATGTATCGAGCTATGCAACGACATCATCGCAGAAGAATGGGAGGACAAACGGGCGAAGGAGGCGGGGGCCCTGCCCAAGCCCGTCGAGATCAAGTTGACTCTCGATCAATATGTGGTCGGCCAGGAGAGGGCCAAGAAAATCCTTTCGGTGGCGGTCCACAATCACTATAAGAGGATCGATTCCCACCGGGACTTCGACGAGGTGGAGTTGGCGAAATCCAATATCTTGCTGGTGGGGCCCACCGGGTGCGGAAAAACCCTGCTGGCTGAGACCCTGGCCCGGGTCTTGGATGCGCCCTTCACCATTGCCGACGCCACCACCCTCACCGAGGCGGGCTATGTGGGAGAGGATGTGGAGAATGTGATCCTCAGGCTCCTGCAGGTGGCCGACTACGATGTGGAGAAGGCAGAGCGGGGGATTGTCTATATCGACGAGATCGACAAGATTGCACGCAAATCGGAGAATCCGTCCATTACCCGGGATGTTTCGGGGGAAGGGGTGCAGCAGGCCCTCTTAAAGATCCTGGAGGGGACGATCGCCAATGTCCCCCCTCAGGGTGGACGAAAGCACCCCCAGCAGGAATATGTTCAGGTCGATACCACCAATATCCTCTTCATCTGCGGCGGGGCCTTTATCGGCCTGGAGAAAATCGTGGAGGAAAGGATCGGCAAGAAGGGCATGGGGTTTGGTGCCGCCATCCAGGGCAAGAGGGACAAGAGCATTGGCCATGTTCTCTCTGAGATCCAGCCCGACGACCTGATCAAATTCGGCCTGATCCCGGAGTTGGTAGGCCGACTGCCGGTGGTGGCGCCCCTGCACGAGTTGGATGAAAAGGCCTTGATGCGCATTTTGGTGGAGCCGAGGAATTGTCTGATTAAGCAATACCAGAAATACTTCGAATTCGAGAAGGTGAAGCTCACCTTCACCGATGATGCGATCATGGCCATTGCCCGCCAGGCGGTGAAGCGGGAAACCGGGGCGAGGGGCCTGCGTTCCATCCTCGAAGACCTCATGTTGGACTTGATGTACGATGTCCCCTCCCAGTCCAGCATCTCCGAGGTGATCATCAATCGAGAGGCAGTGGCCGAACGTAAGAGCCCCATCCTCCTCTACAAGTCCAAAGTCGAATCTGCCTGATCCTTGAAACGCAGTCGTTTGCAGGGGATGGTCCTCCAAAACAGAGGGTCATCCCCTTTTTTTATCTGGTCTCCAAAAGCACCAGGTCGTTTCCGGGAAGCAGCTGGGCCGGTCTGCCTCCCGATGCCGTGCCCCTCAATGCCATCCAGCGGGCCCTGCTGGTGATGATCATTTCTCCTTTTCCAGCACCGTCTCCCCTCAGATAGGATTCTACCTGGGCCTTGCGGACCGGTATCTCCAGATAGAACCTGAGCGGGTTGATCTTGTCCCAGAGGTCACCCCCGATATCCGCATCGAATAAAACCTCCTCTGGGCGGGAGACCTTTACCTGGACGGCCACCTCCTTGTAGGGGTCTGGAGAGTGATAGGTTTGCCCCTGCCAAGCGAGGTGGGCGGAGAACGAAAAGAAAAGGGCAAGAAAAAAGAGCCCCAGGCCCCAAAGGAAGGATGCCCTCCTTTCTTGGGTGATCTCCACCTTTACCACCGTTGATTCGCCCGCCAGGAGGAGCAAGTGGAGGAAGAGCAGGGGAATCAGGAAGAGGAAGGCCCAGTGGAGTTTTTGGGAGAAGGCCAAGGTGAAGGCCAACAAAGGAGGAAACAAGGTAGCGAATCGCCAAAGGCGGCTCTCCTCCCTCCTGACGGAGGCCTCTATGCAGATCCGAAGGAGATAGCCCTGGCCCAAGGCCAAGAGCGGCAAGAGGGGAAAGGGATACCAGGAGAGGAGGGTGCGGGAGATGACTCCGAAGATGAGATAATAGGTGGCAGAGAAGAGGAAAAAGGGGATAAAGAGAGAGCCCCCTCGGAGGGGAAGGAACAGAGATCCCACCCGGCGGCTGAATCGGGGCCAGAGCAGCAAGAGAAGGAGTAGCAGCCCGATCAGCCCCACCAGGAGAGGAATGGTACCCGTGTGTTGCAGCAGCACGGTGTGAAATCCTCGCGCCATGGTTTTACGGGCGGTGATGGTGTGGGTCAGGCGGCGGAATACATTAGTTCCGAAATAGGATTGAAGGAAGATCGACCCGTATTGGCCATACATGATCAGGAACCACCAAACGCTGGTGACCACCGTGGCAAGGAGGAGGGATCCAGATCGGGCAAGGTGGCCTTCGCCCCCGCGACATCTCCAGTGGTATATCTCATAGATCAAGAGGGCGGGAAGGATTACGAGCCCCACCACCTGCTTGGTGAGGATGGCCAAGCCGATGGCCAGGCCAGAGGCGAAGCTGTAGAGGATGGATTTGCTTGTGGTGCAGCGGTGGGATTGGTGAAAAAGAAGGAGGGCTGCCAGGAAGAAGAAGGTGAGGAGCGGTTCCAGGATGGCCCGTCGCGAGTAGTCCAGGAATCCCGGCATCAACAATAGTGCCAAGGCAGAGAAAAGGCCTAAACGGCGATCCCCGATTTGCTGGCCAACCATGAAGAGCAAGAAGACGCAGCCGACTCCGGCGAGGGCAAAGGGCAGTCGGAGGGCCAGGGGATTGAGTCCAAGCAGATGGAAGCTCAGAAGAATGAGCCAGTACCCTAAAGGAGGTTTTCCCGAGGACCAGGCCACCTTTCCCCCTTGCATCGGGGCGAGGAAATGGCCAGAATAATACATCTCCTTAGCTCGCAGGGCATAGAGGGATTCGTCCCAGGGCCGCATCTCGATGTCCCCGAGTCGGAAAAAGAGGAGGATTGCAGAGGCCACCAGGAGCAGGAGGAGGACCAGGGGAAGGTAGCAGCGTGAAAGGACTTTTGGGTTGGAGATCATACCAGGTTAGCAGAGGCCAAGATCGAAGATCAGAGCTAAAAGGGAGAAAATTTTTGGATGCGGGCCCCTCTCCTTTCCAAGATATAGGTATTCCCCTCCCGATCGAGGGCAATATCTATGGGATCGTAGAATTTTCCTTCCGTTTTCCCCCTTTCTCCCAAGGTGAACAGGTGCGTTCCATTCCCGTCCAGGATGGTCACTCGATTCATCTCCCCATCCACTACATACAGATGGCCGGCGGAGGAGGCCGCAATCCCCAAGGGAAGGACAAAATTGGATTCTCTGCGACCTTTCCTCTCAATGGTTGCCAGGTAGTTTCCCTTTCGGTCATACTTCTTAAGGCAATTATTGCCGGAATTGATCACCCAGAGGTTCCCCTCGCGATCGGTCGTCAGATGGGTGGGGCGACTTAAGACGCCAGGTCCCCTTCCGCGTTCGCCGAAGGCGAAGAGTATATTGCCGGAGCGATCAAAGCATTGGATGCGCCCCAGTTTGGAATCTGCCACATAGATCGTGCCATCTTTACCAATGGCAATCCCGCTCGGGACGGCAAACTGGACACCTCCCTCCCTCCTCCCTGAGCTGCCCCACTGAAGGAGGTATCTCCCCTCGGGATCGAACTTCTGCACCCTGCGGTTTCCGGAATCTACCACATAAATGCACCCTTCTTCATCCACGGCGACACCGGTGGGGAGTGCAAACTCTCCCTCCCCTCTGCCCTTTCTGCCGATGGTGCGCAGAAATTGGCCTTGGCGGTCAAAGACCTGGATGCGGTGGTTTTCTGAATCCGCCACATAGACGCGATCATATTTGTCGATGTGCAGGGACAGGGGGACGGAGAATTTTCCGGGCGTCCGTCCGCCCCCGCCCCACTTCAGCAAAAAATGCAGGCCCTGTACCTTTGGTGCTTCGGGCGGCGTTACCCTGGCCTCCGGCGGAGGCGGCAACGGCTTGATTTCAGCTGGCTTGGAGGAGATCGCGGCCCCGGTGGGGGTGCGGACTCGGTCCCCGGTTTTGATCTTCTTGTCCTCCGTTTGCTTGATGATGGCTCCCAGGGAGGTAATGCGATCCACCTTGGTGATGCGAATCTCTCCTATGGGGATCTCCTCGACGGCCAGGACCTGGTTGGTCGTGGGATGGATAATCTGCTTTCCCTCGCGGAAGACGATGAAGGTTTGGTTCAAGGCGGCCCCATGCTTCCAGCCCAGATCGACCATAACCTCCGAATGGGACAAATTCACCACATACCCCAGCAGGGGGAAGTCCCCCTTGATCTGGGTCGCCAGGTCCTCCACGGTATTTTCCAAATCTGAGACCCGATTGGCCTTCCGCTTCTCGGCCTTGATGATGGATCCGTCCTGGGTGTCGATCAGGCGAGAATTGATTTCAATGGCCTCCCCCATCTTGATCAGGGTGCCGGAGATGATAACCTTCACCCCCAAGACCTTGCCCAATTTGACCGCTGTGTCCTGGGCCACGAAACCGGCCAGGGCCAACTTTTGTTCTTCCAAGATCTTCTGCAGTTGAGACCTCTCCACCACCTCAAATCGCCCGGACTGCACAAAGGAGGTGATGAGCCACTCGGCCACAATGCTGCCCATGTCCTTGACGCCGGGGTCTTCCCCGATGATGTTGAAATCGACGATGGCGATCCGCATGCGCTCCGGCTCTGTCTGGATTGCGCCCACTGGAAGAGAGAGCCATTCCATGAAGAGCAGGAATAAAATTCCCCCGAGGCCGAGGTGCATGAAACATCTTTTCACCAGGCTACCTCCTGCGGAATGAGTGATGAATCTGCTTCTGCGAATAGCGTTCGTGGATTATTTGGCACCCTGGCCAAAAAGTCAAGGCCTTTTTCTGGGGCACCAGGGCCTCCTTAAGCCACACCCGGGGGTTGTCCCGTCCTGGCATCCCGCCCTGGCATTTTCCTTGACAGTCATCAAATTTATCATATATGATTTTTCGAAGAACCTCTTGCTGGCCGCGGAAACCTGATTTCTTTCCTGCTCGCCTGCCTGCTTGCGATTAAGGTCACACAAAAGCCTTCTACCGGAGGCCATTCCGGGCAGCCTCCCTATTTTTATGGACATCTCTTTATTCTATTTGATTAATAAAGGCTGGCAGAATCGGTTCTTTGATTTCCTGATGCCCATTATATCCAATGAGTCCTATTTTCGTTTGCCCCTGGCCGTGCTCTGGTGCGGCCTCATGATTTGGGGTAAGCGGAAAGGGAGGATGGTTGCCCTGCTGGGCCTGTTTCTCCTTCTCTTCAGCGATCAGATGAGCTACCTGCTCAAGCTCCTGGTGAAGAGGCCGAGGCCCTGTCATGCCCTCCCCGGGGTGCATCTCCTGGCGGGTTGCTCCCGTTCCTACTCCTTCCCTTCCAATCATGCCACCAATGTCTTCGCAGCCGCGGCCTTCATTGCCTACTTCTATCGATGGCTGTTCCTGCCCGCATTGGTAGTTTCCCTGACCGTGGGATTCTCCCGGATCTATTTGGGGGTTCATTACCCCTCGGATGTGGCCGGGGGGGCGATGGTGGGGTTCTGCTGTGCGCCCCTTTTCATTTTTCTGCAACAGGCGATCTTCACCTGGCTGGATCGGCGGTGGAGGGTGGCAAGCTCGGATCATGCTTGAATATTATCTGCCAAAGGGGAGGCGCTTTCAGTGGGGATTTTGGGGATTGCTTTCTCTCCTTACCCTGGTCCGCCTGTGCTATATCCAGTGGGGCCCCCTGGACCTGGCCCCAGACGAGGCCCATTACTGGGAGTGGGCCAGACACCTGGATATCTCCTACTATAGCAAGGGGCCGATGGTTGCCTACTTCATCTTCCTTCTGACCTCTCTGGGGGAGGAATCTGTTTTCTTCATCCGCCTGGGGGCAGTGATCATATCGTTCTTCCTCAGCATCGTCCTTTATCGATTGGCCAAAGACATGTTCAAGAGCGAGCGGATTGGGTTTTTTGCCGCCTTCTTGCCCAATCTTACTCTCCTCTTTTCCGCGGGCTCGATCCTCATGACCATTGACCCCCCCTTTCTCCTCTTCTGGGGATTGTCGCTCTCCTGTTTCTATCGCGCCCTCCGGTTTAATAAGCTCTATTGGTACCCGGCCGGGATCGCCTTCGGCCTCGGCTTTCTCTCAAAGTACTCCATGGTCCTCTGGCTGCCTCTCGCCTTGGCTTTTCTCCTTTGGCACCCCAAGTATCGTTTCTGGCTCAAGAAAAGGGAGCCGTATCTGGCGCTCCTCCTGGGGGCAGTGCTCTGCTATCCGGTCTTCCTGTGGAATGCCCGACATCAATGGATATCTTTTCGACACCTGATGGGCCAGGCTCATGCCGGCGGGCACGGCTTCAGCCTCTCCTTGCTCAGCCTCTTCGAATTCCTGGGATCGCAGGCCGCCACCCTCACCCCGCTCCTTTTTTTCGGACTGGCCTTTGCCCTCTGTCAGGCCAGTTACCTGGGCTTTTTCAAACACAAAGAGGAGTACCTCTTTCTGTCCCTGACCTCGGTGCCCATCCTCCTCTTCTTCCTCCTGCTCAGCCTGCAGACCAAAGTCCAGGCCAACTGGGCCGCGCCTGCCTACTTTTCCGGCTGCATTGGCACCGCCGCCGTCTTCGACAGCCGTTATCAAGCCTTGAAGGCCAAAGGGAGAGGGAAGGGTCTGAAGGCGCTCTTCGTCATTGCCCTGTTGCTGGCCGCCATCCCCACGGCCTTGGCCTATAATAGCCAACTCCTTCGTCGGGCTGGCTTGCCGCCACGTTGGGATCCTACCCTGCGACTCCAGGGATGGGCGGAATTGGGGGAGCGGGTGAGCGGGACCCTGGAGGAGATGGCCGCCTCCAACAAGACCTTTATCTTCTCTGATCGCTATCAGGTTGCGAGCGAATTGGCCTTCTATGTGCGAGGGAGGCCAACCACCTATTGTGTCAATCTCGGCCGGAGGTTCAATCAGTACGACCTCTGGCCAGGGATTTTACCGCTGAAGGGATACGATGCCATCTATGTGAAACAGGGAAATCGTGAGGCCGAACCGGAGGTGCGGAGGGCCTTCCTCAGCGTGAGGAAGGATCCGCCGGTGGCCATCTATCGCGGGGACCATAGGGTCCGCAGATTCACGATCTTTCGTTGTTCCGGCTATCGCGGCATCGAGATCGCCAGGCCGAAGGGGACCTATTGATAGAGCAAGGAGCAGGCATAATGGATAAACAGCCGATCGCGGTCTCAGTGGTGATTCCGGTGTTCAACGAAGAGGAGAGCGTGCCGGTGCTCTACTCTGAGCTCAAGGAATCATTGGATTCCCTCGCCCAGGAATATGAGATCATCTTCGTGGACGACGGCAGCCGGGATCGGACGCTCTCCCTCTTGGAGGGGTTGCAGGCGAAGGATGCACGGGTGGTGGTGATCTCCCTGAGGAGGAATTTCGGCCAGACCGCCGCCCTGTCCGCGGGCTTCGATCAGGCACGGGGCAAGGTGATCGTTACCCTGGATGGGGATCTGCAGAATGATCCGGCCGATATCCCGGAGCTCTTGGAGAAGAGCAAGGAGTATGATGTGGTCAGCGGCTGGCGCGTGAACCGCCAGGATCCCTTCCTTTCCCGGCGGTTTCCCTCCATGGTGGCCAACTGGATCATCTCCAAGGTCACCGGGGTGCACCTCCACGATTACGGCTGCACGCTGAAGGCCTATCGCCGGGAGGTGGTCCAGGGGATTCGGCTTTATGGGGAGATGCACCGCTTCATCCCAGCGATCGCCAGCTGGATGGGCACCTCCATCGTCGAGGTGCCGACCCACCATCGGGCCCGTCGGTTTGGCCGCTCCAAATATGGGATATCGCGGATCATCCGGGTGATCCTCGATCTCATCGCGGTCAAGTTTCTGATCAGCTTCTCCACCAAGCCCATTCAATTTTTCGGGCAATTAGGATCCCTATCCATCCTGGGGGGCATCGGTATCTCCCTTTATCTTACCTTCATCAAGCTTTTTCTGGGCAAGGACATCGGGAGGCGTCCCCTGCTCCTGTTAGGGGCCCTGCTCATCATCTTAGGGGTGCAACTGGTGGCCATGGGCCTCCTGGGAGAGTTGATGGTCCGGATTTACCATGAGTCGCAGGCGAAGCCGATCTATGTGGTTCGCAAGATCCTGCGCCAAGCCGATCAGCCGCAAGCATAATCAATAGACAGAGCATAGAAAGGAGTCATCATGGCGAAGCCAAAATTCAAGATCGTCTTTCTCGACAAAGGTTATTTCCCCTCCATCCAGCCGATGCAGGAGGCCGTCGCGGGGATCGGGGGGGAAATCATCGATGTGGCGGTGAAGACCGATGAGGATATCATCGCCGCGGCTAAGGATGCGGATGTGGTGCTGAACATCCTGCCCAAGGTGCAGAGACGGGCGATCGAGTCCTTCGAGCGCTGCAAGCTGATCACCCGCATGGGGATCGGCTATGACGAGGTGGATGTGGAGGCGGCCACAGAAAAGGGAATTATGGTCTGCAATGTGGCGGACTACTGTCAAGATGAAGTCTCCGATCACGCCCTGACGCTGCTTCTCTGTGCGGTTCGCAAGGTGAAGACCTTCGATGAGAATATGCGCAAGGGAAAGTGGGGATTCCGGCATGTGAGGCCCATACACGAGATCCGGGGCAAGACCCTGGGCCTGGTCGCCTTCGGCAAGATTCCTCGCTGCCTGGCCCCCAAGGCCCAAGGCCTGGGGCTCAAGGTGATTGCTTACGATCCGTATCTCTACGATGATATCTTCGCCAAGTGGGATGTGGAGAGGCGGCTGGACCTGGATGTCCTGATGGCCGAATCCGACTTCGTCTCGATCCACGCCCCCTTCAGTCGGGAGACGAAAGGGATGATCGGAGAGGCCGAGTTCCGCCAGATGAAGCCGACCGCTTATTTTGTCAATACCTCCCGGGGTCCAGTGGTGAATGAAGAAGCCCTGCTGAAGGCCCTTCATGAGGGATGGATCGCCGGAGCGGCGCTGGATGTCATGGTGGAAGAGCCGCTTCCTACCACCAGCCCTCTGATGCAGGCCCCCAACCTCATCCTGACCCCCCATGCCTCCTGGTATACGGAGAGGGCGGTGGGAGCCGTGGTGCAGAACGCCATGGCCGATGTGGTCCGGGCCCTGCAGGGGAAGAGGCCCAAGAACCTGGTCAATCCCCAGGTGCTCTGGAAATAGGCAAGGGAGGAGATAGAGAGGATGGCCAAGGAATGAACAAATCCCTCATCATCGCCGATGATCTGACCGGGGCCAACGACACCGGTATCCAATTCCGCCAGCAGGGTTTCGAGACCATCGTGCTCACCGACCTTTCCAGCTTCGATTCCGCCTTCCTGCGTTTCGATGCCACCTGTGTGGATACCGACACCCGCAGGCTCCCGGCCCACCTGGTCCTTCCCCGCATGGAGGAGGTTTTCCAGGTCATCTCCGAGAAGGCCCCCCAGGCCACGATCTACAAAAAGGTGGATTCTACCCTGCGGGGACACATCGGCCAGGAGATCGACCTCATCTTAGAGAGGCTAAGATTCCCTTGTGCCTTCTTCGCCCCGGCCTATCCTGGCCAGGGACGCCAGACCCTGAAGGGCACCTATCTGGTGAATTCCCAGCCCATCGCCCAGACTGAATTTTCTAAGGACCCGCGTTTTCCCATCACCACCTCTGACCTCCGGTCCTGGATGCAGAGCCAGTCGAGAATGCCCACCGCCCACATTGGCCTGGAGGTCATCTCCCAGGGTTGGGGGTCGGTCCTTTCTGCGGTCGAGGCCCACCTGGACCAGGGGATCCGGGTCTTTGCTTTCGATTGTTCTTCCGCCTCCGATCTGGAGGCGATCGCCGAGGCAGGCTTGAGGATGGAGAGGCGTCCCCTCTTTGTCGGATCCGCCGGCCTGGCCGAGAAGGTGGGGGCTGGCCTAGCTCAAAGGGTGAGGGAAAGGGGAGGCTGCCTGGTGATCGCCGGCTCTTTGAGCCAGGTCACCTCCGAGCAGGTTCGGTATGCGGTGGAGAGAGGGGCGCATCTGGTCAGCCTCCCGGATGGCTTCTGGTCCGACCAAGAGGGGAGGGGTGGGAGGATTCAGCGGATCGCCGACGAGGCCGCGGCGGCTTTGAGACAAGGACAAGGCGTGGTTGTCTGGACCCAATCCGGCCAGACCCAGCCCGTATCCCTGGAGGCGGCCAAGACCGATCAGATCAACCAGTTCCTGAGCGAGCTGACCCAGGCGGTGATGGCCCAGGTGGAGTTGCGGGGGCTGGTCCTGACCGGGGGCGAGACCGCCTCCGCCATCCTCTCCGCCTTTGCGGCCCACGGCCTGCGCCTGGAGGCCCAGGTCCTGCCCGCCATCCCCTTTGGCCGTATCGTGGGGGGGAGCCAGGAGGGACTGGGGGTGGTGACCAAGGCCGGCGGCTTCGGCAAGCCGGAGGCTTTGGCGAAGAGCATCGAGTTTGTCAAGGGACTATGAGACGGGAGGCGTGAGGGGGTCAAGGGATCAGGAGTGTTCCAGGATGAAGATAGCCTCGTACTGGAGCACTTCCTTCGCCGGGCCGGCCACCGCCTGAGCGACCTTGTGCGCTTATGAGCGAGGAGAGCTCGGAGTAGTCAGGCCGAGGTGTCTGAGCCCTCCGATGGGTTCTTGGAGGAGGGCGAGTTCTCGGCCTGCCGAGCTCGACGAGGGAATGCACGCGGGAGCGAAGGGGAGGCCGGCCCGGAAAGGCGGAGAATCGGGGGAAAAGGCGGGAGGCGGGAGGGAGCGAGGGCCAAGACGCGCCAGCCAGAGGGTGCATTGACAAGAATGAGCCGAGGGAGTAAATCGTCTTAAACCCTTTCTTTCCATTTCGTCCAAGAGTCACACAGGAGGTTTTGATGACGACCGGTGCGGAAGCCACATCAGAGGTTTTCTGGACGGCTTTCAGGGCACTGCCCAAGAAACAAAGGCAAGCTGTTGTTGAGAAGCTGCTCCAGGATAAGGAATTCGTGGAAGACCTGATCCACGCCGTCGTCCTCGAACAGCGGCGAGAAGAGCCGTCGCGCAGTTTGAACGAGTACCTTGCAGACAGGGAAAAGAAGAGGGGCTGATGGCTTATGTCGTTTCTCTGAAGAGGTCCACGGAGAGGGAATTGGAGGATCTTCCCGCCAAGATTCAGGTGAGAGTCATCAAGCGCCTGATTTCGCCGAAAGGAGAGCCACGTCCCACAGATGCGAAGAAGCTTCATGGCCGAGAAGCCTACAGATTGAGAGTCGGCGATTACCGGATTCTCTATGAGGTCAACGATCCGACAAGATAAAGTAGATGTTTTTTCCATTGCCCATCGGAGAGAGATCTATCGCCGGTAGGACGCAGATACGGGTTGGAGGCATAGTTTAGCATTGAAAGCCTGGGCAATCTGGGGGGTCGCCATGTGCTGCTGTTTGACCGCCATACTGTCTCTCCTTCTTCTGCTGGTCAGTCCTTCCTTCGCCGCGGAAAAGCCAGCCAGCACTGTGCGCATTGCCGATTACCTTGCAGTCTTCGATCTGGAGGTTGTCGGGCAGATCGAGCAGAGCCTGTCCCGGCCCCTTTCCGACAGCGTCCGGCGCGAGGTGGTCAAATCGGGCAAGTACAAGGTGATGGAGCGGGGCCAGATGGACAAGATCCTCAAGGAGCAGGCCTTCCAGATGACCGGCTGCGTGGCCAAGGAGTGCGCGGTGGAGGCCGGGCAGCTCCTGGGAGCGGGAAAGGTCATCATCGGCTCCCTGGGTCTGGTGGGCAAGACGTACTACCTCTCCCTCTCCCAGGTCAATGTGGAGACCGGGGAGACCGAGGCGGTGGAAGAGGAGATGTGCAAGTGCGAGGCGGACGATCTGATCGCCTCCACCAAGCGCGCCGCGCGAAGGCTGATGGGGATGGCAGAGTCAGAGGCTGCAGTTACTACCTCGGGCACTGGCACTTCCCCTGCGGCTACTCCTACACCTACCAGCAAGACCTACCGCGACCCGACCACCGGCATGGAGTTCGTCCTGATTCCGGCTGGCCGCTTCCTGATGGGAAGCCCTCCCTCCGAAACGGGGAGGGACTCCGGCGAGGACCCGCAACGTGAGGTAGTGATCACCCACCCGCTCTATCTGGGCAAATACGAGGTCACCCAGGCCCAGTGGCGGGCGATCATGACGAACAATCCTTCCAAGCACCAAAATTGCGACGATTGTCCGGTGGAGGGGGTTTACTGGAACGATGCCCAGGAGTTCCTCCGCCGACTCAACCAGAGGTCAGGGACGACCGGATACCGCCTGCCCACCGAGGCCGAATGGGAGTATGCCTGCCGGGCCGGGAGCGGAGGCACCTATTCTTTCGGCGATGATCCGGGCAGACTGGGAGAATATGCCTGGTACAGTGATAACTCTGGAGGAAAGACCCATCCGGTCGGCCAGAAGCGACCCAACGCCTGGGGTCTTTATGACATGCACGGCAATGTCTATGAGTGGTGCAAGAGCACTTACTGGATGGTGGTCCGCGGCGGCTCCTGGGAAGACGGTACCTGGCACGCCCGGCGCGCCTATCCGAATATCAGGGTAGGCCCGGGGACCAATCACACGAATGTCTGCACCGGTTTCCGCGTCGTCCTCCCCCCCCAGTAGAGGGGTGGTCATTGGATGCGCTAAGGCCTTGAGTGATGACTTTTCCCCTGGTATAAGGCAGGTGCCCACTGGAGATCGCCGAGATCGAAGTCGGCTCGTGAGGTGAAAGGATGAGCTATGAACGAAATCAACCATCAAATTGCTGAAGCCCTATCCCGCATCCGCCAGAGCAAGCCGCTGGTCCACCATATCACCAACTTCGTGGTGATGAACGATACGGCCAATGTGACCCTCCATGTAGGGGCGCTCCCGGTCATGGCCCATGCCCCTGAGGAGGTGGTCCAGATGACCCAGATGGCCGGGGCGCTGGTACTCAACATCGGGACCCTGACCTCACCGTGGATCGAATCCATGCTGATCGCAGGCCGAGCGGCCAATGAGGCGGGGATCCCCATCGTGCTCGATCCGGTAGGCGCGGGCGCTACCGCCTTTCGCACCCAGACGAGCCAGCGGCTGCTCGAAGAGCTTCAGATCGCTATCGTGCGCGGGAATGCGGGTGAGATCGGCGCGCTGAGCGGCGCCGGGGGACTGGTGAAGGGCGTGGAGAGCGTGCAAGGGGTGGAAGACCCGGCCGCGGTGGCGAAGTCCCTAGCCGGCGAGACTGGGGCGGTGGTGGCCATCGGGGGAAAGCGGGATTTCCTCTCCGACGGAAAGCGGATCCTGGGGGTAGACAACGGCCATATTTGGCTGACTACGATTACCGGCACCGGCTGCATGGCGACCACCATGGCCGCGGCCTTCGCTGCGGTGGAGCGCGACTTTCTGATCGCTGCCGCCGCCGGCCTGGCCTGCTTCGGCCTGGCGGCGGAGCGGGCGGCCGAGAAGGCCGAGGGCCCGGCCAGCTTCAAGGTGGCCCTATTCGACCAGATCTACAGCCTTCAGCCGGAGCAGCTGGCCAAAGGCGCACGGGTGGTGGAATTGTGAGGGGCGGCTCCCCCATACGATTGGAGGTGGAAAGAGATGGGCACCGGACAGACCAGCCATGAGAAGATCGCAGTGTCCCTTTTGTTGACTGGCAAGTTTCCCTGACCTTTAATTGAAATCGTGCCCGGGCGACCCTGGCCGAAGGCGAGGGGAGGAAGGAGATGAGCCGATGATCGTAGGTGTGAAGTGCCCCAAGTGCGGTTTGATGCAGATGCCCAATCCGACCTGCAAATCCTGCGGCGCCCCACTGGGAGGCCCAACCTGGCGTCCCAGCCCGCCAACCCAGCTGCCTCAGCCGCAGACCACCAGGCCAGCAGAGCCTCTCCCATCCCAGCCGCCGCCTCAGTTAGGAGGGTTTTCCAAGGGTGAGGCGATTCGATTTGGATGGAATACCATGGCATCCAACCTCGGCTTCTTCATCGGCCTCCAGATCGTGGTCGGATTGGTCTATCTCGTTCCGGCGATTTTCGCACAATGGAGCAAAGAGGTTTTTCCACTCTTGTATTTTTTGGTCAGTCTCTTCTCTGTATTCTTGAATATGGTGATCCAGATGGGCCTGATCCGAATTGCCCTGACTTTTTGCGATGGCAAGAAGGGCCATATCTCTGATCTCTTTTCTTGCCTCCCCCTGTTTTTTAAATTCCTTCTCGGCTCGATCCTCTACGGGCTCATTGTTTTGGGAGGGACAATCTTGCTCATCGTCCCCGGGATTATCTGGGGGATCCAGTACATGTTCTTCAGCTATTTCATTATTGACGAGGATCTTGGTCCGATGGAGGCCCTCCAAAGGAGCAAGGCGATCACGCAAGGGGCCAAGTGGGATCTGTTCCTCTTTGGACTGCTGCTGGCGGGGATCAATCTGTTGGGGGCGCTCTGTCTCCTGGTTGGCCTGATCGCCACGATCCCTGCCACTATGTTGGCCTTCGCGTTTGCTTATCGCAGATTGCTGCCCTCGGAGGGTGTTTGAGCCTCTGCAGATCTTTCGAAAGGGGAGTTTCAGAAAGGATGGTTTTGGGAATAGCAGGATCTAAAACCAGCTTCCGTACTTCAACGCGGCGTAGTACGGGTCTACTTCAAGCCTCCGTTGCTTCAGCTTGATGAGGTGCCCTTGCTCCTCCTTGACGATCTTGGCGAGCGCCTCCTTGGCCTCTGCCTCCGCCAACAGAGAGCTCATCTCCTGATAAAACATAACCGAATTCGCCTCCACCTCCATCGCGATCCTGATCAGCGAGAGCAAGGGGTTCCGATCCCTTTGGCCGATGGCCTCCCTGAGCTTCGCCCGGTCCGGAAAGATCATCCCTCTCATGAGGGTATCGAGGAGGGCGCTGAAATGCGCATCAGCAGTGAAGGCCCCACCCTTGCGCGCGTAGGAGGCCTGGAATTTGAGGAACCTCTTCGCGTGCTTCGTCTCGGCCTTGCTCAGATAGGCGAAGAGGTCCTTTTCCTCGTCGGTCTTGGCGTCCGCAGAGGCTGCCTCGTAGAAACGCTGCCCTTGCTCCTCCACCTCCACTGCAAATCCAAAGATATCCTCTAACTTATAGGTCTTCATCCTTGCTCCCCTTTTCCTCTGGAACCTCAGGGTTCTGGCAACCTTTTGGTTTCTGGGTTCGTTCCCCTTTTAGCGACTACATTATTAGATGCAATCCAAGGTCGCGTCAAGATCTTTTTGACCGGCGAAAAGGCAGTTGACAATGGGATTCCAAGGGAGTAAAAGAGGCCCCGGAAAGGAGGGGCGAGGGAACCTAAGGCCCTGCAAGAATCCATTTCCCTCGGCAGCAGGGTGGCTGCTCATCCCTCCAGCAGGGGTTGGAAAGGGGGGGCACCGATTGGTCCTCAGCTTAACATCCCCAGACCACGGTGCCTCTTTCCATGCGAGGGAGTATGGCTCGACAGGTTGTCTTGAAAGGAGTCTTTCGTGAATTGCCCTTTGGGGAGGGAATGCCTCGCAGGTTTTTTCGTGGATTCTTCTGTGAAGTCCTATCGGAGAAAGGAAGAAAGTAGATGGCAGATCATGAAAGAGCCGTCGCCGTTCGCACCGTGAAGGCCGGGGATATCAAGCCCCCCTGGGAGGTCAGGGAGCTTCCTGAGCCCCCTCCTATTTCTTTGAAAGGGCTCTTCCGGTGGGCGGGGCCGGCAGTGATTCTGGGGGCCTTCGGGGTGGGGGGCTTCGAGGCCTACCACGCCGGCTTCATGGGGGCCAAAATGTTTGTGGGGATTTTCTGGCTCTACTGGGTATCCAGCATCTGCCAGGTATTCCTGAATCAGGAGATCGCCCGTTACACCATGGCCACCGGCGAGACCGTCCTCCAGGGGTTCACCCGCCTGCATCCCCGGAGGCTATGGATCTGGGTATCCGCGATCTTCTGCTGGCTGACCGTAGCCTGGCCGGCCTTCATCACCGGAGCGGCGGCAGGCGCCGCAGCCGCCTTTGGTTTCGGGACCTGGCAGGCCTGGTCCGTGGCCGGCCTGGTGGCTGTCTTTATCGTCTTTTCTGCCAGCAAGTATGTGTACAATACCTTAGAAATCATTATGTATGCCTCCTTCGTGGTGGCCAACCTCGGGCTGGCTTTTTTTGCGTTGAAGATGGCCACCCCAGCCGCCGTGGCGGCGACGGCCAAAGGCTGGCTGAGCGTGGGTACCTTTCCGGCCGGGATCACGCTGGGCATGATCGGGCCCTTCCTTCTCCAGCCGGCGGGCGGCTTCACCAATCTGTGGCATACCTATTGGGTGCGGGAAAAAGGGATGGGCATGGGCAAGTATGCGGCCCGGGTCACGGGCCTGGGCTATAAGCCGGAAGATCTCAGGAGGGCCGGGTATATCTTCGATACGGAGAATCCCTCGGAGCTGGCCAAGTTCAAGGGATGGCTGAGGCTGAATAACCTCACCCTGGTGGTCTTCTTTATCCTTCTGGGGGGCGTTTTCTTTACCTTCTTCGTTAGCCTGGCCGGCTATTCGGCGAGCAGCATCTATCACATGGAACTTCCCTCCGGATGGAAGATCGCCATCGTCATGGCAGAGATCTTCAAGTCCGCCTTCGGCCAGCTCGGCTACATCTTCTTCGGGATCATCCTGATCTTCGCCCTCTTTGACACCCAGTTCACCATCTACGATGGGATCGCGCGGATGGGGGCCGATGCCTTCTTCCTGGAGTATCCGCAGTCCTTCGGCAAGAAGTCTTACCGGTATTGGTACTTCGTCGTCCTGGGAACCCTGGTCGCCTATGGGGTGATCGGCACCTTCCTGAAGACCCCTTATGTCCTCTGGCTGATCGCCGCCTGGCTGACCACGCCAGCCCAGGTCTTTGTGACCTACATGGTGATCACCCTGAATCGCAAACTCCTGCCGGAGAAGATTCGACCCAAGAGACTGTCGGTGGCCATCAACCTGATCTGGGCTACGCTCCTTCTGGTCTATTTCATCGTCTGGACCATCAAGGATCGGCCCTTCTGAGGCCGCCCGGCCTGAGGCGGTGAGGTCCGGAATCTGGCTGATTTTGCCTATACGAAGGGAGGATAAGCTATGAATTTGAAAGTGAGACCCCTTTTCTTGGGGACCGAGAAGGAGAGGGCCGGGGCCATCCTGGAGGGCATCAGAGAGTCCATTCCCGCCCAGGTGGAGCTTCTACCGGAGGCCTTTCTCAGCACTTGGGAGGATCTTCCCGCTTTTCAGGAGGGCCTGGAGGGGGTGGACGCCATTCTCGAACTCACGGAGAATATTCGTCCCATCCCCATTCGATTCTACCTTCGGCTGGGGGATTTCGGATTGCCTCTGGTGCTTTACGGGGGCGACTATGCTGTTGCCCCCAGACGGCTGGAAGCGGCAGGCTACTGGAAATCCAGAGGTGTAAAGGCCTCCATTGCACTGAGCCGGGCTGATCTGAGGGATCAGCTCGCCTTGCTGGCGGCCAAACACCGGATAGAGCACACCCGTGCTTTACAGATCGGCTCCCGATTCCATTCGCCCTATGTGGTGACTGCCGCTCCGGATCCGAAGGTGGCTTTACGGGCCCTGGGCGTCCAGATCCTGTTTTGTGACCGCGCCAGATACCTCCAGCACTACGAAGCGGCCGAGACGACCCAGGTGTCCTCCCTGGTCAAGGAGTGGAAAGGGGAGGCAGAACGGATTGTGGAGCCGACGGATCAGGATTTGATGAAATCCGCGCGCTTTTATCTGGCCATCAAGCGCCTCCTCGACGAATATGGAGCGGGAGCCGTTGCGATCACCTGTCTGCCTCTTGTTGAAGAGATACAAGGGACGCCCTGCCTGGCCCTAGCCCGATTGAATGACGAGGGGATCCCGGCGGCCTGCGAGGGAGACCTCACGGCGCTGATGACGATGATCTTCCTGGAGAGGCTGGCCAATCGTCCCGGGTTCATGGGGAATATTATCTACGCGAATCCGGACGAAAATATCATCGGGATCAATCACTGTGTGCTCCCCTTCTGCATGGGAGGCTATGATCAACCCCCAAAACCCTACCGGCTTCGGGATTACCACGGCCGTGGTATGGGGGCCTGCGCGGCCTATGAGCCGGAGGTAGGAATCCCGGTGACGGTCGCGCGGTTCGATAACGGCTTTCGCGAGTTGGTATTTCTCAAGGGCCAGCTGGTCGGCTACGGCGAGGACTACTGCCGCACCAATCTGAGGGTGAAAGTTCCGGACGCGCGTGCCTTCATCAGGCAAGCCCGCGGGAACCATCACATCTTGATCTATGGGGATCACGCCGAGGGGATCGAGGCCCTCTGTGATGCGTTCGGCATTACACCCGTATCCATTGACTCTTCAGGCCGTGGGAGATGAAGGATAAGGAGGAGGGATTGGGGGATCAGCTCTCGCGGTTCGCCGAACGCAAAGGCTTCACCTGCGAGGGAGAGCCAGCGACCGAGCCAGTCAGGGGCGATTCCGGTTAGGCACGATTGCTACAAGGATGACAGCAGAAGGTAATTCACGCCTGCGGCAACGAATGCGATGATCAGGATTACCCACCAGCGAGGGGTGATCAGTTGCCAGCTTTTCATTGAAGATATATCCTCGCCGCGGGCAATTCTTTCTTCCTTGTAACCGGGAAAGAAGATCATCCCCAGGCCGAGAACGAAGAAAGCGGGAAAGATCATGCTTGCTTTGCGATAGAAATACCCCTCGTAAAACGCAGTGTACCAGGTCCATCCGGTAAACCCTGCCCCCAGCAGGGCGATAAACAACCCGCCCAGTTGTTGTTTCCGCCTAAGCACCATCCAACCAACCTCCTCAGGTATTCGAGCGACCCTGTAACGGCAAAGGGCTGGCGCTAAGCTCCCCTGCCCATATGGGGCTGGCTCCTACTCCTTCTCATCCCCAAGTATCTTCTTCACTTCTTTGTTGGTCTGCTCTGTTCTCTTGTTCATCTCGTCTGCGGATTGTCTTGCCCTATCCACAGATTCTCGCGGTATATCCATCACTGCCTTCCCCTCCTGAGCCGTCTTCTTGCCCAGCTCCAGGTAGGCGAACACCAACAGGACGGCCACGATGATTATCAACACAATGCCGATCAGCTTTTTCACAGCAGCCACTCCTATTGCCCTAACTTCCTCTCCCCAAATGCTATTTACTCCCCCGACATCCTATTGTCAATTGGTTTTCGGTGCCCCAAGAGGAAGGGGAGAGTCGCGTCGGTAAGTGGAACGGCCAAGCCTGTCCATTCGGAGCAATCCAAAAGACCATTGACAAGCTGCCCCAAAAGGATTAAAAAGCAGCTATGATAGAAGGTCTTTGGAGTCCAGCATTACTCGCAGGGATTGATAGTTCTTTCAACACATCGCTCACAGCAGGAAAACGCTTCGAAAAGGAGAGGCGAAGATGAAACCTATTGTTTGTTTTGCATGGGCCTTGATTTCGGGAGCCGGCCTCCTCCTATGCCCCATGGCAATCCCCTTCGCAGAGGCCAAGCCCGCGGGTCTCGTGGTGGATGTCCAGGGCGATTTCACTACCTGGAAGGACGGATCGCTGGCTGTGCCTGGAACGGATGCGGCCTTCGTGAAAGAGGTGGAGGGGGCCACGCGACGCCTGAGCCAAGCCGGCTTCCCCGTCTTCGCCACTCAGGACTGGCATCCTGCGAATCACATCTCCTTCTACACCAATCATCCGGGCAAGAAGCCCTTCGAGGCGATTCCGATCGGCGGAAGAACCCAGGTTCTGTGGCCCCCTCACTGTGTGCAGGGGACCGAGAACGCCAAGGTGCTGTTGGAGCGAAGGCTCTTCCTGGACATCGTGAGGAAAGGTCAGAATCCCCAGTTCGATAGCTACTCCGGCTTCCAGGATGACGGCGGCCAAAAGACGGAAATGGACACTCTCCTTCGCCAGCAAGGGATCCACCAGGTTGTTGTCTATGGGATTGCCACCGACTACTGTGTTCGGGCCACCGCCCTGGATGCCGTTGTCAATGGATACAAGGTGATCGTGGTCGAGAGTCTTTGTAGGGGAGTAGCGCCCGAGACCTCCGCCCAAGCCTGGGAAGAGATGAAAAGACGAGGGGTCAGGATCATCAAGGATCTGGACATGGCGAAGATCGCGGAGCCATGAGGGGAGGCTCGCGGTCTCGATCGGATGAACGCCCCTTGGAGGACAGGCCGCGAGCGGGACATTAGGGGATTGGGTCTTCCCACCCTTTCAGATTGTAAAGCGATTGTGGTCAGTTTCCGCAGACACAGAAAGAAAAGGCACCGGATGATCGGGGGGGCTCCCCAAGATCACGGTGCCTTTTGTGCTTAATATCGGGGTTCTGAGATACTTCATCTGCCGGACTCGTTGTCGTCCATCATGCAAACACCTAAGGCATTCCATCGCATGGCACTGGTGCTCAAAGGCATTCTTGGCCTATTCATTCTCATCGGCATTCCCATCGTACTCTACGGTGCCTGGGAGATCTGGGGGACCGCGAGCATCGTGAAGACTTCGCCGGCACGGGCAAAGGCTACCTTCGTCGGCTACCACCAGGAGTTCCACAAAGAGAGGAGCCTCGGAGGGGTTTTTCAAACGGTGTTTGAGGATGTCCTGGTGACGGCCAGCTATCCCGAGTTCGTCTACCGCACACAGGATGGCCATATGCAGCAGGTGCGCGAGCCCAAGGTGCATCTCATCGAGCTTTTCAAGGCGGGAGAAGAGGTGGAGATCCTTCTCTCCCCTTATGGGGATCCGCGGCTGGCCGGATTCTACTCCCTGTATGGGCGGGATATGGCTATCCTGGTGCTGGGGCTTTGTTTCATCCTCATCCCGTTGTTGATATGGAAGGTGGGCACGCCGGCGCTGGAGTCGGCGGCGGGTGTCAAGCTGGCCACGAGGGTAGAGGAAGAGTACAAAGAGCTCGCATCCCTGAGGGTGGGCCCCTTCCGCATTGGCTCGGTCCTGAAGGGCGTCCTGGGGCTCATGGCGCTGGTGTTCCTCCTGTCCCTCATAGGCGGGCTCGCACCTTATTGGAGGCAGATGCGCTTTGGCGCCGGTGGCCGCCTGATACAGGCCCTGGAGCAGAAGCGCTTTGACGAGGCCCGGGAGATGATCGCCAAAGGCTCGGGCATCCATGCCACCAACGAATACGATCAGAACCCGCTTCTTTTGGCACTGGAGGCGGGCCGGCCGGAATTGGCGCGCCTGCTGATCGAGGCTGGCGCAGAGGTCAACATCAAGAGCAAGATGTACCTGACCCCCCTGCGGGTGGCCACCCAATCCGGAGATCTGGAGATGGTGAAGCTGCTGCTCGCCAAGGGTGCCTCGCCGGATGCCCCGGAGGACGAGCTTCCGCCCTTCGCCTACGCGCTGATCAAGGGATACGATGACATCGCCCGTGTTTTGATCGAGGGCGGCACCGATCTCCGCCGACGCTACCTCACGGAAAAACGCCAGCTTACAGTGGGGGACATGGCGGTGTTGGCGCGAAAGCCGGCGCTGGTAGATCTAATCCGCCGACGCGGCGGCAGCTTTACCGATTGATCAGGTCGGGGAACCGCCCAGGCGCGTATGGGTACGGGCAGGAAGTTCAGCGAGGATTGCGATGTTGAAAAAGGGCTTGACATGAAGAATAGGATTTGATATCCAAAAAAAGTCCGTTAATTTTGAATAATAGCAAAGGGTCCAGAGATATCCAAGTATCTCTGGAGGTT
>JAZDMQ010000149.1:0-22309 GCA_043800755.1 bacterium | reverse complement strand
CCGAAGGGGCCGGCTCCATTTCGGGGAGGCCCAGCCTCTTGCGCGAGGTGCTGCTTGCCTCGACCAGACGGCCAGTCTTGAGAAAGCGATCCACGCCCTCTCGCAGGGAAGAGGGGGCCTGGCCCTCCTGCATGGCCAGTTGCTTCAGTAGGTGTAAGGTCTTCTCCCAACTGTATCCCTGGGGACAGAGCTGGCTGCAACGGTGACACTCAAGACAGGACCAGAGCTTTTCGTGATTCAGGCAAAAAGATAGATCCCCGCCCAGCAATTTCTCGATCAGGAGATTGGGGCGATAATCCTCCTCCGCGAGGGCAATGGGGCAGTCGTTGAGACAGGCGCTGCAACTGAGGCAGCGCTTCAGGGCCTCTTTGTCAAATGGCGGACCGCCTGAGGAGCCCGCCCCCCTCTTTGCCTCCCATTTCTCCAGGAAGGGCCCCACGGGGGTGCGATGGAAGGAAAGTCCCAGGGAGTCCGGAGAGAGGTCGAAACCAAGGCCCACCAGCTCGGTGAGATAGAGGACCGGAATCTGATAATTCTCTCCCTCTCGGGCCATCAGGGCCTGCTGGGTGTCGAACTGCATGAAACAAGCCGGACAGGCGACCAGGATGCCATCGGCTTCGGCGGTCCGGATCGCCGCGAGCTTTCTCCGGGCCATGGCCTTGGCCTCACCGGGCCCTTGCGTCCGCCCCAGGGACTCTCCGCAGCATTCCCCTTTGGTCTCATATTCGAGGGAGATCCCGCCCAGGGCCTCCACCAGGCTATCCAATTTGCGGGGGTGCGTGGGATGATCGAAGGGATGAGCCTGCTGCGAGCGGAGGAGATTGCAGCCATAGTGAACCGCCAGCCGAAGGTCCTCCAGCCGGTATTTCAGCAGGCCTTTGATCTTATCCAGGCCCAGCACCTCGTGGATGAGGGTGGCAATATGTAAGATGCGGATCCGATCTCTCCACTCTAACCCCAGCGATTTCAAGGAGGACTGGATCCTCTTCCTGGCCTCGCGGTCGGTCCGAAGGAGATGGATCGCCTCCCGGAAGGTGGCATAACACCCCGGACAGGGGGTGAGCAGGTCCATTTCCTCGGCCTCTATCAGGGCCAGGTTTCGGGCAGCCGTAATGAGCCAGAGAGAAGGATTGAGGTTGGCGATGAAGGAGCGCTCCGGGCAGCAGGTGAAGCCCGGGAGGTCGTGGGTCACCACCCCCAAGTCCTGCAACAGCGCCCGCATGCCCTTTTCCAGGAAGGGGAGGCGGGCCGGGATCTGACACCCCCAGAACAGGGCGTAGCCGGGCCGGCTCCGCCGGGCCGGCTCCGTTTTGGCTGAGAGTTCTTTTGCCGAGATCTTGACCATGGTTGCCCTTTCCCCCGGGTTGAATTGCGGTGGAGCATCAAGAGAAGCGTTGATGGTCACCTCATATATGGATTCCAGCAATATTGATGCCAGGGTGCCGGGAGCGGGCCTTTAGATCTATAACTAATTGAATAATAAGGAGTTGATGAGAACGGAGGGCGAGAAAGGAGTTCGACCCGGCAGAGGGGACGCGGCCTCCCATGCTACAAAGATGTAAGAGTTCGTACAATTATGCGCTATAAGATCTTGAGGGTGATGCCCAGCTTCTTGATCTTGTATCCGATCTGCCTCTGGGTGATGCCTAGGAGCCGGGCGGCCCTGGCTTGTACCATGCCACATCGGCGCAAGGCGTCCTCGATCCTTCTTTTCTCCAACTCCTCCAGCGATTGGGGGAGGGGAGGTGAATCCTGCGGGGGAGGGGCCGATGAGGAGGGTCCGGACAGGGAGGAGAGATGTCCATAGGGCAGGGGGACCTCCTCGGGAGAGATCACCTCCCGCTCCGCCATTACCACGATCCTCTCCAAACAGTTCTCCAACTCCCGTACATTCCCGGGCCAGGCGTATCCCATGATCAGGTCCATGGCCGGCGCAGAGAGCTTGACCCGCTTTCCGTTTTCAGCATTGAAACGAGAGAGGAAGTGGCCGACCAGCGGGGGGATATCCTCTTTTCGCCCCCGCAAGGGAGGGAGATAGATGGGGACCACATTCAGCCGATAGAAAAGGTCCTCCCGGAAATGGCCCTCGGCCACCGCCGCCTCCAAGTTGCGATTGGTGGCGGCGATAATGCGGATATCCACGGAGAAGGTCTTCTTCCCTCCCACCCTTTCGAACTTCCGTTCTTGCAGGAAACGGAGCAGCTTGACTTGAACCAGACGGCTGATATCCCCAATCTCATCCAGGAATATGGTCCCCCCGTCGGCCTGCTCGAAGCGCCCCTCTCGGCTGACCACCGCCCCGGTGAAGGAGCCCTTCTCGTGCCCGAAGAGCTCGCTTTCGATGAGGGATTCGGGTAAGGCGGCGCAGTTTAGCACCACGAAGGGCTTATCGGCGCGAGGGCTGAACTGGTGAATGGCGCGGGCCACCAATTCCTTTCCCGTTCCGCTCTCCCCTCGCAGCAGGACATTGGCCCGGGTGGGACTGACCTTCTGGATCGCCTCGAAGACCTGGTGCATCTTTTCGCTCTTGCCAATGATGGAGGGGAATCCGGGGCCTGACTTTCCGGGGGCCAGGGCAGTGGCCTCGGGAAGGGGCGATTCGCTTCTGGCCGCCAGGGCTGCCTCTAACAGACGGGATTGGCCGATGAGGTTAGCCATCAGGGAGAGGCCTGCCCAGAATTCGGAGAGAGGAACAAGGGGCGAGGGTGTCTCCAGCCACAAGAGCCCGCGCAACTCCGCCCTTTCCAGGATGGGGATCCAGAGCTCCTGCAACCTCCCTTCCTGCTCCGGCCCGAGGGGAGCCTGGGGATCGAGGAAGAGGGGCTCCTTCTGCCGGGAGGCCCTGGCCACAGCCCTCCTCTCCCGCTGCATCCGCTCCAGGAAGGGAGAGGGAAGCGGAGAACGCTGCTGGGGGGTTGCGCCGCCTGCCTCCAGCTCCTTCCACCTCCCCCCTGGGGTGCGGAAGAGGAGGCCCATCCTTTTGAAGGCACAGAGAGACTTCAAGGCCTCCTGGGCCTTCTTTCCCAGGGAGAGGGCGCCCGCGGGGGAGGATAAGGTCTCGCTCAGCCGGGAGAGCGCGATGATCGCCTCTGGCCTTCCTGGGGATCGATCTTCTGACAAAGATTTCTTTCCTTTTTTCATGATCTGAAGGGGGTGAGACGGATGGGTTTAAATCGCATCGTCCCCTTTTTCCCCGGTGCGAATCCGGACTACCTCTTCGCAGGGGAGGATGAAGATCTTGCCGTCGCCGATCCTGCCAGTTTTGGCCGCTCCCTGGATGATCTCCACCACCTTCTCGCACTTCTCGTCCGGGACCACGATCTCGATCTTTACCTTGGGAAGGAAATCGATGGTGTACTCCGCCCCGCGGTAGAGCTCGGTGTGTCCCTTCTGCCGGCCAAATCCCTTGACCTCGCTGATGGTGATCCCCTGGATCCCGACCTCAGTCAGGCTATTTTTCACATCGTCCAGTTTGAAAGGTTTAATGATCGCTTCGATCTTTTTCATCTTTGATGCGCTACCTCCCCTTTTGGCTCGCGACATGGGCCGGCGCCCTCAGCCGCCTTGATCCAACAGCTTCGATATCTTTGCCTTCAGCTCGGTGATATCCGAGGATTTGGTGATGAAGCCATCCGAGGCCCAAAGCCGGAAATCCTGCCGATAGTCATCATAGGCGGTGCAGATGATCACCGGGAGATCCCGGTACATCTTCCTCAAGGCCTGCAGGAAATCCGTGCCGTCCATATTGGCCATCTTGAGATCCAGGGTGATCAGATCCGGCCTGTTCTCTTTCACCATTCTTAAGGCCTCTGCCCCATCTTGGGCGGTTACTACCTCGTATCCGGCATCCCTGAGCTCCTCCTGGTAGAGGAGGCGAATGCTCTCTTCATCATCCACTACCAGGATCTTTTTCATTCAAACCACCTCCTCTTTCTGATTTAAGGATTGTTCCGTCTCCGGCCTCCGGGGAAGGGAGATGGAAAAGGTGGCTCCCCTCTCCGGGAGGTTTCTCACCTCGATCCTCCCTTGATGGTTGGAGATGATACGACGGGTAAGGGTAAGCCCCAGCCCGGTCCCCTCCGCCTTGGTAGTGAAGAGGGGATCGAAGATGGCCTCCATGGCCCCTGGAGGGATCCCGGGTCCGGTGTCCCTAATCTCCAGGTGGACGGCCTCCGGAGAGTTGAAGGTCGAGACCTGCAGATCACCCCCTTCCGGCATCGCCTCCAGGGCATTGTCCAAGAGGTTGGACAGGGCCTGCTGCATCTGGGTCGCGTCCAGGGGGACCAGGGGGAGCTTTCGTTCGAGGTGGGCGCGTAGGTTTAGACCTTGTCCCTTGATTCGATCCTGGTAGAGGGTGAGGCACTCGCGGACGATCTGGTTCAGGTCTCCCGGGATGAACTGGGGCCGAATCCCCCGGAAGACCGAGAGGATATCCTTAACGATTTCCTCGAGCCTTTGGACCTCGCGCTGGATGATTTCGAGATATTGGCGAGGGGGGCTGTCTTCCGGGCTCATCTGGGATAGGCGTCGGGCAAATCCCCCAATCGAGACGAGGGGATTACGGATCTGGTGGGCCAAGGTGGCCGACATCTCTCCCAGGGTGGCCAGCCTTTCCATCTGCACGATCTGGTGGTGGCTTTGCAACAGCTGGCGGTGGGCCTCCTCCAGGCGGGAATAGAGTCGCGCTCCCTCGATGGCCATGCCTGCCTGATTGGCCAGGGCGGCGAGGAAGCGGAAATCTCCATCGGTGATCGGGCGTCCGTTGTAGAGGTTATCCACCCAGATGACCCCGATGACTTGATCTTTGGCCAGGAGGGGCACGGTGGCGAAGGCGGAGGTCCCCAGGCGGCCTTCGAACTCGGGGTAGATCTTGGCCTCTGGAGAGGCGAGGTCTTGGACATTGAATCCCTTCCTTTCGATGGCCGTCCGGGCGATCACCCCTGCCTGGGGGGCGAGGGGGACCTTCAGACTTCGAGCGAAGAGGTTGAAGGGGGATCGCGTCAGGGACTCCCCGGAGATGGACTGGCTGAGTTCCAGCAAGGAGGACCTCTTCTCCTCCAGTTGGCTCCAGATGGCGGAGGCCTCCTCGGCGCTGCCGGGACCCATCCCCAAGACCCCCTCCAGGAACTCATTCCGCTCATCGGCCAGGAAGAGGATGGCCCGATTGAAACCCAGGCCTCCTCCGAAGGTGACGCCGGTCAGGATGATGGGCAGGAGCTGATCGAAGTGAATGGTGCTGCGCATGGCGGCCCCCACCTCATGCAGGATCGAGACCTCTTGATAACGTCTGAAGTTCTGGGCTGCCAGATTCCCCGTCTCCCGGAAGAGGCGTGCATTCTCGATGGCCAGGGCGGCTTGGTTGGCAAGGGCAGAGAGGAGGCCGACCTCCCTTTCGGAAAAGCGGTGAGGCTCGGTGGTGCAGATGTAGAGGCCACCGATGATCTTCTCTCGGAGGGCGAGGGGGACCCCCAAGAAGGAATGGAATCCATACTTGGCCGCCATCTCCGGGTAGAGGAAGCGGGGATCCTGGCTCATCTCCAGGATAGAAAGGGAGGCCTTGGTAGAGATCACCAGCCCGGAGATGCTTTGGCCCACCTTGAGGCTGCCCACCTCGATCCATTCGGGGGGAAATCCTACATTGGCACTCCATTGCAGCTCTCCACTCCCTTGATCTACCAGCATCAGGTTGGCCGCCGGGGCATTCATCACCTTGGCAGCCATCCCCACGATGGAGCCCAGGACCTTTTCCAGATCCAGGGAGGAATTGACGGCCTGGGCCACCTGGATCAGGGAAGAAAGCTCCTCCACCCTTCGCCTCTCCCTTTCAAAGGAGCGCACATTTTCGATGAACATTCCCATCTGGTTCGCGCTGGAGCGTAGCAGTTCGATCTCGGGGGCGGCGAAGCCCTCAGGCCTCCTGCTCGCCGCATTCAGGACCCCCAGGGTAATCCCCTGGGATTGGATGGGGATGGAGGCGAAAGAGAGAAATCCCTGGGAGAGCAGGGCGAGATGGATCTCCCCCTGGAGCCGATTGAGGATGATCGGCTCTCCGCCCCAGGCCATCAGCTTGGACCGGGACAGTTCCAACTCGGGAACGGATTGCTGCGGGGAATCACCCTTATTCATTCCCTCACAAGCGACCTGGATTAGTCGGTCCTCCTCCTCTTGCTGGAGGTAGATCTCGCAGCCGTCCAGGTCTAGGGCCTCCATGACCTTGTCCACTGCGTTCCCCAGGGTCTCCTGGAGGTTCAAGGATTGAGTCATGGTGGCGGTGACGGCGTTCAAGGAGGCGAGCTCGCGGTTGCGCCGCAGGATCTCTTGCTCCGCCTCCTTAGCCCCGGTGATATCCCGGAAGAGGGCGACGCTCCCCAGGCTGATTCCGGCCTCGTTCAGGCGCGGGGCCGCAGTGACCAGAGCGGGGAAAGAAGTGCCATCCGCTCGAATGAGCTGGCCTTCAAGGGTAAAGGGCCTCCTGGCGACAGAGGGACCCTCCGACTCGACCTGGGGGAGGTCTTCGGGATGGAAGATTTCAGGATATGCCTTCCTCAGGATCTCTTCCGGAGGATAATTGAGCATCTCAGCAAACCTGCGATTGGCAAACTCCACCCTCCCCTGCGCATTAAACAGGGCAACCCCATCTCCAATTGCTTCGATGAGCACCTGAGAGAAGTCCCTCTCCTTCTTGATCCGGTCCGTCTTGGCCTGGATGTCCCGCAGTGAGAAATACATGATGCCGATCCCGATCAGCAGGGTCAAGACGGTCAGGACCAGGGTACGCGCCCTGAATTCCCCCAGGGCGGCAGAGATGTCTTGTTGGTGTCCCATCGCGGTCGTCTCAAACAGGGGGAAAAGCCTTTCTCGGTTGGCCCGCAGCCTCCTCTGGCTCATCAAGGCCCGAGAGTTCGAGAGGAGGAACGCCCCGGGCTTCCCCCCTCTTTGGATGAGCTGGACCATGCCTTGCAGCCCATTCCAGTAATCAGCCACCCCCTTTTGCAGATCCTCCCAGGCCTGCCGCTCCGCCGGGCTGGATGCGTCCTGCAGATGGCCGGCAATATAGGAGTCGATCTCGGCCTTGGTATGCTGGAGCCTTTCGGCCAACCTCGCCCCTTCCTGGAGATTGGCCGTCCTCATGCCCCCCTTGGCGATGACATTCAATTCCAGGGCAAAGTTCCCTAACTGGGAGAAGATCAGGTTCCCCTTCCTGAAATTCTCCACCATGAGCTCGGTCTGTCGCCTGACCTCCCGGGCCTGTTGGAGGGCGAAGAGGGCCAGGGAGAGGAAGAGCAGGAGGAGCAGGCAAAAGGCGAGGAGGAGGCTCCCCCTGATCTCCTGGGGAAAAATGGAAAAGGTCATCCCCTTGGGCTTGCCCGGATGGGTCACCTCGTTCACCAGTCAAACCGCCATCTTCTTCTGTTGTGCCTTGCGATAGAGCTTCAGATACTGTTGGGCAGAGACCTCCCAGGAGTAATCCTCCCCCATGGCGTTCCGCATCAGTTCCTTCCAACTTCGGCGGTCCTGATAGAGGGAGAGCGCCCGATCGATGGTGGCCAGGAGCTGGGCGGAGGAGTACTCGGTAAAGCTGAAGCCATTTCCCTTTTTGGTGCGGGGGTTGTAATCCTTGATGGTATCCGCCAGTCCGCCCGTGCTCCGGACGATGGGGATCGTGCCGTACTTCAGGCTGTAGAGCTGGTTCAATCCGCAGGGCTCGTAACGGGAGGGCATCAGGAACATATCCGAGCCGGCCTCGATCTTGTGGGCCAGGGCGTTGTCGAATCCGAGGCGAATGCCCGCCCTCTCCGGAAATCGCTTGCCGATCTCCCCAAAGAGGTCGTGGTAGACCTGATCTCCAGTGCCCAGGAGGATAAAGAAGAGGTCCCTCTCCATCAGCTCCTCCATGATCTCGGCCAGCAGGTCGAATCCCTTCTGCGAGGCCAGTCGGGAGATGACCCCCAGGATGGGCCGACTCGCCTGGGGAGGCAGCCCAAACTCCTTGAGCAGGTCCACCTTGCAGGCGGCCTTGCCCGCCAGATGGCGATCTTCATAGGGGGCGGCGATCCAGCCGTCCTTTGCCGGGCTCCACTCCTCATAATCGATGCCGTTGACGATCCCGAAGAGGTCCTTTTCCCTGGCCCTCAGGATCCCTTCCAGCCCATGGCCGAACTCCGGGGTCTGGATCTCCCGGCTGTAAGTCTTGCTCACCGTATTGATGATCTGGGCGTAGACGACTCCCGCCTTCAACAGGTTGATGTGGTTGTAGAACTCGATCGCCTCCGGGGTGAAATACTCCCATCCGATCCCCAACAGGTGCCAATCGTAGTGCCAGAAGACCCCTTGGTAGGCGAGGTTGTGAATGGTGAAGAGGGTGCCGGTCTGGGCGAAGAAGGGGTCGTCCCGATAGAGGGCATGGAGGAAGAGGGGGACCAGGCCGGTCTGCCAATCATTGCAGTGGATGCAGTCGGGCTGGAAGTCGAGCCTCTTGGCGACCTCGGGGATCGCCTTGGCGAAGTAGATGAACCGCTCCGCATTGTCGGGATAATCCCCCTGGGAGGTGCGGTAGAGCTCAGGCCGGTCATAATAGGCCTCATTGGCCAAGAGATAGACCGGGATCGCCTCCCCCAGCTTGGTCTCATAGACGGCGGAATCGACCCAGCGGTCAGAGATGGGAAGGGAAAGCCGGTCCAATACCTTGGTCTGGGGGGA
Organism: bacterium; assembly: GCA_043800755.1. Taxonomy (GTDB): domain Bacteria; phylum Methylomirabilota; class Methylomirabilia; order CAVQYV01; family CAVQYV01; genus JAZDMQ01. The sequence continues at coordinate 13,609 of JAZDMQ010000149.1, read as the reverse complement.
GCCTCCCTTATCCACCATGGCATACTTGGGTAGGATCACGGCCACCTCATGGCCTAACTGCTCCAAGGCCTTAGGCAGGGCCCCGGTGACATCGGCCAGGCCTCCGGTCTTGGCGAATGGCGCCACCTCCGGAGAGGCGATGAGGATCTTGAGTCTTCGTCCCATGAAGCACCTCCCTTGCTTGAGGTTAAGATCCGAGCAATGAAGACTCAGCCCCTGGCTTGCCCGCCGGATGCAATGCAGGGGAAGGCGACATCGGGTCCCCTCATCGATGATCAGGGGGTCAGGTCGATCTCCCGCATAAATTTGGCAGAGTCCTCTGGAGGGGTCGGATTGATGTAGAACCCGGTCCCCCATTCGAATCCCGCCACCCGCGTCAACTTGGGCATGATCTCCAGATGCCAATGATATGAATCACGTTGGTTCTCATGGAAGGGGGTATTATGGATGATGAAGTTGTAGGGGGGGTGAGATAAGGACTTCTCGATACGGAGCAGGGTGTCCCTGAGGGAACGGGCGAGGTTCACATATTCGCGTTTTTGGCCATCCTCATAAAAGGAGTCGTGGGCCTTGGGGAGGATCCAGGTCTCGAAGGGGAAACGGGGGGCGAAGGGGGCGATGACCACGAAGTCCTCATTCTCGCTGATGAGGCGCGCCCCCTGTTCCCGCTCTTGCGTGATGATGTCACAGTAGATACAGCGCTCCTTGTACGAAAAATATTCCTTCGCCCCATCCACCTCCTCCCGCACCCGCTTGGGGACGATGGGGGTGGCGATAAGCTGGGAATGGGGATGCTCCAGGGTGGCCCCGGCGGCTGTGCCGTGGTTCTTGAAGATGAGGATATAGCGGAATCTACGATCCTTTTTTAGGTCCAGGATGCGGTCGCGGAAGGCCCAGAGGATCTCTTCCACCTTCTGCTCGGGGAGCTGGGAGATGGTCGCCAGGTGGTCCGGATTTTCGATGATCACCTCGTGAGCCCCAATGCCCCGCATCTTGTCATACATCCCCTCCCCCTTGCGGTCGAGGTCTCCCTCGATCTGGAGGGCCGGGAACTTGTTGGGGACCACGCGCAGATTCCAGCCGGGAGAATTGGGAGGCCCACCATTGGGCCGATAGGCCAAGACCTCGGGAGGGGTTTTGTCCTCGTTGCCGGGGCAGAAGGGACAGAATCCGTCGGATTTATGAGGTGGCTCCATTTCGAGGAAATGGGGGCGCCGCCCCCTCTCGGTAGAGATGATGACCCATCGCGAGGTGATGGGATCTTTGCGCAGCTCGGGCATTTATTCCTCCCTGATTGAATCGGTGAAAATGGCCTTTAGGCCTTGATGAATCGACCTTTTCAAATTAAGACGAAAGGGGGAAAAAGTCAATCGGTAATTTGGGGACACCGGAAGAGCAGGGAGGGGAAAGGCCGAAAAATTCCTTGTGCAAGGGAAAGCCATCTGCTAAATTGATCTGTCCTTTTTGCAGCGTAGCCACCCACCTTAGTGGGAAAGTCCATAGAAGGAGCCTGCCATGAAGATCGCTTACTTTGATTGTTTTGCGGGGATCAGCGGGGATATGATCCTGGGCGCCCTGGTGGATGCGGGGTTGGAGTTAGAGGTCTTGCAGGGGGAGCTGAGCAAGCTTCGCCTCGAGGGATTTCGCCTGGAGGCAAAGAAGGTGAAGCGGTGCGCCATTACCGGCACCAAGGTGGAGGTGGTGATCGAGCACCCCCAGCATTCCCATCGTCACCTCTCCCACATCTTGGAGGTGATCCAGGGGAGCAGCCTGTCCCCCCAGGTACAGGCGGATTGCCAGACGATCTTTACCCGTCTGGCAGAGGCCGAGGCTAAGATCCACGGGACCTCGGTGGAGCATGTCCATTTTCACGAAGTGGGGGCCTTGGATTCGATTGTGGATATCGTGGGATCGGCCATTGGCCTTCGCCATCTGGGGTTGGGCAAGATCTTTTCCTCCCCCCTCCATCTGGGATCGGGATTCGTGATGGCCGAGCATGGGAAGCTGCCCGTCCCCGCCCCGGCCACGGCAGAGCTGGTCAAGGAGGTTCCCACCTATTCCACCGAGGTCGCAGGCGAACTCACCACCCCCACCGGGGCGGCCATCATCACCACCCTGGCCAGCCAGTTTGGGTCGATGCCCTTCATGAAGATCCAGAGCGTGGGTTACGGTGCGGGGAGCAAGGAATTTCCCTCCCTGCCCAATCTGCTCCGCCTGATGGTGGGGGAGGTGGATGGCGACCTGGAGGAGGACACGATAGCGATCTTGGAATCGAATATTGATGACATGAACCCCCAATTCTTCGAGACCCTGTGGGAAAGGCTGTTTCAGGCCGGGGCGCTCGATGTCTATCTGACGCCTATCTTCATGAAGAAATCCCGTCCGGCGATCAAGTTGACGGTCCTATCCCCTCCCGAAAAGGTGAACGACTGCAACCGCATCCTCTTCGAGGAGACCACCACCTTTGGGGTACGGATCTCGCAGGCCATGCGCAAAAAGCTCTTGCGCGAGATCAAGGAGATAGAGACCCGCTATGGACGGGTGAGGATTAAGGTGGGAAAGATGGGAGATGAGATCACCGACCTCTGCCCTGAATATGACGACTGCAGGACCCTGGCGAAGCGTCTCCATCTGAGCGTGAGAGAGATCTATCGAGAGGCCCAGCGTGCCGCCTACCAGCAACTCGGGACCTAAGCTCCCGTGATCATCCTGCGCGCCCTGACCTTAGGGGTTGTCCAGGGGATCACCGAATTCCTGCCCATTTCCAGTTCGGCCCATCTCATCCTCATTCCCTGGCTGATGGGATGGCAGGATTTGGGACTCACCTTCGATGTGGCCCTCCATTTCGGAACCCTCTTTTCCCTCCTCCTCTATTTCGGCCGGGATTGGCTGGACCTGCTGCGGGCATTCGGCCAGAGCCTCTGGGAGCGGAGGATCGGGGAGGACCGCCTGCGGCAGATGAGCTGGCTCCTGGTCTGGGGCAGCCTTCCTGCAGTGGCAGTGGGACTCCTGGCAGAGGAGACGATCGAGCAACACTTCCGCCACCCGGCCTCCATCGCCCTCCTGATGATCCTCATGGGGAGTTTGCTCATCTATGTAGATAGGAGAGGACGATTGGAGAAGGGACTGGAGGCAATTGGCCTGGGTGAGGCCCTGGCCATCGGATTGGCCCAGTCCACTGCCCTCTTCCCTGGGGTTTCCCGTTCCGGCATCACCATCACCGCCGGGCTGCTATTGGGCTTGAAGAGGGAGGCCGCTGCCCGTTTCTCTTTCCTTTTGGCCTCCCCGATTGTAGCGGGCGCTGCCCTGGTCAAGGGAATTCACCTGCTGCGGACCGGACTCCCGGCCCCGGAGCGGCTGCCATTTCTGCTGGGGGCCTGCTCAGCCACCCTCTTCGGTTTCCTCAGCATTGGCTATTTGCTACGCTATCTGGAGCGGGGAAGATTGGCCCCCTTCGGCCACTATCGTTGGGCGGTCGGCATCCTCTCCTTGATCCTTTATGGGATCCGGGCCTTGGGGAGGTGAGACCCCATGCCCTCCTTGAAGATAGAGGGGAAGAAGATCTACTTCCGGCAGGAGTTCAGGCGACCAAGAGCCGTGACGCTGGTCTTCATCCACGGGGCCGGTGGGAGTTCTAATGTCTGGCTTCGTCAGCTTCACGCCTTCGAGCAAGGCTTCCGTGTCCTGGCAGTGGACCTTCCAGGTCATGGGAACTCGGAGGGCGATGGGGAGGGGAGCATCGAGGATTATGGGCGCCACCTGCTCTGCCTGCTCGATGCCCTGGGCCTGAGGGAGTTCATCTTGGTGGGGCATTCGATGGGAGGGGCGATCGCCATGAGCCTGGCCCTCTCCTCGCCCCAGCGGGTGAAGAAGATGGCCTTGGCCGGGACCGGCGCGCGGCTGAGAGTCCCCCGGAAGGTCTTCTTGGCCCTGAAGCGGGATTTCAAGGAGGCGATTCGGGTGATCTGCCATTATGCCTACTCCCCCCGCTTTCCCACCTATCTCTTGAGCCTGGGAGAAGCGGAGGTGGGCAAGTCGCGCCCCGAGGTGCTACTTCAGGATTTTGCCGCCTGCAATGCCTTCGATGTCCGCCACCAGCTCTCGCAGATTCAAAAGGAGACCCTGATCCTCTGCGGGCGGGAGGACCGTTTCACCCCGCTCCGGCTCTCCTTGGAGCTGCAGCAGCACCTCCCTCATTCGAGGCTGGAGATCATGGAGGGGGTAGGCCACATGGCCATGATCGAGAATACCGCTGCCTTCAATGCAGTCCTGGCCAGGTTTTTGGGGGAGCCAGTTTTCTCTTGACAGATCGAGAGGCAATGGCATAAAAGGACTCAGCCTTGCCGTTTCGCCTTTCTTTAGTACAAAGGAGTTCGCCTATGATGATCACTACCCAGAAGGCGAAAGAGGAGATCCTCTCCATGCTTTCTTCTTACCCGAAGGTCGTCATCATCGGGTGCGGAGGTTGTGCGGCCACCTGCCAGACCGGCGGGTCAGAACAGGTGAAGGAGTGGGAGGAAAAGAGCCTGGGCGGCAGGGTCCTGGCCTCCATCATGTGCGAGGAGCCATGCGATGAGCGCCTCCTCCGCAGAGACCTGCGTCGGATCAAGAAAGAGCTGGAGGAGGCAGATGCGGTCTTGGTGCTTGCCTGTGGCCTCGGGGTTCAGAACGCGGTGGAGGTCACGGGCAAGGTTTGCCTCCCGGGATTGGATTCCCACTTTTATGGGAAGGCGGAGAGGTTGGGGAGGTTTTTTGAGCGCTGCCGGGCCTGCGGGGATTGTCTCTTGGGGGAGACGGGAGGGATCTGTTTTCTGACCCGTTGTCCCAAGGGGCTTGCCAACGGACCTTGCGAGGGCATGGCCGACGGAAAGTGCGAGGTGAGGGAAGGCCTGGACTGCGTCTGGAAGATGATCTATGATCGATTAGACGCACTGGGGCAACTGGAGAAACTCTCCCAAGTCCGAGATCCCGAGGACTGGTCCAAGCGCACCCGCCCCCAGGAGGTCATCTGGCAGCGAGGGGCCACGGAGGCAAGAGGGGCCGAGAGAAAGGGCTAAAGACAAGAGATGCAGCTTTTGATTGCTCAGCTGGACTGCCCGATTACCACCGAGGTAGAATCCTTTTTGGCCGCGGCCAAGAAGCTCAAGTCTGCAGGCGGCTTCCATCTCTATAATCCAGGCGGAGGATTGAACCCCCTGGCCCTGGGCTCTCTGCTCCAGGAGGAGTTGGGGAAGGAGATCTACCTGCATTTGCATCCGGCCGATCGTAACCGGATAGCCCTCTTCTCCGACCTGATTACTGCGAGCGCCCTGGGCCTGGAAAAGGTCCTCCTGAGCGCGGGGCCTCACCCTTCCAAGACCTCCTTCCCCGAGGCCAAGCCGGTCTTTGACCTCGACCTCTTGCAGCTTCTGCGGATGGCGCTCCGGGCCAAGGCGGGCTTCGATCCGGCGGGCGGACCCATTGCAGGAGGCGCACCCATCCAGGTCGGGGTATGCGCCAGGGTGGACTCGCCGCTGGAGCTATTTCGGTTGAAGCAGATGGCCGACCTGGGGGCCGATTATGTCTTCCTCAAGTGGCCGAGTAAGATGCTCTCCCTGGCCCAGCTGCCGGGGGAGATCGGAAGGCCGATCTATCTCAGCCTGGAGTTGGAGCAGGTGAAAAAGACCGAGGGGGATTGGAAGGAGATCAGGGAGGCGAAGGTTGCGGGGATCAACCTTCACATCCCTGTCGGCAAGGAGGCGAAGGGAGAGGAGGTGTTGAAATGGTATTCCCACTACCTCTCATCCGCATCCTGATGATGGATGGAATCCTCTCCTGCGAGGCAGGCCAAAGGATCCTGGCCATGGGCAATGAGGCAGTGACCCGAGGGGCCCTGGAGGCAGGGTTGGGTTATTTTGCCACCTACCCGGGCACGCCCGCCTCCGAGATCGGGGACACCCTCATCTCCATCCAGGAGCATCTCCCGAGGCTGCACGGGGAGTATAGCACCAATGAGCATGTAGCCCTGCACGGGGCGATCGGGGCCAGCTTCTCCGGCGTTCGGGCCATGGCGGCGATGAAGCATGTAGGGATGAATGTCGCGTCCGAGCCCCTCCATTTTTTGGGATTGACCGGGGTGCGGGCCGGGCTGGTGGTGGTCGTCGGGAGTGACCCGGGGGCGACCTGTTCCACCAGCGAGCAGGACGATCGCTGGTATTCCCTCCACACCCATGCCCCCATCCTGGAGCCTTCCAATATCCAGGAGGCGAAGAATTTCACGAAGGAGGCCTTCGAGCTTTCCGAGCGCTTCAGTGTGCCCTTTATCGTCAATCTGCCCTCTCGCCTAGCCCACAACGCCGGGGACCTGGTCTTAGGGGAGATGCCTGCCGAAAGGCCGGCTGCCGGCCATTTTGTCAAGAATCCGGTCCGCTATTTCAACCTCTTTCAAAGCACCGTGGACAACCACCGGAGGCTCCTCGAGTCGATGGACCGTTTGCGGGAAGACGCGGTTCAAGCCCATCTGAACCGGATCCTCCCCGGGAGCGGGGACTGGGGGCTGATCACTTCCAGCGTCAATTACGAGTACCTCCTGGAGGCCTTGGACCTCCTGGGCCTCTACGACCTGCCCATCCTCAAGATCGGACTCTCCTATCCCTTATCCGAGGGCATGATTCGGGACTTCCTGCGACCTCTGAAAGGGGCGATCATCGTGGAGGATCTGGAGGGGTTTTTGGAGTTTCAGATCAAGAAGGCCGCCTACGATGGGGGCCTGTCGCTGCCCATCAAGGGGAAGGATCTCTTTCCCCGCTATGGGGAGCTCAATGTGGATCTGATCGGGCAGGCCCTGGCGCGGGAGTTCGGGGTAGAGGGCAAGCTGAGCGGGTTGGAGGTGGCGAGGAAAGCGAAGCCGCTCATCGAGAAGCTGCCGCCGAGGACGGGCACCTTCTGCGCGGGCTGTCCCCATCGGGCTACCATTTATTCCCTGATGAAGGCGACCCGCCGGCAAGAGGTCTATGGGGGAGATATTGGCTGCCTCACTCTCTCCGGCCTACCCCCCCATTATGCCTCTGATTGGGTCACCTGCATGAACTGTGGCCTGGCGACCTCCCAGGGGGTGAGCAAGGTCATAGACGATCAAAAGGTGATAACCATCGTGGGCGATTCGACCTTCTTCCACTCCGGGGTGCCGGCCCTGATCAATGCGGTGCAGCAAGATGCGGAGGTGCTGCTCCTCTTTTTGGACAATAAGTGGATTGCCATGACCGGCCATCAGCCCAGCCCGACGACCAATCTCAAGGTGAATGGCGAAAAGGTGCCCGGGGTGGACATCCGAGAGTTGATGAGGGTCTTGGGGGTGAAGTATGTGAGGACCGTCGACCCCTTTAATGTGCGGGCCATGGTGGATGGGATCCTGACGGCGCTGGAGACCCCTGGGTTCAAGGTGATTATCGCCGAACGCGAATGCTCCCTGCAGGCCGACCGGCGGCGGAGGCGGTCCAGGCCGGAGGAGGACATCTATTACGATATCGATCCCGAGCGCTGTCAGAGGTGCGGGGAGTGCTACATGGAGTTCGGCTGCCCGGCCATCCGCTCCCGGACGGAGGAGGGCGAGGAGGTCTACTATATCGAGGAGGCCACCTGCACCCTCTGCGGGGCCTGCAAGAATGTCTGTCCCAACTCGGCCATCACCCGCACCGAGGTGAGGTCAAGAGTGAAGCCTCGCGAGCTGGCCGGGGTGGGGAGCTGATGAAGACCTATAACATCGTGATCGCCGGTTTTGGAGGTCAGGGGGTCATCACCCTGGGCAACCTGTTCAAGCTGGCGGCCATCAGGGACGGGATCATCGTCAGCGGGGCAGAGAGGCGGGGTGGGGCGCAGCGGGAGGGAGGGGTGACCTCCCATGTGCGCTTTCGCCTATTGGAGCCAGGCGAGGCCTTCGATGAACGCCGCATGACCCGCTCTGCCTTAATCCCCTCCGGCAAGGCGGACATGCTCATTGCCTTTGAGCCCCTGGAGGCGGTCCGTCATTGCAACTACCTTCACCCGCGGTCAGTGGTATTGCTTAACACCGAGCCTTCCCCTCCCACCCTGGTGAGAATGAAAAAGCAGGCCTACCCCCCGTTGGATGATCTGCTGGGGGCCCTCAAGGAGTTCACCCCCTTGGTTTTCCCCTTTAACCTCAACCAACTCTCGCGGGACCGTTTCCACGATTTTCTTCATATCAGCGTCATCAGCCTGGGCCTGGCCGTGGGGCTGAGCGATATCCCGGTCGCCCAGGAGAGGTTCATAGAGGTCTTGCAGGAGCGCTTTCCGGATTTCGAAGACAATCAGAGGGGATTCGATCTGGGATTGGCCCTCGCCCAATCCGCAAAGAAGTTCCATTAGGGTAGAGTGATCTCGCCCCGGACCAAGATGGGAGGAGGAATCGATGGAATCGATTGTGGAGCGCCTGAAGAAGTTGGACACCGCCTCTTTAAGTGATGCCATGTGGAAGCAGAATGCTATGGATTCCGCAATCAAGCCGGTTCTCCCGGGAACGCAGATGATCGGTCAGGCTTTGACGGTGCGCACGGTACCTTCCGACTTCATGACGGTCCTGGCCTCATTGGATTATATCAAGCCTGGCCATATCCTGGTAGTCGACGCGAGCCGCGTTACCGAGTCAGCGGTCATGGGAGAGTTGGTTTGCTACGAGGCTCAGCGCCTGGGCGCAGTGGGCATAGTGGTGGACGGGGCCGTACGGGATGTGGCGCCGATCCGGCGGATGGGATTTCCCCTTTTCACGCGGGCCATCATCCCCCGGTGCGGATCGTGCGATGTGATGGGAGAGATCCAGGTTCCCATCAATTGCGGAGGAGTGCAGGTGAAGCCGGATGACTGGGTAGTGGGAGATGATGATGGGATCGTCGTAATTCCTCAAGAGAAGATCGACCTGATCATCCGGATCTGCGAATCGGTGGAGGACATGGAGGATCGCATCAAGGGCGGGGAACGCATCAAGCAGGTCTTCGGCCTGGAGGATTACTTCAAAGAGAAAGCCCGTATTGCCGAGGAGACGCGGACCGGAAAGCGGCTCCCCATCACCTAAACGCATGGGGAGTAAAGAAAAGGACTGACTTCAGTTTTCGGAAAACCCATTGCTGCCGGCCGACTCCGCCAGGGAGGCCGGCTTTTGGCTAAGGAGGGGACCGATGCGCATTGCAATGTTGGGAGCAGGGGCTATGGGATCGGTGTTCGGCAGCCTGTTGGTGAAGGCCGGCTTCGATGTGATCTTCCTCGACATCTGGCAAGAGCACATCGCGAAGCTCCAGAAGGAAGGTCTCCGCGTCCGGGATGCCAGCGGGAAGGAGGAACTCATTCCGGTCCGAGCCTTCTCCTCACCCGAGGGCTTGAAACCGGTGGATATCGTCTTCTTGATGGTGAAAGCGTACGATACGGAAACCGCCCTGAGCCAATGGAAGGTGCTCTTTGGGGAGAAGACCCTCGTGCTCACCATGCAAAATGGATTGGGGAATGTGGAGCGGATTGCCCACCACATCCCCATGGAGCGCATCATTCCCGGGGTTACTTCCCGCGGGGCTTACGTGATTGGGCCCGGGGCGGTCAACAACTCCGGCCATGCCGAGACGGTCCTGGGGGTGGTCCATCCCTCCCAGAGGCAGGATTCGCAGCGCTTGGCAGAGATGTTCACCCGGGCCGGCGTGGAGGTCAAATATGATGAGGATCTCAACTCGCTGATCTGGGGGAAGCTCCTCATGAATGTGGCGATCAATCCGGTGGGCGCCCTGACCGGTATGCTAAATGTCGAGGCGGTCTCCTATCCTTCGACCCTCCGTCTCCAGGAGCTGGCCATGAAGGAGGGCATGGAAGTGGGGAAGGCCAAGGGGATCCAGTTCCGCTATGCGGATCCGGTGAAGAAGCTGAAGGAGATCGTTTCCGGGGCCCCCATGAACCGGTGCTCTATGCTCCAGGATCTCGACCGGAAAAAGCGCACCGAGATCGACTACATCAATGGAGCGGTCGTCGAGTTGGGACGGCAATTGAACATCCCTACTCCGATCAACGAAGCATTGACCTCACTCGTAAAGGGCCGGGAAAAGCAAATCATGGAAAGCGAGGCGAGCCGCTGATGGAAGAAGCAAGATGGAGGATCCGTTCAGGCGACCCGAGGGAGGTCCGCAAATGCTGAATCCCGAGGCTTTGAGAAGGCTAAAGGAAATCATCGGTGAAGAGCGCGTCAAAGCTGCGCCAGAAGACCTGGTCGCCTACTCTTATGACGGCTACTTGCGGGAGTCCTTGCCCGGGGCCGTCGTCTTTCCTCAGAGCACGGAAGAAGTCTCGGCGATCATGAAGCTTTGTGCTGGGGAGCGGATCCCAGTCACCCCCCGCGGCGCTGGCACCAATTTGAGCGGGGGGAGCATCCCCGTTCCCGAGGGGATCGTCCTCTGTCTCACGCGGATGAACCGCATCTTAGAGATCGATGAGCGAAATCGCCTAGCCGTGGCCGAGGCGGGGGTGATCAACGGGGACCTGCAGAAAGCGGTGGAGGCCAAAAACCTCTTCTACCCTCCGGACCCGTCCAGCCAATACATCTCGACCCTGGGAGGGAACGTATCGGAGAACGCCGGGGGACTGAAGTGCGTCAAATATGGAACGACCCGCGATTACCTTCTGGCTCTGGAGGTGGTGTTGCCTTCCGGGGCGGTAATCCAGACAGGAAGCCGGACTGCCAAGAATGTGACAGGCTATGATATGACGCGCCTGCTGTGTGGATCGGAGGGCACCCTGGGCATCATCACGAAGATCACGGTGAGGCTCCTGCCCAAGCCAGAGATGAAGCGGGCTCTGCAGGCCATATTCCCCGACCTGGGAGAGGCGGGGGAAACAGTGGCGCGGATCTTGGGGGCGGGCATTACTCCTTCCATCATGGAAGTGATGGATCAGGCGATCACCGGGGCGGTGGAGGATTTCACCCACATAGGCCTTCCCAAGGATGCGGAGGCGGTGATGCTGATCGAGGTGGATGGAGAGAAAGAGACGGTGGAGCGGCAAATCTCCCAGATTGCCCAGCTCTGCGCAAAGGGTGGGGCGACGGAGGTCAAGGTGGCCCGGTCCGACGAGGAGAACGAGGCGATCTGGTTGGCCCGGCGTTCGGTCTTTGGCGCCCTGGCCCGGCTCAGTCCGACTACCTTCTCCGAAGATACCACGGTCCCGGTCTCGGAGCTTCCCACCATGCTGCGCAAGTTCCCCCAGATTGCCGAGAAATATAAGGTTCGAATCGCGGTAGTGGCCCACGCCGGAGACGGAAACATCCATCCCTGTCTGAGCTTTGACGAGCGAGACCAGGAGGAGAAGGCCCGGGTGGAACTCGCAGCCCGGGAGATCGTGGCCGAGTCACTGGCCCTGGGAGGCACCCTCTCCGGGGAGCACGGCATTGGGATTTCCAAGGCCCGATTCCTTCCCATGGAGTTTGATCCGGCCACCTTGCAGATCATGAGAGAGATCAAGCGATCCTTCGATCCTCTCGGAATCTTGAGCCCCAACAGCTTTGTCGGTCAAAAACTCAAAGGATGAAGATGCGGGGGAGTTGCCCTGCCAAACCCTCCTTCACCATCGCCCACGCAATAGGAATTCCATGATTTCCCAAGCCAATACGGAAGCCCTCCATCGCTGCATCAAGTGCGGCCTTTGTCTGGCGGCCTGTCCCGTCTATAAGCACCTCCTGGAGGAGACGGCCGCCCCACGGGGAAAGGTCCAGCTTTTGAAGGCCCTCGAAAGTGAAGGGTTGACCTCTTCTCGCTACCTGGAGGAGATCGCCTCCCGTTGTCTGCTCTGCCACTCCTGTGCCGCAGTGTGCCCCAGCGGAATGGAGACCGGGCATCTCATAGCGGCCCTACGGGCGGAGCTTGTCCGATCGTTTGGCCTGGAATGGAAGAAGGGGCTGGCCTTTCGGTATCTCCTCTCCCCGGGCGGCCACTTCGGGTTGGCGCTGCAGGCAGGGCAGATCCTGCGATCCCTTTTGCCCTCCCAGATCAAGGTGGCAGGCAGCAGGCTCTCGGATCTGCCCTCCATCCCTCTCCGTTCGTTGCACGATCGGCTTCCGGAGAGGATGCGCCCGGCAAGGGTCAAGGCAACCGTCGCCTTCTTTCCCGGATGCCTCATCGATAACGTTTATCAGGAGATTGGCCGGGCGGCTCTTTCGGTCCTCCAGGCCGTCGGGGTGGAGGTCATCATCCCCAAGGATCTTGCCTGTTGCGGGACTCCTCTGGTTGTTTCCGGGGAACAGGAGATCCTGGCGCAGAACCTCAAGCAGAACCTGCGGCTACTGTCGGCCCAGAAAGTCGATTTCATCTTGACGGCCTGCGCCTCCTGCGGACGCACCTTGAAGAAGGAGTATCCTTACCTTCTGCGCGAATGGGGGGAGGACGATTCCCTGGCCGTCGAGATGGGAGAAAAGGTCCAAGACATCAGCGAATTCCTATCGAATCAGGAGGAGCTCCAGGGGCTCTTGGGGCCAGTGCCCATTTCCTTGACCTATCACGATCCCTGTCATCTGGCCAAAGGCCAGGGGGTGAGGGTAGAGCCCCGGCGGCTTTTGAGATCGATTCCCGACCTGGCCTTCGTGGAGATGGCCGAGGCCGACGCCTGTTGCGGCGGCGGCGGGTCCTTCCAGTTCTACTTTCCGGAGACCTCGGAGAAGATCGTCTCCGCCAAGGTGGAAAATATCTTCAAGACGAAATCCGAAGTCGTGGCCACCGGATGTCCTGCCTGTCGGCTTCGCCTCGAATCCTTCCTGGGAACCGATCATTCCGGCATCAAGGTGCGCCACACGGTGGAGTTGCTGGCAAGCTCCATAAAGACAGGAGGCAAAACCAAATGAAGATTACCCGGATCAATCCCCCGAATCTTCCAGTGCCTGATGGGCCGTTCTCGCAGATGGTGAGCGCGGAAGGGAACCGGTGGCTCTTCATCTCAGGGCAGGTGGCGGTGGATGAGAGAGGAGAGGTGATGGGCAAGGGAGACATCACGGTCCAAACGACTCAGGCCCTGGAGAACCTCAAGAAGGCTTTGTCGGCTGAGGGGGCTGGACTCTCCCAGGTCGCCAAGGTCACCGTCTACCTGACCGACATGGCCCATCGTCAGGCCGTGGCCGAGGTGCGGTCCGCCTATTTCGGCGAGGCGCTCCCGGCCAGCACCCTGGTGGAGGTGAAGGCCCTGGCCCACCCCGATTTCCTGGTCGAGATCGAGGCGATCGCCGTCCTCTGAATAGCCGCCTTGTGTTTGCTTTGGAAAAACGGGGAAAAACGGGGTCACATCTTCATATGTCATTTTATTCTTGACTCGAATCGGAGTTTATGGCAGTAATCCCTCATGGCCCGACCTCTTCGGTTAGATTACGCGGATACCTATTACCATGTTCTCTCTCGGGGGAATGAAAAGAGGGAGATCTATCGTGACGAGAAAGACTACCTCCGATTCTTAGAGGGCCTGGGCAAGATGGTAGGGCGCTTCCAATTGGAGATACACGCCTATGTATTGATGGGCAATCATTATCATTTGCTCCTCCACACCCAGGATGCCATCCTCTCCCGTGCCATCCAGTGGCTGGGGGTCAGCTATTCGGTCTGGT
>JAZDMQ010000021.1:0-49145 GCA_043800755.1 bacterium | reverse complement strand
TGCTATGAGACGGAAAGACAACGAGCCGTACTGACAGCGATTGGAGCTTAACAGTTAGAGGAGGTGCTGAAAGCCTCTGCACGTCTGAATGAGTGCCAGGTGCCTCATTCGGTTGTCTATATGCTCGAGCCCGGGAGATTTCGAACTCCTCGAAGTGAGCATGAAGAGGCTCACCTGGTTCCAACCCAATTGCAGGCAGAGCTCTATCCGAACTCTGTACCTGCCCGTGTATTTGTTACTCATACCCGACCAGAGTCTATACTTGGAATAGTGCAACCCCTCCATACGGGTAAGGATATGACTTCCGGCCTTGGTTTTATCAACAAGGGCGGGACCCTAAATGTTCCAGGTATGTTGTTTGTCAACCGATGCACCTGGGCTCACATCCTGATGGAGGTTAGCCGGGTTTTGGGCATGCTCCAGGAGGAACTGCTGACAACAGAAGAGATCGCTGCGTTAAGTGGGAAGGCTTCTCCTGAAGGGGTAATTTTTTAGTTCGATGCTCCTGACATCGCCGAGCTATAGCGCATGGATAACAAGGTAGGATACTTGGAGTGAAGGAGGAAAACCCGTGAATGAGCAGCAAACAGTTGCATATTTTTCGATGGAGGTGGGTGTTGAGCCTGCTATGCCGACTTACAGTGGTGGCCTTGGGGTTTTGGCCGGGGATACAATTCGGTCTGCAGCAGATCTCAACATCCCAATGGTTGCGGTTACCCTCCTCTACCGCAAGGGGTACTTCCGCCAAAAGCTCGAGGCGGATGGGTGGCAGCGAGAAGAGCCTGCGGCATGGGCCGTCGAGGACTTTCTGGAAGAGATGCCCCAGCGAACCTGGGTTCCCGTGGAAGGGCGAACCGTCCATCTCCGGTCCTGGAAATATGAAGTCAAAGGGACCGGCGGCTTTACGGTGCCGGTCTATTTCCTCGACGCCGATCTCCCGGAGAACTCCGAATGGGATCGGACCTTGACCCATTCTCTTTACGGCGGGGACGAGCACTACCGGCTCTGCCAGGAGGTGATTCTCGGCATCGGCGGCGTCAGGATGCTCCGCGACCTCGGCCATGAAAACATCCGGAGCTTCCACCTGAACGAAGGGCATGCCGCTCTCTTGACCCTGGAGCTCCTGGACGAGGAGGCCAAAAGGGCCGGCAGGAGATCGCTTACCGAAGACGACCGGGAAGCAGTGCGGGAGAAATGCGTCTTCACGACCCATACCCCCGTCCCTGCCGGGCACGACAAGTTTCCCGCAGATCTGGCCCGAAGGGTGATCGGACAGCGGGAGGATTTCTTTGCCCTGGAGGGGGTTCTTTATGAGGGAAACATTCTCAACATGACCTACCTGGCTCTTAACCTGAGCCGTTATATCAACGGGGTCGCCAAAAAACATGGAGAGGTCTCCCGGCTGATGTTCACCGGCTATTCCATCGAGGCGATCACCAACGGAGTTCATGCGGCCACCTGGGTCTCGGAGCCGTTCCGGGAACTTTTCGACCGATATATCCCCATCTGGCAACAGGACAATTTCAGCCTCCGCTATGCCCTGAGCATTCCGAAGCCGGAGGTGTGGGATGCCCATATGCAAGCCAAGAAAGGGCTGATCGGCTTTGTCAACCGGGAAACCGGCGCCGGAATGGATGAGAACGTGCTGACCATCGGCTTTGCCCGGCGGGCCACGACCTACAAAAGAGCCGAGCTCCTGTTCCAGGACCTGGAGCGGCTGAGAAAGATCTCCGCAAAAGCCGGCAAAATCCAGGTGATCTATGCCGGAAAGGCCCATCCCCGGGACCAGGGGGGCAAGGAGATCATCAAGCGGATTTTTCGGGCGAAGCAAGCCCTCGAGAACGACATCAGGATCGCGTACCTCGAGGATTACAACATGACGCTGGGGGCGATGATAACCGCCGGGGTCGACCTCTGGCTGAACACACCCGAGCCCCCCATGGAGGCCTCGGGAACCAGCGGGATGAAGGCGGCCCTCAACGGCGTTCCCAACCTGAGCGTGCTGGACGGATGGTGGATCGAGGGCCATATCGAGGGGCTGACCGGCTGGTCTATCGGCGAGATCTCCCGGGAACAAAGAGAAGGCCGGGACCACTCCCTGGATGCCGCGGCCCTGTACGACAAGCTGGAGCGGGTCATTCTTCCCCTTTTCTACCACGACCGGGAGCGGTTCGTCGACGTAATGATCTACTCCATCGCCATCAACGGATCGTTCTTCAATACCCACAGGATGATGCAGGAGTATGTGCTGAACGCCTATTACTCTCGCTGAGGGGCACGTTCCCATGAGGATATCAGAGGAGCGGAGCGCCGGCTCTTCGCCGATGAACAACTCGCAAAGGAGGTAGTAGGCATGGACCAGGAAACTGCAACCGTTCATTGGCACGCGATGGATACGGAGGAGGTCTTTAAACGCCTGGACGCCGGGAAGGATGGTCTGAGCGAGGCCCAGGCGAAGCAACGTCTTGAAGAGACAGGGCCGAATTCGCTGGAAGCCGAGGAAGGCATCAGCCCGTTGCGCCTGCTGGCGCGGCAGGTTCATAATCCCTTAATCTACCTGCTGGCGGGTGCGGCGGTGTTGTCCCTCCTTATCGGCCATCGCGTGGATGCGGCGGTGATTGCCGGAGTAATCGTCCTCAATAGCATGCTTGGGTTCATCCAGGAATGGCGAGCCGAGGGCGCCCTAAATGCCCTGCGCGAGATGGCTGCGCCTCACGCCCGCGTCTTAAGGGATGGGAAATCTGTGGAAATCGACGCCTCCCACGTGGCGCCCGGGGACGTGCTGGTGCTCGAAACCGGGGACCGGCTGGCCGCCGACGCCCTGCTGCTTTCAGGCGATGATCTGCAGGTGGACGAGTCAGCCCTAACCGGTGAATCTCAGCCGGTCGCCAAGCAGTCCGGAAAGGTGGCAGAAAATACGCCGATGGCGGATCGTCAAAACATGGTGTGGATGTCCACAAGCGTGACCGGCGGCCGCGGCCGGGCTGTTGTGGTAGAGACAGGAATGCGGACTGAAATGGGGCGGATAGCCGGGGAGGTGCGAGCTACCGTCCGGGAGAGCACTCCGCTTCAGAAGCGCATGCACAAACTGGGCATTGTCCTCGGAATTGCGGGTATTGCGCTTGCAGCCGCCGTATTCGGACTGGGAATTCTGCGAAACTACGACGCAGTCGAGATGCTCATGTTCTCTGTTGCCGTGGCCGTATCGGCCATCCCGGAAGGTCTTCCTGCCGTTATCAGCGTGACGCTGGCTCTGGGTGTGCGGCGCATGGCCCAGCGGAACGCGATCATACGGCGTATGTCGGCCGTAGAGACCCTCGGTTCTACGAGCGTCATCTGCTCTGACAAGACCGGCACGATCACCAAGAACCAGATGACGGTGCGCATGCTCTGGGCAGGCGGCCAGACGTTTGAGGTGAGCGGCGAAGGGTATCAGCCGGAAGGTGAATTGCAGAAGGCCGGCGGTGAAACGATTGGAGAACTGCCCGATCCCCTTGAACGGCTTCTGCGTATCGGCGCGCTGTCCAACAATGCCAACCTGAAGGAGGAGGAGGGTCAGTGGCGTGTCGAGGGTAATCCCAGTGAAGGGGCACTGCTCGCAGTGGCGATCAAGGCCGGCATGGACATCGACCAGATGCGCCAGGACGGAAAGCGCCTTGCCGAGGTACCGTTTTCCAGCGACACCAAGTACATGGCCACCCTGCATCCGGAGGAAGACGGCGCAGGACGCGTCGCCTACCTCAAGGGAGCTCCGGAACAGATAATGGAATTCTGCTCCCATGTGCTGAGGGACGGCAAGCCGGTGGAACTGAACGAGGATCTTCGCCGGGAAATCGTCGAGAGCAACGAGCAATTTGCTTCCCAGGCGCTGCGGGTGATGGCCGGCGCGTACCGGGAAATGCCGCAGGGCCAGGACAAGTTGGAACAGGCCGACGTGGAAGGGGGCCTGACACTTGCCGGGCTCTGGGGAATGATCGACCCGCCGCGCGAGGAAAGCATCCAGGCAGTGAGCGACGCCAAGGGAGCGGGCATCCATCCGGTCATGATCACGGGTGATCACGCGGTAACCGCTCTTGCTATTGCCCGTCAGGTAGGCATTGCCGAGAACGGGAAAGCCCTGACAGGCCGGGATATCGAAACGATGGAGAAACCTGATCTTGCAAAGGCGGCCCTTGAGGGGGGCGTATTCGCCCGCGTCACACCGGCGCACAAACTCAAGATCCTGGAGGCGCTCAAGGAGCATGGGCATGTAGTGGCCATGACCGGGGATGGCGTGAACGACGCCCCAGCGCTGAAAGGCGCGGATATCGGCATAGCCATGGGCCGGGCCGGCACCGAGGTGGCCAAGGAAGCGGCCGACATGGTGCTGACTGACGATAACTTCGCCACGATCGTTCACGCGGTGGAAGAAGGCAGAGTCATCTATAGCAACCTGCGCCGCGTTGTCTTCTTCCTGCTGGCGACCAACTTTGGCGAGATTCTCACCCTGGCCGCAGCCCTGGTCATCGGTCTGGACCTGCCCCTGACGGCGGTCATGATTCTTTGGGTCAACCTGGTGACTGACGGCGCCTGCACCGTGCCCCTCGGTGTTGAGCCAAGGCACTCGGATGTCCTCAAGCACCCGCCGCGGGATCCCAAAGAATTCATTGTGGACCGGCGAGTGGCGCTGCGTATGGCGCTGCTTACACCTATCATGGCTGCCGGCACGCTCGGCCTGTTCTGGTATGCCCAGCAGAATGGTGGACTGGATTACGCCAGGACTGTAGCCTTCACCACGATGGTGGCGTTCCAGTGGTTCCAGGCATTCAACGCGCGATCAAACTATCAGTCCGTCTTTGCTATCGGCGTCTTCAGCAATCGATGGGTCCTGCTGGGCGTGGGGATTGCGATTCTGCTGCAAATCGGAGCCGTACACACTCCTGTCGGGCAGTTGCTGTTCGGAACCACAGGGCTCTCCTGGACAGACTGGGTTTGGATAGTAATGGTATCGGGCACGATCTGGGTAGCTGACGAGATATTGAAGCAGCTGGGCGTGTATGGCAAGCCACAGAGGAAGAAGTGAACGGAAGAAGAGTGTTATGGTGAAAGTATTTGATTTTACTCATGAATCATTCGTAAGGCAATAACAAACAGTATCAGATGGAAGCCTTACTCTTATAGTACGGACGAAGCTAACAGGGAGCGGTTGCATGAACCATGATCGCAGGATGGCGAGGCATGGGGATTACCTATCGGAGGTCTGTGACCCGTAGGGGATCCTCCGGTCTGGAGATAGGTGGGGTAGGCTCATATGAAGAATAAGAAGAGGCTATTCCTTTTGCTTCCGGTGATCGCAGTTGCCGTAATCTTGACCTATAAGTACTTCCAGAACAGAGCGAATAACAATCCTAATATCATCCGGGTCTCAGGGAACATTGAGGTCACTGATGCGGAGGTGAGCTTCAGGATCCCAGGCCGCGTACAGGAGCGCCTGGTCTCGGAGGGTGAGGTGGTCAGGGCCGGCCAGATCGTGGCCCGCTTGGATAGCACGGAACTTGCCCAGGAGGTTGCCCTTCGCCGAGCGGAAGTCCAGGCGGCACAGGCCGCCCTCGCTGAATTGGAAGCCGGATCCCGACCCGAGGAAATCGGGCAGGCCGAGGCTTCTGTTCGCAGGGCGCAGGCCCGGCTCGAGGAATTGCTGGCCGGAGCGAGATCCCAGGAGATTGCGACGGCCGAAGCGGTGGTGCGGAGAGCGAGAGCCGAAACGGATCGCCTGAAACTGGAGGAGGAGCGGCAGAGAAGGCTCTTTGGGGAAGGCTTCGTGTCCGATCAAGAATATGATGTGGCTCGGACGAATCATGAGGTGGCTATGGCAAGGCAGAAAGAGGCGGAAGAGAACCTGAAGCTGGTCAAGGAAGGTCCTCGCGAGGAAGAGATCGAGCAGGCCCGAGCCGCCTTGAGGGAAGCCAATGAACGGTTTGTCCTGGTAAGAAAGGGCCCCCGCAAGGAGACGATCGAGCAGGCCCGCGCTCGCTTCCAGCAAGCCATCGAGGCTCTGGCCCTGACAGAGACGCGTTTAGGCTACGCCACATTGGTATCGCCGCTCTCTGGGATTGTCCTTTCGGAAAACATCGAGACAGGGGAGTATGTCTCTCCCGGAACGCCGGTCATCACCGTCGGTGACCTGGAAAACGTATGGCTGCGAGCCTACATCAATGAGACTGATTTGGGGCGGGTGAAGGTGGGCCAAAGGGTGCGTGTAACCACTGATACCTACCGGGGCAAGGTGTATGAGGGACAGATCTCCTTCATTGCCTCGCAGGCCGAATTCACCCCCAAGAATGTCCAGACGGAGAAGGAACGGGTCAAGCTGGTCTATCGGGTAAAGATAGATGTAAAGAATCCCCATATGGAGTTGAAGCCGGGCATGCCTGCGGACGCAGAGATCCTGGTAGGCCCCGCCAAGTGAGGCGAGAGGCGAGAGGCGAGAGGCGAGAGGATGGAGGCCATACGGACAGAGGGTCTCACCAAGTCCTTTGATGGCTTGCCCGCAGTGGATCATCTGACGCTCACGGTTGCCGAGGGAGAGATCTTCGGTTTAGTCGGGCCCGATGGGGCAGGCAAGACCACTACCATGCGCCTTCTGACCTCCATCATGGAGCCCACCTCCGGCGAGGCGTGGGTGGCCGGCCATCACATCGTAAGGGAGTCGGAGGCAATCAAGGAAGAGATCGGCTACATGAGCCAGAGGTTCGGCCTCTACCCGGACCTCACGGTCATGGAGAACATTGACTTCTATGCTGATATCTACGGCGTCCCGCACACCGGTCGGAAAGAGAAGATCGACCGTCTCCTCGCCTTCAGCAACCTCACCCCCTTCCAGAAGCGCTTAGCTGGAAACCTCTCCGGAGGGATGAAACAGAAGTTGGGCCTCGCCTGCGCTTTGATCCACACCCCAAAGGTCCTCTTCCTGGATGAGCCCACCAATGGTGTAGATCCTGTATCGAGGCGTGACTTCTGGCGCATCCTTTACCAACTCCTTTGGGAGAAGGTAACCATTTTTGTCTCCACCGCCTACCTGGACGAAGCGGAGCGCTGCAGCCGGGTAGCGCTCATGCACCAGGGCAGACTTCTGGCCGTGGGGGTGCCGGAGGAGGTAAAGGGGCTCATGGAGGGTATGATCCTCGAAATCCGCTCCTCCGAGCCCCGTCGGGCTGCCCTGCTCTTGAGGGAGCAACTCGAAGCCAGGTCGGTGGGGCTTTATGGAGACCGCATTCATGTGGTGACTCATAGTCCGCAGCAAGCCGCCGAAAAGATCGAGATCATCCTCGCAAGAGCCGGAATTGGCGTTCATAGCATTCAAGGGATCGAGCCGGCCCTTGAGGATGTCTTCGTTTCGGTCCTTTCCCGGGAGGGGGCATGACGAGGGAGACCACCGTGGGGCCCGCTAATGCGGTGGTAGTAGAAGATCTGGAGAAGCGATTCGGCAGCTTCATCGCGGTGAACCGGATCAGCTTCGAGGTGAGGAGGGGTGAAATCTTCGGTTTCCTCGGCCCCAATGGTGCAGGCAAGTCCACCACCATCCGCATGCTCTGTGGCATCCTCTCGCCCAGCGCAGGATCGGGGACGGTGTCAGGACTCGACATCCGCACCGAGGCAGAAACGATCAAGAGCCATATTGGATATATGAGCCAGAAGTTCTCCCTTTATGAGGACCTGACGGTAGAGGAAAATATCGATTTCTACGGCGGCATCTATCGGATCCCCCAGGAAAAGAAGAACCAGCGGAAGGAGTGGGTAATCGAAATGGCGGGCCTCCAGGATCACCGGAGCGCCAAGACGGCCATTCTCTCAGGAGGCTGGAAGCAGCGCCTCGCTTTGGGGTGTGCCATTCTACATGAGCCTCCCATCATCTTCCTGGATGAGCCCACCTCAGGAGTCGATCCCATCAGCCGTCGCCAGTTTTGGGACCTGATTTATGAGCTTTCAGGCAAAGGGGTGACCGTTTTCGTCACCACCCACTACATGGATGAAGCGGAATACTGCGATCGCCTGGGCCTCATCTACCGCGGAGAGCTGATTGCGAGCGGAACCCCCCAGCTCCTTAAGACCAAGTTAATGCAGGAGCAGGTACTGGAGGTGGTGTGTGATCGTCCCCCGGAGGCAATGGAAGAGATTGAGAGGATGGAGGGAGTCAAAGAGGTCGCCCTATTTGGCAAGGGGCTTCATGTCGTTGCCGAGGATGCGGAGTCGGCTGCAGCTACCATTCGAAACCTGCTCCCCAATCGAGGTTACCAGGTTGCGCGGGTGGAGAAGATCGTTCCTTCCTTGGAGGATGTCTTTGTCTCCCTCATCGAGGCTAAAGACCGAGCGGAAGAACCACAGCAGGAGGTCAAAGCATGAGGGCGAAACGCCTGTGGGCCGTGGCTCGCAAGGAGGCCATCCACATCTTCCGAGATCCTCGGAGCCTGGCCATGGCCATCGCCATTCCTATGCTGCAATTGTTGCTCTTCGGCTATGCATTGACCCTGGATGTGGATAATGTTCCTCTGGTCGTCTGGGATCAGAGCGAGACCCAGATCAGTCGGGAGCTTGTCAGTCGCTTTGGTGGATCTCGCTACTTTTCGATGCGAAGGCAGGTCTCTGATTATGGAGGACTGGAGCGGGCCATCGATTCGGGAGCCGCCCTGGTGGCGCTGGTGATCCCTCGTGACTTCGCGGATTGCGTGGAGTCGGGCCGCCCGACGGCCATCCAGGTCATCGTGGACGGTAGCGATTCCAATACCGCCACCATCGCCCTCGGGTACGCGGATGTGCTGGTGCAGACCTATTCTCAAGAGGTCGTGGCTGAAAAGGTCCGCCGTATGGGGAGCCAGTTCCCCCGTCTGCCCGTGGATCTCCGGCCCCGCGCCTGGTTCAATACGGAGATGCAATCCAAGAACTTCATCATCCCTGGGCTCATTGCGGTGATCATGAATGTCATTGCCGCTCTTCTGACCTCCTTGACGGTAGCGCGCGAGTGGGAGAATGGGACCATGGAACAGCTCATCTCCACACCGGTGAAGGGGCCCGAGCTGATATTGGGAAAACTCCTGCCTTACTTTGGCATCGGCATGTTCGATGTGCTCTTGGCCGTCCTCATGGGAAAGTACCTCTTCCAGGTCCCGCTGCGAGGGAACGGTGCGTTGGTCTTTGCGATGGCCGCTATCTTTCTGGTGGGGGTGCTCTCCGTCGGCATGTTGTTCAGCGTGCTGACCCGGAGCCAACTCCTCTCCAGTCAGGCCGCGATGATCGTGACCTATTTGCCGGCCCTCCTGCTTTCGGGACTGATGTTTTCCATCAGCAATATGCCCAAGCCCTTGCAGGTCATATCCTACCTCTTTCCCGCCAGGTATTTCGTGAAGCTGCTTAGGAGCATCTACCTGAAAGGTCTAGGCCTTGAGTTCATTGCCTTGGAGGCGGCCCTTCTGGTGATCTTCGCGGCGATAGTGGTAGCCCTGGCCAATGTGAAGTTCAAGAAGAAGCTGGCGTAGATATGTTCGAGCGCATCAAACATATGTTCATCAAGGAATTCATCCAGGTCTTTCGGGATCCCAGGATGAAAGGCGTCATCTTCGTGGCCCCCGTCATTCAACTGCTCGTCTTCAGCTATGCGGTGACCACTGATGTCAGGAACATTGCGACGGCCATCTTCGATCGCGATAACAGCACAGAGAGCCGTGAATTGGTTTCCCGTTTCATTCAATCGGGATATTTCGAGCCCGTTGCCTATATCGGCAGCGAGGACCAAGTGGAAGAGTTAATCAACCGGGGCAAGGCTCAGGCGGTTTTGCGGATGGACAAAGGATTCGGCAGCAGAGTACGGGCCGGCCAATCTGCCGAAGTTCAACTCCTGGTGGACGGAACCGATTCCAACACCGCAGGAATCGTCCTCCAATACGGTTCCCGGATCGTACGGGAATACTCTCAAGAGGTCTTGCTTGTCGAATGGGCCAGGTTGAAAGGGGCGGCCCAGCCATTGGGCCGGATAGAGATGCAGGCCCGGGCGTGGTTCAACGAGAACTTGGAGAGCCGCAACTTCTATGTCCCGGGGCTGATCGCCATCATCGTGACCCTCATCACCCTCATGCTCACCAGCATGGCCATTGTGAGGGAAAAGGAGATCGGCACCATGGAACAGATCATGGTCACTCCCATCACCCCATGGGAGTTCATCCTGGGAAAGACGGCCCCCTTTGCCCTTATCGGCTTTGCGGATGTGGTCCTGGTAACAGTGGTAGGCGTGTTCTGGTTCTTGGTGCCGGTGAGGGGAAATCTGTTTTTGCTCTTCTTCGCCACCTCCCTTTATCTGATGACCACCTTAGGGATAGGCCTATTGATCTCCACCGTCAGTCGCACTCAGCAACAGGCCATGATGACCACCTTTTTCTTTTTCATGCCCGCCATCCTCCTCTCCGGCTTGATGTTTCCCATCGCCAATATGCCCGTCATCGTCCAGTGGTTCACCTACCTCAATCCCATGCGCTACTTTCTGGTGATCATCCGGGGCATCTTTCTGAAGGGGGTTGGAGCCAACATACTCTGGCCGCAGCTCGTTTCCCTGGCGGTCATGGGCGTATTGACGCTTTGGCTATCTTCGCGGAGATTCAGAAAGACCTTAGCTTAGTTGCTGAGTCCCTCAGGGTCTCTCTATTCCGCGGGTACCGTGACCCTGATGATCCCCTGAAGTCTCCTGTCTGATGGCCGACGGCCTGATCGTCCGGGTAATTCTGCCGAAGTATTTGGCGGACCTCAACGCCCCTTCAGGAGCCATTTTGCCTTGGTTAGTAACTCCTGCAAGGCCACCTGATCGCTGGAGGCCAGCTCCTGGGCGGAGAGTTCCTGGTGGCAGGATTTCTGAACCGTTTCCATCCGCTGATCCTGCACCCTAACCAGCGAAAGGACATTACGCGAGCGCATGGGCCC
This sequence comes from bacterium, assembly GCA_043800755.1. Classification (GTDB taxonomy): domain Bacteria; phylum Methylomirabilota; class Methylomirabilia; order CAVQYV01; family CAVQYV01; genus JAZDMQ01. The sequence goes on along the minus strand of JAZDMQ010000021.1, from coordinate 38,201 downwards.
GCCGTGGCAGCTCATCTCATACAAGTAGGTGATGAGAACCAGATCGGCCCCTGCCTGCCTTCCGATTTCCGCAACTTGCTCTAGGCCGTCGGTATTCAACTTCTCCTTTCCGATCCTCAAGTTGCCTAATGCCTGATGGACTTCTTCCTGCGAGATAAGCTCGAAGCGGCCGTCCTGGGAAAGCGCCCGCCGGATGTTTTCGGTAAGACTGGGATAGAGATACCCGAAGCGGTGGGCAGACTGGCCCTGGGACATCTTCTCCAGCACCGCTACCTTGATCTGGGAAGGGGAGGGAGCCTCCTCGACTCCCGAGGCATAAGAGACGAACGAAGACAAGAAAAGGATGCCAACCCCTATGGTCAACCACCTTGAAAAAAGCGCCTTGGACTTCATGAAATCCTCCCTTGGCCTCCAGGCCGAAATGAGATAGATGAGTCTGAGGGGGACAGCAAACATCTAACGCGCTTAGATGAAATGCTCTTCCCCTTATTTTCATGGATGAAAAAGGGGAGGTAGCGATTCTTGAGGCGCCTTTCCCCTTGGAAATCGGCAGGGGACAATCCCTTTTTCCAATTGACTTAGAGGGAGGGAATGTGCTATGAGAATCTGGTCTCTGATCTATTCAGATGGATCAGTTCACGGTTTTTTCGGCGGGCGATTGGGAGCATTCTTCATCCCTCAGGGGAGGACCCATGAACTACCTCCAGCAGATCCGTAATTACACGCTGAGCCAGGTGATCAGCGGCCTGGTCGGGGCTCTGGGCAATAGCTCCGATCAGAATCTGATCCGCATGACCTATTTGGCGGAAAAGGTGGCCCAGAAGGACTATTACCGGCGGCAGATACGGCGCATCCGGTCCCTCTTTGAGAGCCAGCATCCAGCCCTGACGGTGGCCAAAAGGATCATGCAGGAGACAAACCCGCTCCATCGCCGCAAGCTGGTGGAGTGTTTCATTATCAATCAGCTGCTGGTGGGCACGAACAAGAGGAAGGAGTTCTCTGAGTCCCCCGGTGGCTTTTATCCCCCGGGCCTTTTCGTCCTCTCCCCCACCATGCGCTGCAATCTCCACTGCTATGGCTGTTATTCGGGCGAGTATTCCCGGGAGCAAGACCTGCCCTATCCGCTAATGGATCGGGTCCTCAAGGAAGGCAAGGAGATGGGGATCTATTTCGTGGTGGTCTCAGGGGGAGAGCCGTTCCTGCACCCGAACCTGTTCGATCTCTTTGCCGCCCACAATGATGTGGCCTTCATGATCTACACCCATGGAGGCCTCTTGAACGAGAAGACCGTGGAACGCCTAACAGGCCTGGGGAATGTCCTTCCTTGCATCAGCATCGAGGGATTCGAGGAGGAGACCGATGCCCGGCGCGGCGCGGGGCACTATGCCAAGGTGGAACGGGCCATGGACCTTCTGCGGGAGGCCGGGATCCTCTTTGCCTTTTCCGCCACCCTAACCCGGCAGAATGCCGACCTGATCCTCTCCGATCGTTTCCTGGATCATTACATCGAAAAGGGAGTGAGCCTCGGCTGGTATTTCATCTACATGCCCATTGGGCGAGAACCGAAGATGGATCTCATGCCCACCCCGGAGCAGCGCAACCAGCTGCGGGAGAGGGTGAAATACTTTCGGGAGGCCAAACCCATCCTGTTGGGCGATTTCATGGGGGATGGGGCGGTGGTGGGAGGCTGCATCGCCGGGGGCCGGAAATACTTCCATATCAATTCTCAGGGAGATATCGAGCCCTGTGTCTTCTGCCACTATGCGGTGGACAATATCCGGGACAAATCCCTCAAGGAGGCCCTGAGTTCCCCCTTCTTTCGCTATATCCGGGGACAGATCCCGTATAATGAGAACCTTTACCGCCCCTGCATGTTGGTGGACAAGCCCGAGGTCTCACGATCGGCCATCCAGCTTCACCAGGCCCGGCCGACCCACCAGGGCGCGGAGGTGATGTTCGGCGACCTGGCCAGCGAGATCGACCAGTTCTCTTCCGCCTATGCCCGGATCTCGGACCCGATCTGGGAGGAGGAAAGGGAGAAGATCAAGGCCAGGGATCAGGCGGAGAAGATCTCGGCCACCATGGGGTGATCAAGCGCTGCCTTCCCGGGCGGCCGTGATTCGCTCCCTGAAGTGAAAAGGTTTATCTTCGCCTCATCCATGGTAAATCCGGCAGCTCGATGGAGGAGACGATGGGCCAAGACGCTTCTTAGCTTGTATATTGCTTGGGGAGGAGATCAACCTCCCCTGGACGGGTGTCTTCGCTGCAGGAGATAACCTTTTTTACGAGAAAGCGCGGACACCCTGTTTTTCTTCACAGAGGCGCCTTAGATGATGAGAGTACGACTTATTTATCCGGATGGAGGCGACTTCCCGCTTCGTTATCGCAGCCGGATTGCCTCCCTGGGCTTGATTACCGTGGCCAGCCTCTTTCCCCCGGAGTGGGAGGTGAAATTCACCGATGAGAGATTGGAGCCGATCGATTTTGAGGAGGAGGCCGACCTGGTGGCGATCTCGGCCATGACCTTTCAAGCCTCCCGCGCCTACGCCATCGCAGATGCCTTCCGGACGCGGAAGGTGAAGGTGATCTTAGGAGGACCCCATCCCTCGGTGCTCCCTCAGGAGGCCGCAGCCCATGTGGATTCGGTGGTGGTGGGAGAGGCGGAAGGCGTCTTTCCTCAACTCCTGAAAGACCTTCGGGACGGGGGCCTGGAGCCCGTCTACCGCTGTGGGGAGAAGGTGGAGCTGTCCCACCTCGCCTTCCCCCGACGAGACCTCCTCCGGGGCAAGGGATACCTGCCGGTGGATTTGATCCAGGCGGCGCGAGGGTGTCCGGTGAATTGTGAGTTTTGCTCCGTGCCGGCTACCTTCGGCCGTTCCTATCGCGTCCGTCCGCTCCCCGAGGTCCTCTCCGAGATCGCGGAGTTGAGCTCCTCCCTCTTCTTCGTCGACGATAACCTCCTGATCAAGAAGTCCTATACCGAGAAGCTCCTGCAGGCCCTCATTCCCCTCAACAAGAAATGGGTCTGCTTGGGCTCCCTGCGCATCGCTGACGATTCCGATCTATTAGGGCTGATGGCTAAAAGCGGCTGCTGGCTGATGTATGTGGACATGGGCCCCTGGATTTCCGCGGACCTCAGTGAGAGAAACAAGGGGCTCCACCAGAGGGAGCGGTGCTTTGACCACCTCAAGAAGATCCACGATGCGGGGATCGAGGTGATCGGTTCCTTTGCCTTTGGCTTCGATCACGATGATCCGGGGGTCTTCGAGCGGACGGTGAGGTTTGCCCAGGAGGCCGGGTTGGATGAGGTGGAATTCCTGATCTTGACCCCCTATCCCAAGACCCGCCTTTTCGAGAGATTGGAGGAGGAGGGGAGGATCTTTGAGCGGGATTGGAGCAAGTACAATACCATGCATGTGGTTTTCAAGCCCAGATCCATGTCCGTGGACCAACTCCGGGACGGATATCGGCAGGCCTGGAGAGAATTTTATTCCCATCGGAAAGCGGGGTATGTCCCGCGGATCAGCGAGCTTTCCCTGCAACCCCGGATCTGACAGTAACTTATGCGGGTAATGCTGGTTTCCCCCAATCAGGAGTTCCTTCCCGATCCGGTATCCCCCATTGGGCTTTCTTACCTGGCGGCGGCCTTGAGGGAGGCGGGCCATGAGGTTGCCCTCTTGGACCTCTGCTTCTCCCTTGACCTTGAGGCCTCCATCCAGGAAGGCCTCCGCGCCTTCCCCCCCGAGATCATCGGCCTCTCCATCCGCAATGTGGACAACACCGCCTACCCCTTCACCGTCTCCTACATCGAGCCTCTGCGGAGGGTGGTGGATTTGCTGCGTCGCTTCTCACCCGCCCCAATCCTGGTGGGAGGATCGGGCTTCACCATCATGCCCGAGGAGCTCCTCGGGCTGCTCGATTTGGAGATGGGCATCGTGGGGGAAGGAGAGGGGTCCATGGTCCGGTTCCTGGCGCAGGGGGCGACAGATGGGGTGCCGGGGCTCATCTGCAGGAAGGGAGGCCAATTCCAGATCACACCTCCTTCCCCTTTGCTCAATATCGATGCCTTGCCCCTGCCCGCCCGGGACCTGTTGGATGTGGCCGCCTATCTCCGCGAAGGCGGGGTCTGCAATATTCAGTCGAAGCGGGGCTGTGCCTTCCAGTGCATCTATTGCACCTACCCCCTGATCAATGGTGGGAGGGTGCGCCTGCGAGATCCGGAGAAGGTGGTGGCGGAGATGGAAGGGCTGCAGAGGGATTATGGCATCGGCCACTTCTTCTTCGTGGATGATGTCTTCAATCACCCCCCCCAGCATGCCCAGGCGATCTGCGAGCAGATCATTGCTCGGGGCCTCCGAATCAGCTGGACCTGCTATGCCCATCCCGGCTACCTGAGCCCTCCCCTGGTGGAGCTGATGGCCCGGGCCGGCTGCAAGAACCTCGAGTTCGGGACCGACTCCGGCTCCCCTCTGGTCCTCTCCGCCCTGAAGAAGAACTTCGGGCCCCAGCAGATCCGGGAGGCCTCCTCCTCCTGCCATCGGTCGGGGATTCAATTCTGCCACAGCCTGATTTTGGGAGGCCCGGGAGAGGATCGCGCCACCCTCCAGGAGACCTTTGAACTGATGGAGGAGGTGGATCCCACCGCGGTGATCGCCATGATCGGGGTGCGGGTTTATCCCCATACGGCGTTGGCCCAGGCCCTGGTGAGAGAGGGACTCTTTCACCCCGCGGAGATTGCCCATCCTCCCAGGTTCTACCTCTCCCCCGCCCTGGGGGACGAAGTGATTGATCTGGTGGTGGCCCACGCGGGCAGGTGCCGCAGTTGGATCGTCCCGGGCTGCCATATCAATTACTCGGTGAGACTGCAGCAGTTCTGCCGGAGAGGGAAGCTGGGGCCCATCTGGGGCTATATGCGCAACCTGAGGGGCAGGGGCCGGGGCGTTGGCTCCGCAGGAGGAGAGAGGAGGAAGATTGGAGAAGGCTGAGCTGCTTGCGGTCTCGGAGGCAATGCCGAAGGGGAGATCCTCAATTGTCTGGGAGGTGGAGTCCAGGACGCCGTTCAAGAGGGCCTGGTATCATTATCCCCTGAATGCCTTCCTGTTTCATGCCCTGCGGCTCACCCTCCGCCTCTTCTCCCGTGAGGCCATCTCGAAGGTTCGAATCCCCTTTGCCGACCTCTATTTCCTCTTCGCCCGATTGGACCGCGAGGCCGTGATCTCCAATATCCACCATATACTGGGGGAGGGGACCTCCCGGGAAGAGGCGGCCCGATTGGCCAAGCAGACCTTCCGCCGGTATGCGCAATATCTGATCGATCTGATCTGCACCTCCCGCATGGACGAGGGAGCGTTGCGGGGCCTGATCTCCGGCGTGTCCAATGAGCAGGTGATCACCCAAGCCCTGCAAGAAGGCCAGGGGGCCATCCTCGTCACCGCCCACCTGGGAAACTGGGAATTGGGGGGGATGATCCTCAAGGCCCTTCACCTTCCGGTGAACATCGTCTATTTTCCGGATCGCATCTGGGGGGTGGAGAAATCCCGCCGGCGTTACCGCGAGCGGAAGGGGGTGGGGCAGCTCTCCATCAGCGGGACTCCTTTCTCCCTGGTCTCTATGATGAAGGCCCTTCGGCGCAACGAGATCGTTTGCCTCCAGGGAGACAGAAATTATGGGAGGAGGGGGGTGAAGGTGGAATTCTTCGGCTCCCCGGTCTCCTTCCCCCCGGGCCCGGTCATCCTGGCCATGGCCAGCAAGGCCCCGCTGATCCCCATCTTCATCCTCCAGGAGAAGAAGGGTTATCGCTTCCTGGTGGAGGATCCCGTGCCCATGCAGGAGACGGGGAATCGCGAGGAGGATATGCGGGAGAATCTGACGCGGGTGACATCTGTCCTGGAGGGATATCTGCGAAGGTATCCCGATCAGTGGTTCAATTATGTGTCCTACTGGGAAAACGGGACGGCGGTGAGGGGCGAGGCGGGATCAGGTGACCATGGATAACTCCTACGATGTGATCATTATCGGCTCCGGGATCGGCGGCCTCACCGCAGGGAATTACCTGGCTCAGGCGGGCTACTCCACCCTGATCATCGAGCAGAACCCCCGTCCGGGGGGATGCGCCACCTCCTTTGCCCGGGGGGGATTTCGGTTCGACGCGGGCGTCCACTGGATCGCCCAGTGTGGCGAGGGGGGGATCATCCATCAGATTTTGAGAGATCTGGGCCTGGAGGGGGAGATCGATTTCGTCCAGATCGATCCCCCCCTGGCGGTGGCTACCCCCGGGAATCGGTATGCGATCCCCCAGGGCAGATCCCAGACCCTGGCCTATCTGCAGGGACGCTTCCCCGCGGAGAGGGAGGGCCTGGATCGATTCTTTGCCCTTCAGGGCAAGATCACGCAGGAGATGTTCCACCTCTTCACGGCCGACCCCGACGCGAAGGAGGGCCTGGCCAGACTCGGCTTCCATGCCACCTTTCCCCTCCGCTTTCCCCACATCGCCCGCTACCACCGCCGTCGCGGGGCAGAGGTGGTGGATCGCCTCACCCGGGATCCCGATCTGCGGCGAATCTTGAAGATCGCTGCCATCTTCCCCCGGGTCTCCATGGTGATGCTCTCCTGGTTCTGGAATATCATCTCCAGCGCAGATTGCTATTATCCCCGGGGGGGGATCCAGAGGATCGCGGATGTCCTTGCTGAGAATTGCCGGAGGGGCAAAGGGGAGATCCTCTATGACCGCAGGGTGGCGGAGATTCTCACCCAGAAGGGCCGGGCCACGGGGGTCCGGCTGGCGGATAATACCGTAATTGGAGCCCGGACGGTGATCTCCAATGCCGATGCCCGGCAGACCTTTCTGCAGATGCTGGGCGGGGATAGCCCTGCGGGGGATCCCTCATCCCGAGGGGGAGCGAGGCTGCCCCGGAGGTATCTGGAGAGCTTGAGGAAGTGGAGGCTGTCGGAGTCCTTCTTCTATGTGTATCTGGGGGTGGATCTGGACTTGAAGGCGGGAGATAGCTGCCCCTTCCCCGTCCTCTGGTATTTTCCGGAGAGGGAGGGGAGGGCCGTCCTTCCCGAATATATCGGCATCGGCATCCCCTCCTTAAGCGATGAGGGAGCCGCCCCTGCAGGCGGCCATGCCGTCGTCATCGGCGCCTTCGCGCCGGATTGCGAGAGGTGGTTTGGGAGGGTGGAGGGAGAGCATCGGAGGGGATATGAAGATTGGAAGGAGGGGGTGGCCGATTCCTTGGTCCGCTTGGCCGGCGAGGCGATCCCGGGCCTGGAGAGCCATATCCTGGTGAAAGAGGCGGCCTCGCCCCTGACCTTCTATCGATATACGGGAAACAGCATGGGCGCCTCCTCCGGCTGGAGCATGGACGCGGAGGAGCAGCACAAGCTCCCCCAGAAGACCCCGATCAAGAACCTTTTTTTGGCCGGCCACTGGACCTTTAATCCCGGCGGGCTTCCTGCGGCCTTCATGACGGGTCGCCGGGCCGCCGAATGGGTGGAAGGGGCACTGTAACACCTGGCGCCATGATCTAATGGCGAATGGGCGCTGGTTAACGGGTTATTTTCGAGGAGGGAGCGATGAAATTTGAGATGGCCTGCAACTGGGATCCCGCGCTGTTGGACGGCTTGGCGGGAACCCCCGCGGATGAGCTCTTTGGGGGGATGCCCAATAGCCCCATCGCGGGAGGGAGGGGTTCCTTTGTGGCGGTGGAGGCTACGCCGGAGCATGTGGAGCAATATGTGAAGGAAGTCCATCGTCGGGGGCTGCGGTTCAACTTCCTCTTGAATGCCACCTGCCTGGACAACATGGAATATCAGAGGGAGGGAAACAAAAGGATCGTAGAGCATATCGCCTGGGTGGAGAGCCTGGGCGTGGATTCCGTCACCGTCTCCATCCCCTTCCTGTTGTGCATCATCAAGAAGCAGTTTCCCCGCCTGGAGGTGAAGATCTCCAGCCACGCGCGGGTCAACAATCCCCGTACCGCAAAATTCTGGGAGGACTGGGGGGCGGATTCGATCATCCTGAAGGAGGATACGGCCCGGGATTTCCGGATGCTGGAGGCGATCCGGAAAGCCTTCCAGGGGGAGCTGATCCTTATCGCCAATCCGGGTTGTCTCTATGAGTGCCATCAGCACCTGAATCACACCAATACCATGACCCACGGCTCCCAGGCCGGGCATGTGAGCGAGGGATTCATCATCGATAGCTGCTATTTCTCCTGCACCCGGAGGAAGATGGCCGACCCCAGGGAATTGATAAAAATCCGGTGGATCCGGCCTGAGGATGTGGGTTACTATGAGGAGGTGGGGATTGATCGGCTGAAGATCATTGACCGTTACAAGACCACCGAGGTGCTCCTCTCCTATCTGAAGGCGTATACGGAACGAAGATATGAGGGAAACCTGATCGATCTCTTGAATCTGCCCAAGCGAGGGGCATTTCTCCCGGTCAACTTGAAATACCTGATGCGGGAGGAGTTCGTGAATACGGACAAACTGATGGACTTCGCCGACTGCTGCGACATGACGGTGAGCGAGCTCATCGAGATCGATTCCCGCAAGATCCCGGCGGACTTCCTCGAATTCTTCAAGAAGGTGGACTGCTCCCGCACCTTCTGTGAGGAGTGCCGCTACTGCGATGAGATTGCCGATCGGGCGATCAGTGTGAAGAGCGAGGAATTGAAGGCCCAGGTGGCGAAGTACGATGCCTTCCTGGAGGACCTAGTGAGCGGGGCCGTCTTTGCCAAGGAGCAGGAATATCGGGAGGATCAGGGGCTGGTCTGGGAAGGGGAGGCCAGGGGTTTGCACCAGGATCTGCTGGAGGCTGTCCCCGCCCTACTCAAGAAGATTGCCCAGAAGAAGACCTCTGCCGGGGCGGAGAAGAGCGCCCGGGAGAGGAGGTCGAACCGCATCTCCAAGGAGGATGTCTTGAAGGGCTGGCTGACCGAGACCCCCAGCGTCTTCCTTCCCCAGGTCAAGGAGCGGCTGAGGGAGCTGGGGGTGGAGGCCGATGCCACTCCTCCTCGCTAAAGAGATGAGCAGGTTCCTTTTCCCATTCACCTGTCAAGGGGGTTAAGATGAAGGTTCTCTTGATCGATCCACCTCATGCTATCTTCAAGTATTTCCGGGGGCGTATGCCTTTTCCCGGATTGGTGGCCCTGTCGGCCTATCTGGAGAAGGATTTCGAGGTGGCAGTCTGCGATGGGACGGTCCTCGATCATCCCTGGGAAGATCTGGAAGAGACCGTCCGCGCCTACCATCCGGATGTGGTAGGGATTGGATCCAGCTCCACCTCCTTCGTCTATGACGCGATGAACACCGCCTATCTGGTGAAGACGATCGATTCCAAGATCATCACTGTGGGCGGGGGCGCTCACTTCTCCGCCCTGCCGGAGGAGAGCCTCCAGGAATGCCCCTCCCTCGATTATATCGTGGTCGGGGAGGGCGAGGTGTCCATGCACGAGTTGCTTCGGACCCTGGAGTCGCGAGGTGATGCCATGGAGGTTAAGGGTCTGGCCTTTCGCAGGGATGGGCAGATCGTGAAGACTCCGCAGAGGCCCCTCCTCCCCAATGTCGATGAGCTACCGCTTCCCGCCTACCACCTCTTCCCCATGGATCGCTATTTCATGCCCTCCCTGGGGATGGATATCCATCGCTCGATCGTCCTCACCACCGCTCGGGGCTGCGAGGGGGAATGCACCTTCTGTTCGGAGGCGGCGTTGTGGCGAAATACCTGGCGGCCCCGCTCGGCCAAGCTGGTGGTGGATGAGATGGAGCTTCTGTATCGGAAATTCGGCAAGATCTCCTTCATGTTCGGGGATGACATCTTCAACGGCACGCGCCAGCGTCTGCTGGAATTCGCCGAGGAATTGGAGTCAAGGAAGCTTCCCATCCACTTCTGGTTTCAGACCCGGGTGGATGCCATCCTGCGGGACGCCGACCTTCTGCCCCGCCTGAAGAGACTGGGGCTTTACATGCTATCCATGGGGGTCGAGACACCCAGCCAGAAGGTCCTGGATAACTATAACAAGAAGCAAACCCCTGAAATGGCGCGGCAGGCGATGGAGGTCATCAAGAAAAACGGACTCCTCTTTATTGCCAACGTCATGTGGGGGGACTGGGAGGATACGGAGGAGACTTTAAAGGAGACGCTGAAATTCGCCGCGCCCTATAGCGCCCATTTTGCCATCCAGCTTACCACCCCCCTTCCTGGGACGGAATATGCACGTCAGGCCGAGGCGGAGGGCCGCATCCAGGAGAGGGATTATTCCAAGTATGACATGCTCAACCCGATCATGCCCACCAGGACCCTTTCGCTGGAGCAAGTCGGCACCCTTCATCCCCGGGCGATACAGAGGTTCTACTCCCGGCCCCAGGTGTTTTGGGATGCCTTCTTCTCCCCGAATCCATTCCTGCGTCGCAACAATCAGTTCTTCTTGAAGCTCGCCTGGGAGACCATCACCCGCCAGAAATGGGAGCAGAAGAACTATATGCCCTTTGAGGCCTTCATGAGCCAGAAGCTGGGTCGGCCATTTCAGCCGGTTCACGGCCCGAGAGGGCAGAATAGTTGAGGCCCGTGCGAATTCTCCTGATCTGTCCTGAAGGAAGGCATACCGCGGTGGGGCGGAAATTCAAATTCCCCTTCCCCACCGCCTGCCTTCCGGTCCTCGCGGGAATGGTGCCTCCGGAGTTCGAGGTTCATCTCGTGGATGAGATCGTGGAGGATATCGATTTCAATGAGGAACCGGATCTGGTGGGAATCACCCTGATGACCCCCATGGCCTTGCGGGCCTATGAGATCGCGGGGCGATTTCGGCAGAGGGGCAGCAAGGTAGTGTTGGGCGGGATCCACCCCACCGCCGTTCCGGAGGAGGCAGCCCAGCATGCCGATTCCGTGGTGGTGGGGGAGGCGGAGGGTAATTGGCCTCGGCTGCTCCGGGATTTTGCGGAGGGGAGGCTCCAGCCCATCTATCGAAATCCGGAATTTCCCTCCCTGGAAGGCGTCCCCCCGCCCCGCTGGGATCTGATGAAGAGGGAGAAGTACTTCCCCATCACCATCCTGGAGACGACCCGAGGCTGCCCGCTGGATTGCGATTTCTGTGCCGTTACCTCCTTCTATGGGGGGGAGTTTCGCGTCCGCCCCCTGGACGAGGTGGAGAGGGACGTGCGGGCAGTGGCGGAGCAGCCGGCGGTGGCTGGGCTGCGGCGCCTCACGACCCCTTACCCCCAGGGCATGATCTTCTTCGCCGACAGCAACCTCATCGGAGAGAAGGGCCACGCGATCAAGCTGCTCCAGATGTTGGGGAAATACCGGGTCCCCTGGATGAGCTACTCCACCATCGCCATCGCCAAGGACCAGGAGCTGCTCGATCTTTGCCAATCCTCCAACTGTGTTGGCCTGGCGATCGGCTTCGAGTCCCTCTCCCAGGGGAACCTGAATCGGATGGGCAAAGGCTTCAACCGGGCCACCGATTATGAAGAGGCGATCAAGAGGATTCAGGGCCGCGGGATCGGGATCGTGGCCAGCTTCATCCTCGGCCTGGATGGAGATGACCTCTCGGTCTTCGAAAGGACTTATGAATTCATCCGCCGGAGCGGGATCGATGCCTCCTACTTCCTCATCTCCACCCCCCTCCCCGCGACCCGACTGCGGCGGAAGCTGTTGGAAGAGGGACGCATCTTCGACTTCGACTGGGACCGCTACGATTGCACCCATGTGGTCTTTAGGCCCAAGCGGATGTCCCCGGAGCAGCTGTTGGATGGAGTGCACTGGCTCTGGCGGGAGACTCTGAGCCATCGCTCCATCTGGGGCAGGCTCTTTCACCATTCTCCCCGCCGGGGGTTCTATCTGGGAATGAATTACGGCATGCGCATGTTAGATCGGAAAATTCATCCAGAAGGCCCCAGGCCTCTCTCCTCGACTCAAGGAGGGAGGATCTGACCAGGGCAAGGGAATATCTTTGAAAAGATTCGGAGTGAAGGCGACCTTCTTCATCGTGGGAAAGAAGGCAGCGGCCCGGAAGGATCTGGTCTACCGGATCCAGGAGGAGGGCCATCTGATTGGCAATCACACCTACAGCCACCTTTCCCACATGAGCTTCGAGGGGGTCTTCGGCCGCAGGAGGGTGATGGAGGAGATCGAACAGGGCGAGGTGGTGTTGAACGCCATCCTGAGGGAGAGGCCGACCCTCTTCCGGCCTCCGCAGGGGTTCAAGAACCACCTGACCCTGGAGGCCTGCCGGGAGAAGGGGATTACCCTGGTGGGCTACACCCATCGCCCCCCTTATTATGCCAACGGCCATTCGACCTCGGTGTTGGCGGAGAAGCTGCTGCGAAATACTGAACCCGGCTCCATCGTCAACTTCCACGATGGGTGGAGGACGGGCACCGAGTGGAATTGCGAGGAGATGGCCCGGGCCCTCTCCAAGATCATCGAGGGACTGTGCGCCCAGGGTTACCGGTTCGTCACCCTGGACGAGATGGTGGAAGAGGGGAAGGGGAAGGGATGAGACTCCAAATCCTCTCCCCTCGCTGGCCGGCCAAGAGCTTCTGGGGATCCATGTTCTTCCAATTCCCCATCCTCTCCCTGACCACCCTGGCCGCCTTGACCCCGCCGGAGTGGGAGGTCTCCATCTCGGACGAGAATGTAGAGGAGATCGGCTTCGACGCCCCCCCGGACCTGGTGGCCATCTCGGCCATGACCCCGCTGGCCCCCCGCGCCTACGAGCTGGCCGATCGATTCCGGGAGGTGGGCTCCCAGGTGGTCCTGGGGGGCTATCACCCCACCTATATGCCCCAGGAGGCCTTGCAGCATGCAGATGCGGTGGGGATCGGAGAGGCGGAGGGCTATTGGGGGAAGCTGCTTTCTGATGTTCAAGAGGGGAGGCTCCAGAGAGAGTATCGGACCACCTCCCGTCCGGATCGCTGGGGATGGCCTTTCCCCCGCCGGGAGCTGATCAAGGACAAGCCCTACTTCTTCACCAATACCCTGCAGACCACCCGCGGGTGTCCTTTCAACTGTGAGTTCTGCGCGGTGACGGCCTTCTACGGAAATACCTATCGGAGCCGGCCCCTGGAAGAGGTGGAGGCGGAGATCCAAGCCCTGGAGGGGGCGCTGAACTACCTGGTCTTCGTGGATGACAATATCGTGGGAAACAGGAATTACGCGCGGGATCTCTTCCAGAGGCTCATCCCCTATGGAAAGCGCTGGCTCAGCCATGCCACCCTCAACCTGGCCCGAGACCCCGAGCTCCTCGCCCTTTGTGCTCAATCGGGCTGCTGTGGTCTCTTCATCGGCTTCGAGTCCCTCTCGGAGGCCAACCTCAAAGAGATCGGCAAGAGCGTCAACAAGGTGGGGGAGTACGAGGAGGCGGTGAGGAGGCTTCACGATGTGGGCATCGGGATTGAAGGCTCCTTCGTGGTGGGTTATGATGAGGATCAGGCCTCCGTCTTTGATCGCCTCGTCGAGTTCGTGAAGAAGACCAAGCTCGATGGGGCCCACTTCTTTGTCCGCACCCCCTTTCCCGGGACGCGCCTCTACCGCAAATTGGAGGAGCAAGGGAGGATCTTCGACCGGGACTGGTCCAGATACGATCTCTCCCATGTGGTCTTCCATCCCCGGCAGATGTCCCCGGAAAGTCTGCAGGAAGGGTTATATCGGGCCTATCACGAGATCTATTCCTATCCCTCCATGATCCGGCGGCTCCTGCTGCCCCCGGGAAGGCGGGTACAGGTCTTCGGGCCGATGAACTGGGCGTTTCGCCGGGCCTGCCGGGACGGGGGTTATTTTTAGGGCCTTCGGCTCCCCATCCCGCTAAAAGAGAACGAGGAAGACAAAAGTCTATGAGCGACAACGCGAGGGGTGCCCGGCGCAGGGTGGTGATTACCGGGATCGGCGTGGTCTCGGCGCTGGGGAATACTACCGCTGCCTTCTGGAAGGGAATCCTCCAGGGGCGTTGCGGCATCGAGCGCCTGACCCTCTTTGAGGTCTCCGGGTATCGCAGCCAATTGGGGGCCCAGGTCAGGGACCTGGAGGCAGGAAGGTACCTGCCGGCCAAGAGCCTGAGGCGGATGTCCCGGTGCGACCAGATGGGATTCGTCGCCGCCCGGGAGGCCCTCCAGGATTCGGGGATCTCCTGGGAGAGGATGGATCGGGAGAGGTTCGGGATCATCGTCGGAGGGGGAGCCGGCGGGATCGGCACTGCAGAATCCTTTTATGAAGACTACTATCGGAAGGGCGCATCCTTCGCGCACCCGCTCCAGGTCTTTCCCACCCCTCCGAACATGGTCACGGACTGGATCTGTCTGGAATACGGCCTGAGGGGGCCGCGGTCCACGGTGGTCACCGCCTGTTCCTCCAGTGCCACCTCCATTGGCTATGCGGCGGACCTGATCCGTTATGGTCAGGCCGACTTCATGCTGGCAGGGGGAAGCGATGCCATGTGCCAGCTCACCTTCGCCGGCTTCAACTCGCTGCGGGCCCTGGATGAGGGCCCCTGCCGCCCTTTCGATGCGCAGCGGAAGGGCATCTCCCTGGGGGAGGGTGCGGCCTTATTGGTCCTGGAGGAGGCGGAGCATGCCCTGGCCCGTAAGGCCAGGATCTATGGGGAATTCGCAGGATATGGCATCAGTTGCGATGCCCATCACATGACCGCTCCTGATTCGAAGGGAGAAGGGGCGGTGCGGGCGATGGCCTCGGCCCTGGCGGACGCGGGCCTTTCTCCCGAGGCCGTGGATTATGTGAACGCCCACGGCACCGGCACCCAATACAACGATCTGGTCGAGACCCTGGCCATTAAGACGGTCTTCGGGGAACGGGCCTACCATCTGCCGGTCAGCTCGACTAAGTCCATGGTGGGACATTGCCTGGGGGCTGCGGGGGGCATCGAGGCGGCAGCGACGGCCCTGGCGATCCATTACCAAACTGCGCCCCCCACCATCCACTACGAGCATCGAGATCCCCAATGTGACCTCGACTATGTTCCCAACCAATCGAGGAGGCAAAAGATCAAGGTGGCGCTCTCTAACTCCTTCGCCTTCGGGGGGAACAATACGGCCCTCGTGATAAGAGAATTCCGCCCATCCCTAATTGAGAAGGGGGAATAATGGCCGCTTCGGAGCCCAATCAGCGAAGGGTCGTCATCACCGGACTGGGAATCATCAGCTCCTTGGGATTGGGAAAGGAGGCCTTCTGGGAGTCCCTGCGACAGGGGAGGTCTGGGCTGCAGGAGATCTCCCACTTCGACCCCTCCTTGACGGGTTCCCGTTTGGGCGGGGAGGTGCGGGGTTTTGAGCCCAAGGACTTCCTGGCGGCCGCCAAGGTGCGGAGGCTGGATCGGGTGAGCCAGATGGCGGTGGCGGCTGCCCGCCTGGCCTTCGAAGACGCGCATTTTCCCCGCTCCTTTGACGGAGCGGGCGAGGTGGGCGTCATCCTGGGAAGCGGCTTTTCCGGCCTGGTCAGCACCGAGGCCTTTTTTCGAGGTCTGCTGGATATGGGACCATCCGGGGCCAATCCCATGCTCTTTCCCAACACGGTCCCCAATGCGCCGGCCAGCCAGGTGGCCATCGAAATGGGATTCAAGGGCCCCAATGCCACCCTCTCCCACAAGGAGGTCTCCGGGGAGAATGCCATTGTCTTTGCCTGCGATCTGATCCGACACGGCAAGGCCGACCTCCTCCTGGGGGGAGCCGTGGATGAGCTAAGCCAGATCCTGCACTTCTCCTATTGGAAGATGGGGGCGCTGTCGCCGCATCGCCGGGGAGGAGAGGAGATCTGCTGCCCCTTCGACCTGCGGCGCAATGGGATCATCTTGGGAGAGGGGGCCGGGGTCGTGGTCTTGGAGGAGTTGTCCCATGCCCTTTCCCGAGGGGCCTCCATCTATGCGGAGGTGGCCGGGTGGGGAATGAGCGGGAGCCCGTGCCGGGTGAGCGATTACGAGGAGGAAGGAGAAGGATTGGCCAGGGCGATGGGTTTGGCCTTGAAGGCAGGAGGGCTCAAGGCAGGCGAGGTGCAATCGATCAACGCCTGCGCCAATTCCTCGCAGGGCTTGGACCTGATGGAGTCCCGGGCCATCAAGAGAATTCGGGGTGAGGAGTCCTCGGGGATTCCGGTCAGCGCCATCAAATCGATGTTGGGGGAATTCAATTCCTGTGGAGGCTTGAGGATAGTGGCCTCTGCCCTCTCCTTGGCTCATCAATGGATACCTCCCACCATTCATTATCAGG
The DNA here is from genome assembly GCA_043800755.1 of bacterium. Lineage (GTDB taxonomy): Bacteria > Methylomirabilota > Methylomirabilia > CAVQYV01 > CAVQYV01 > JAZDMQ01. Next base: position 21,980 of record JAZDMQ010000021.1, on the reverse strand, counting down.
TGGCCGATCCAGCCTGCGATCTGGACTGGATTCCCAATGTCGGTCGGTCGGGCGATCTGGAGAATGTCTTGATTAATGGTTCCTCCAATGGGGGGAGCCACATCTCAATCCTGCTGCGAAGAGTCCAAGTCTGAGGCGGAGTGAGGGGAGGAAGGGGATGAAGGAAGGGCCGGGAGGACGGGGGATCCCCCTGCTGGCCCCCTCCTATGATGTCGTGGTCATCGGGGCCGGGATAGGCGGTCTCTCGTGCGCTGCGGTACTGGCGAAGGAGGGGATGCGGGTTTTGGTGGTGGAGCAGCACCGTCGCCCCGGTGGATATTGTACTTCTTTCCGACGAGACGGCTTCACCTTCGATGTGGCGATTAACTCCCTCTCCAGCTGCAACCGATCCGGCTGGATTGGTGACCTTTTGGCAGGCCTGGATCTCGACTCCGAGATCGAATTCATCCCCTTAGACCCCATCAAGGAACTCCTCTTTCCCGACCTTCACTTTTCCCTTCCCGCCCGATATGATGATTACTTGGCCCGACTGAGACGGGCCTTTCCCCTGGAGGGGAAGGGGATCGCGGAGGTCTTTGGCGCCCTGGAGGGGGTTTTCTCCGAGTTGAAGGCGATGCCGCTGCTCTTCGATTCCGACTCCCTGAAGGGCTTTGCCACCAGGTATCCCTACTTCACCCGGTACCGTTTGCTCACCCTGAGGCAGTTGCTGGACCAATATCTGCGCGACGAGCGCCTCAAGGGGCTGATTTCTGGCCAATGCATGTATATGGGGGTCTCCCCGGCCAGGGCCTCCGTGATCAGCATGGGGAGCATGCTCCTCGGTTATTTGCAGGACGGGTCCTTTCAGGCGAAGGGAGGAGTGCAGCGTCTGGCTGATGTCCTCTGCCGCGGCCTGCAGAGGTGGGGTGGTCATCTCCTCTTGTCGCGGCGGGTGAGGGAGATCTTGCTTCAGGACCACCGGGCCACCGGGGTGAGGCTGGAAGATGGGCAAGAGATCGGGGCCGGGGCTGTGGTCTCGGCGATCGATGCCCGTCAGACCTCTTTTCGTCTGTTGCCAGAGGACGGAGTGGGGTCGTCCCTCCGGCGAAGGATCGAGGCGATGACACCCTCTCTCTCCTATTTCATGGTCTTCTTGGGCCTCGATCTGCCCCTGGAGGAGATGGGCCTGTGCCATCATATCGATTATTTTTCCACCTTTGAGGTCGAGTCCATTTTTGCCGCCCAGACGGCCGGCAAATTGAGCGAAGAAGCCATCTCTATCGGGATGGTGATTCCCACCCTAGTCGATCCGCAGCTGGCGCCCCGCGGGAGGCATATCCTCACCCTCAGCCTCCTGGTTCCCTATCATTGGGGGGCGCATTGGACCAGCATCAAGAAGGAGGTGGCCAACCACCTGATCCGGGTTACGGAGAAAGTGATCCCTGGCCTTTCCCGGCACATCCTGGTGCGGGAGATCTCCACCCCCCTGACCCTCGAACGGTACACGGCGAACTTCGAGGGTGCCGCCTATGGGTGGGAGCAGAGCCCGAATCAAGTGGGCCCGCGGCGCCTCTCGCCCCGGACCCCCATCGAGAACCTCTATCTGGCAGGTCATTGGACTTTTCCCGGTGGGGGGATTGCTTCGGTGACCGTTTCGGGAAGGATCGCCGCCCAGGAGGTGTTGAGGGCGAGGGGTTAGAACAAGGGCTGGGGAACGAAGCTCAAGGCCCCGGTTGCCGGGGGGCCCTCTCTGCTTTTCCTATTTCTTCTCGGAGGAAGGATCTTGGCCCGCCAGGTAGTCCAGGATGAGCTGGTCAAAGGTCTTTTCGGAAGAGAGGATATCCGCCGCAAAGGTTCGCTCCGGCTCGACCCCGGTTACCGCCGCGAACTTTCCCGAACGCAGATCGAGGATCATCTTCTTGTGCTGCCTTTCCATGAGTTCGAGGATCTGGCGCTCGCTGAGCTTTTGCGGAGAGAGGGGGCCGTAATTGGTCTTGACGCGGGCGATGATGGCCCCTCCCTGATAAAGCAGGGTGAGGACATAGGGATTGTCCCCGGCCACGTCTTCGGTCTGGACATGGTAGACCTTTTTGTTATAACCTACATCGGTGTTGAATCCAGTGATCATAGGCCATTGATCCCCATCGTTCACAATGATTTCGGATAGTAATATCATCCGCTTCCCCTTGCAAGGTTTTTTTTGGGCTTGAGGGCTGCTTTCAGGTATGGGCGCTCGCGTCGGCATCACCCGGTCACTTCTCTTCTATCACTATTTCCCCCTCTGGAGATCCTTCTTCCAGGGTGTGGGGGCGGAGGTCGTCCTGTCTCCCCCGACCCAGCGGGAGATCTTAGAGAGGGGCGTGCGGTTGGGGGTAGGAGACTTATGCCTGCCGATGAAGTTGCATCTGGGGCATGTGGAGGCCCTGAAGGGAAAGGTGGATTTCCTGTTCCTCCCGCGCCTGGTCAGCTTCTCCTCGGATACCTATTTGTGCCCCAAATTTCTGGGCCTGCCCGACTTTGTCAAGGCGAGCTTGGACAGCCTTCCTCCGCTGCTCGCCCCCTGTTTCAATGCCAAGGTCCCCGGAAAAGGGATCCGGGAAGGACTCCGGGAGGCGGGGGTAGCCCTGGGGGCCGAGGCCAGGACGATCAAGGCCGCCCTCGATGAGGCGCTCGAAGTCCAGGGGAGGTTCGAAGGGCTTCTGCGGAAGGGATGGCCCCCGGTGTCGGCCATGGAGGCGGTGGATTCGCGGAGGAGGCAGGAGGAGGAGGAGGTGGGGAGGGCCGCTCAAACCGGCCGCCCGCACATTGCGGTGGTGGGCCACCCTTACAACCTCTATGATGAGTACCTCAATTTCAATCTGCTGGACCAGGTTCGGGGCTGGGGGTTCGACCTGCTGACCCCGGAGATGGTGAGCCAGGAGCAGGTAGAGGAGAAGAATGCGCTGCTGCGCAAGAAGATCTATTGGAGTCTGACCCGGCACATTGTGGGGGCGGCCCTCAACTTCCTGAGCTTGGGCCGGATTCAGGGGATGATCTTCCTCAGCTCTTTCGGATGTGGCCCCGACTCCTTCAGCAAGGACTTGCTCGATCGGCGGATCAGGGCCTCTTATCGCCTTCCTTATCTCTCCTTGATCTTCGATGAACATACCTCCCAAACTGGGCTGCAAACCCGGCTGGAGGCCTTCCTGGACATGGTCAAGGGAAAGAGCAGGGAGGCAGGTGGCAAGTAGCCCCGCAAACAGGGTGCTCTCTTAATCCCATGGCGCGTCCTCCCTCCTTGAAGATTACGGTTCCCCACATGGGGCGCATTGACCTCGCCTACGCCCGCGTGTTGGAGAGGAAAGGGGTTGAGGTCATCGTCCCTCCGCGACCCAACGCCCGCTCTCTCAAGCTGGGGAGCCGGGTGTCGCCCGAGTTCGCCTGCCTTCCCTTCAAGCTCAATATGGGGAATATGATAGAGGCCCTGGAGATGGGGGCCAATACCATCCTCACCTATGGGGGGTGCGGGCCGTGCCGCTTCGGCTACTACAGCTGCCTGCAAGAGGAGATACTCAAAGACCTGGGGTATCAATTCGCCATGGGCACCACCGACGACCCCGACCGGATGTCCTCCACCATCGCCACCATCCGCGAGATCACCGGGATCAACTCTCGCTGGGAGGGCTTTCGCATCTTTTACTTCATGATGAAGAGGCTGTCTGCGGCAGATGAGGCCCGGAGGCTATGCCACCGGGTCCGGCCCCGGGAGCAGGAGAAGGGCGCTTCCTCCAGGGCCTACCAGCAGGCACTGGCCCTGATCGATGGGACCTCTAATTTGCGAGAGCTAAAGCGGGCGAGGAAGCAGATTCGACGGCTGCTTTCCTCCGTTCCCGCGGTTTCTCCCGGCCTGCCCGTGGTGAAGATCGGCATCGTGGGGGAGCTGTTCATGGTGGAAGAGCCGAATGCGAATTTTGAGGTGGAGAGGAAATTGGGGGAGATGGGCGCCTATGTGGAAAGGGGGATATGGCTCTCCGAATGGCTCAACGAGCGCTTTCACTTCGAACCCTGGAAGCGGAGCCGCACCCGGAGGGCAGCGAGGCTGGCCCGAGGCTATCTGGATCATTCGGCCGGAGGAGAGAGCCTCATCTCTGTGGGAGGGGCGATCGACTTTGCCCGCAAAGGATACGACGGGGTGGTCCATGTGATGCCTTTTACCTGCATGCCGGAGATCGTGGCCCAGGGCATCCTCACGCGTGTGAGCCGCGATCTCTCCTTTCCCATCCTGACCCTCATCTTCGATGAACACACGGGGGAGGCGGGGGTCAACACCCGACTGGAGGCCTTTGTGGATCTGCTCCAGGCCCGCCGGTGTAGGGGTTAAATACCAGGGCTCCCCTAAGGCAGTGCCCTTGCCCTCGGAGGATGCCTCCCCGGCGGGGTCTCTTTGGGAGCGGGAAGGGAACTGGAGTCAACCATTCCGATCTGATCGCTGCTGTGCCCCCCTTTTGGGCTGGCTCTCCCCGGTCCAAGATCATAATGACGATTTGTCTTGCAATTTCATCTCATTTCTGCTATTGAGATTTGTCCTTAGAGGAAATTCATTGCCGAGGCAAGCCTTTCTTTTTCCCGGACAGGGCTCACAGTATGTGGGGATGGCAGGGGCGATTCTGAAGCGATCCCCTCAAACTGCTCGCCTCCTCGATGAGGCCAAGGACTTGGTGCCATTTGATGTGGGCCAACTGATCCGGGAGGGTCCCCGCGACCTCCTTTTTCAGGATACCCCTTCCCAGGTGGCCACCTTTGTCGCCAATGCGATCTTCTGGTCGCTCTGGAAGGATCAGGGGCTCATCCCCCAGGCGGTGACCGGCTACAGCCTGGGATTCTATTCCGCCCTGATGGCGGCGCAGGTCTTCGATTTCTCTGCGGGGCTGGCCATGATTCAAGAGGCGGGTCGCCTGATGGAGGAAGCCTCTGCTTCCCGCCCGGGCAAAATGGCCGCCGTCATCGGGCTCCTGGAGGACGAGGTTTTCCAGATCTGCCAGGAGGTGCAGGGACATGGGCATGCAGTGGTGGCCAACCTGAATGCCTCCCGGCAAGTGGTGATCTCAGGAGATGCGAAGGCAGTGGAGGCGGCATGCTCCCTGGCCCTTGCCCGGGGAGCCCTGGAGGCGAAGGAGATCGAGGTGGAGGCTGCCTATCATTCTCCTTTGATGCAGGACTCCGCGCAGCGGTTTGCGATTTTTTTGCGGGGGGTTGACCTCCAGGATCCCCGCCTCCCGGTCCTCTCCTATGTGGATGCGGAATATGTGCGGGACAGAGAGGAGGCCCGCGACCTCCTTTCACGGCAGCTGCACAGCCAAATCCGCTGGAAGGATTGCATCGAACGCCTGGTGCGCGAAGGGGTGGATACCTTTATTGAGGTGGGACCGGGGCAGATGCTCTCTCGCCTCACCCGTTGGATCGACCGGAAGGTGAAGGTCCTGGCGACGGACGATCCGGTCCTGCTGGAGCGGATCTTCGAGGGTGGGAGAGTTGGAGAGACTGTTTGAGGGCAAGGCCGCTTTGGTCACGGGCGGTTCAAGGGGCATCGGCGCCGCGATCTGCCGCGCTCTGGCCTCGCAGGGCGCAAAGGTGGCCGTCAATTGTCGAAAAAGCCGGGAGGCGGCAGAGCAGGTCCTGGCCGAAGTGAAGGCGCTCGGGTCAGAGGGGATCCTCCTAGAGGGCGATGTCTCCTCGGCCGAGCAGGTGAGCAAGATCTTCCAAGCCTTGCAGGGAGCCTTCGGTCGCCTGGACATCCTGGTGAACAACGCGGGGGTGGTCCGGGACAAATTCCTGATGCTCATGGGCGAAGGGGATTGGGACGAGGTCCTGGCCACGAACCTCAAGGGGGTCTTTCTCTGCTCCAAGGCGGCCTGCCGCATGATGATCGGCCAGAGATCGGGCAAGATCATTAATCTCGCATCCCCCAGCGCCCTTTCTGGCCGGGCGGGACAGGTGAATTACTCCGCCTCCAAGGGGGGTGTGGTGAGCTTCACCAAGTCCCTGGCCCGGGAGTTGTCCCGGTTTGGGATCACCGTGAATGCCGTCTCCCCTGGAATCATCGAGACGGAGTTGACCGGTCAATTGTCAGAGGAGATCCGGCAGGAATTCTTAGGGATGATTCCCCTGGGCCGGTTTGGCCTTCCGGAGGAGGTGGCGGCGGCGGCGGTCTTTTTGGCCTCTCCGGCAGCCGACTACCTGACCGGGCAGATTCTTTCGGTGGATGGCGGAATGGTAATGTGATCCGCAGTGGGGGGATCGGGCGGCATTTTTCCTGCCTCGCAAATCCCAAAAGATGCGGGGTGGGTTCGGCGATAAAGGAGGGAGCGTTTCGGGAGCATGGGAGACGATCGGACCCTGAAGGAGCAGATCAAAGACCTTATTATTCGGCGGCTGAGACTGGAGATCTCCCCGGCGGACATCGAGGATCAGGCTCCCCTGTTTGGGGAAGGTCTGGGCCTGGATTCCATCGATGCCCTGGAGCTGGTTGTGGGATTGGAGCAGGAATTTGGCATCTCCATTCCGGATGAAGATGTGGGAAAGGAGGCCTTCGCCTCGGTGGAGGCCCTTTGCAGCTATGTGGAGAAGCACAGAGCCAAGTAGGTCCTTAGCCCATGACCCATGACGGCTCCTTCCCCCGCCTTCTTCCCCATCGTTACCCCTTCCTCTTGGTAGATAGGGTCATCGAGTTGGAGCCGGGCAAGGAGATCCTTGCCCTGAAACGGGTGAGCGCGGGAGAGGAGTTCGCGGGCCAGATTGGCCCTCCCGGGCTCTTTCCCCTGTCTCTCATTGCGGAGGCCATGGCGCAGGCCGCCTCGATAGTGGCCGCCTCGGCCTCCCAGGAGAAGGTGCCCCCCTCCGGTTTCTACGCGGCCATCAAGGGGATGCGGATCGTCCGAGAACCTGAGGTGGGTGAGGAGCTATGGCTTAGGATGAAGTTGCTCCATCAGTTTGGTCGATTCTTCGAATTTCAAGGAGAGGCGAGGATTGGAGGGGAAGTGGTAGGGGAAGGCCAGCTGGTCTTTCAACTCCCTTAAGGCCGATGATCAGGAGCATGACGGGATATGGTCGGGGGGAGCATGCCGGACCCACGGGAACATATTTTGTGGAGGTCTCTTCGACCAATCACCGATTTTTGGAGGTGAAGGCCCGCCTGCCTCGGGGTTGGATTGCCCACGAATCTCGGATCCAGAAGGAGATCTCTGGCAGGTTCAAGCGGGGCCACTTCGACTTTTACCTGGCCGAGAGAAACAAGGGGGAGAGGCAAGGAGGACTGGGCCTGGACTGGGACCTGGCCGAGCAATATGTGCAGTCCCTCAAGTTGCTGAAGAAACGCCTGGGCCTCTCCGGGCGAGTAGACCTCCGGCTGGTGGGGGAGATGAGGGAGATTTTCTCCTCCGAGGAACACCGGATTACGGAGGTGTACTGGGAAGATGCGCAGAAGGCCATCAGTCAGGCACTGGAGGGCCTTGAAGGCATGCGACGAAAAGAGGGGTTGGCCTTAGAGGCCCAGATCCAAGCGGGTCTCCTGGAGGCCCAACGCCTCCTGAATACCATCGCTTCCCGATGGCCGGAGGCCAGGAGAGAGCACCAAGGGAGGATTGGCGAGCGGATAGTGGAGATTATGCAAGGGCAAGAGATTGACCAAGGCCGACTGGAGCAGGAGTTGGCCCTCTGGGCGGAGAGGTGGGATATTGCGGAAGAGGTGGCCCGTCTGCAAAGCCACCTTCAGCAAGCCCAGGGCCTTCTAATTCAGGATTCCCCTTCCGGCCGCCCCTTCGATTTCTTGCTACAAGAGATGCATCGCGAGGCTAACACCATCTCCGCCAAGGCCTCGGATGCCCCCATCTCCCATCAAATCATCGGCATGAAGATGGAGTTGGAGAAGTTGCGCGAGCAGGTGCAAAATGTGGAATAGTCGATCGCAGGGGGACGCAGACATTTTCCCCAGGAGGTGTTTAGTTTGGAAAAATTAGTCAATGTCGGATTCGGCAATACGGTGCCCTCCAGCCGGATCGTGGCCATCGTCAATGCGGGCTCGGCCCCGATCAAGAGGCTAAAGGACGAGGCCAAGCAAGATAAGAAATTGGTCGATGCCACCAATGGCCGGAGGACCCGCTCCATCATCATTATGGACTCCGATCATGTCATCCTCTCCGCCGTGCAGACGGAGACCATTGTGCAGCGCCTGGCAGGAGACGAGGGCAAAAACTAACAGGGATCGCTCGGCCCAGCCTTTTTCAGGTGGATCGGCTTTTGCGCCTCTACAAGAGATGATCAAAAATAGGCTTCTGGTGGTGGTTTCCGCCCCTTCCGGGGCGGGGAAGACCTCGCTCTGCCGGGGGGCGGTGACCTCGATCTCCGATATGGTGCACTTGGTCTCTTTTACTACCCGGTCGCCCCGTCCGGAGGAGAAAGAGGGAAGGGACTATTTCTTTCTCTCGGAGGAGGAGTTCGCCAAGAAGATCGAAGGGGGAGAGTTCGCAGAGTGGGCCAGGGTCCATGGGTACCTATATGGGACCTCTCGCCTCCAATTAGAGAGCCACTTTCAGGGGGGCAACGATGTGATCTTGGACATCGATGTGCAGGGGGCCACCCAACTGCGGGAGAAATTCCCTACTGGGATCTTCGTGTTTGTCCTTCCCCCCACCATGGAGAAGCTGGAGCAGAGGCTCAGGCTGAGGAAGGCCGATCCTGAGGAGGAGATTCAACGGCGCCTGCACAAGGCCATGGCCGAGATGAAGGAGTATAGCAAATATCAATATTTGATCATCAATGACGAGTTGGAGACCGCCATCAGTGCGCTCAGGTCGATCATCCTCGCGGAGCGTTGCAAGACCTATCGCGCCGATACTGGTTTTTTGAAGGACCTCTTGGAGGAGGAGTGGAGGAGGAAATGATGTTTCACATACTGGACGATTTGCCCAAGGGTATCGATAGCAAATACCGCCTGGTCATCATTGCGGCGAAAAGAAGCAAACAGATCAACCGCGGAGCCCGCCCACTGGTGAACAGCAGGGCCCTGAAGCCCACCAGCATTGCCCTGGATGAGGTTTTCGCAGGGAGGATCAACTTCCAATCGCCCCCGGCAGAATGGGCGGGAAGTCAGAGCAAGCAAGCCGCGCAGGAGACGAGAGCGGCATGGTTCCGTCATATCCCGCCGGAAGAGCTAATGTTGGAAGAGCACCTGGCCCCAGAGGAGGAGAAGGGGGCCGTCGAGGGATATGAGGCTGAGGGGGTAGTGGAGGGATTTCAGCCGGAGATTGAGGTGGGACCGGCGGGTGTGGTGGAGGAGGGGGTGTTGGAATTCGACCCGATCGCCGAGGTGGCCCTGGGGGAGGAGATGGGGGGAGTGGAGATCGAGAAGGAGCACGAAGGAGGGGATTGATTACCGCGGATCCGCTGTCGGCAAGGCGTCCCCTCCTTTTTAGATCGGGGTTTGTCAAGCGCCATCTGTGCCTCTTCCTTGGCCTCGCCTGTCTGCTCATTGGCTGCCATCGGGGCAAGGACGCACCCTTCCTCCTGCAGGAAGGAAAAGGCTGGGCAGGGGGTCTCTCCCTGGGGGATTCAGGGGAGGAGGTGGTGCGCCGCCTGGGAAAGCCGCCGAAGCAGCAAGAGGAGAAGGCCTGGCGGTACTACGATTATGATTTCGCCGAGATCATGATTGAAGTGAAGACCGGCAAGGTCGCCTCGATCCTTCTGCGCCGGAATTGGAGGACTGCCTCAGGAGTTGCGGAAGGTGACTTTGTCGAGAAGATCCAGGAGACCTATGGCCATATTCCCTATCGCCCACCGATATTGAGCTATCCCCAGCAAGGGGTCTCCTTTGTATTGGCCCCGGGAGAGGTTGCCGGTGCGGAGGGATCGAAGAGGCCGGGATGGAGGGCGATCTGGGTCCGCATCTATAAGCCTGAGAGATGACCGATGAAGGGAAGGCCTCAGGCATCTCTGCCCCTCCAACGGGATAAGTGGCTCCTGCTGATCCCCCTTTTCTTGGTCTTCATCCTTTCAGGATGTGCCCCTCCCAGCCTTTTCCCGGTCGGCAAGCCGGATCCCCTACTGCGTTGGCGCACCTTCAAGACCCCCCATTTTGCCATCCACTATCATCAGGGAGAAGAGGCCCTGGCGGCCCGTGCGGCCGAGATCGCAGAGGAGGTGCATGCGCGACTCACCTCCGACCTGCGTTGGGAGCCGCGAGGCAGCACCCAGCTGGTCCTGATCGATCGCTATGATGAATCGAACGGCTTCTCCACCCCCTTCCCCTATAATGCCATACTCATCACTGCCTCCGCCCCCTCGGGGGGGGAGCTCTCCGGCCTGGAGAACCAGGACGACTGGCTGCGGCTGGTGATCACCCACGAGTACGCCCACATCCTGCACCTGGACATAGTAGAGGGGGCCCCGAAGGCCCTGCAATACATCTTCGGCCGCCTCTACTTTCCTAATCTGTGGCAGCCCCTCTGGATCATCGAGGGGGTTCCCACCTATCAGGAGACGAAGCAGACCAGCGGAGGCCGCGGCAGGAGCAACCTCTTCGAGATGATCCTCCGGATGGCCGCCCTGGAAGGGCGATTGAACTCCCTGGATCAGGCCTCCTCCTCTTTAGTCTCCTGGCCAGGAGGGATGGTCCCTTATCTGTACGGGGTGATGTTCCATCAATATCTGGCGGAGCGTTACGGGGAGGAGAAGTTGAGCGAGATCGCCCACAACTATGGCAGTCGTCTGGTCCCCTTCCTGGTGAACCGGTCTGCCAAGCAGGTCCTGGGGAGAGATTACCAGGCCCTGTGGGCCGAGTGGCAATCGGAGCTGCGGAAAAAGTATGTGGCCCAAATGGAGGAGGTCCGAGCCGCGGGCCTTTCCCCCACGAGGCGGCTGACCCTCCGCGGATACCTGATCAGCGAGCCGGCCCTCTCTCCGGACGGCCAGAGCATCGCCTATTCCGAGTATAACCAGGATGAATATCCTTCGCTCCGCCTGATCCAGGCCGGTGGCCGGGGAGATCGGGCCCTCTGCCGCCGAAACTGGGGGGAGGGGATCTCCTGGGCTCCAGATGGCAAGAAGATCGCCTTCTCCCAATATGAGCTCTACTGGAGCTTCTCCAGCTACCAGGACCTCTATCTCCACGACCTGGAGCGAGAGAAGACGATCCGACTCACCCGGGGCCTGCGGGCCCGCGATCCGGATATCTCCCCGGATGGAGGCCAGGTGCTCTTCGTCATCAATCACCTGGGTACGAATGACCTGGCGACCCTAAATCTTGCTACGCGCCAGATCACCACCCTCACCCACAATCAGGAGCGGATCCAGTATTCCAAGCCCCGGTGGTCCCCGGATGGGAAAAGGATCGCGGTCTCCATGAGGAGGGAGGGCGGACCTCAGGATATCCTTCTCCTGGATCAGCGGGGCGAGGAGATCGCACGCCTCACCCAGGATCGATCGCTGGATACGGGACCGAGCTGGTCCCCGGATGGGCGCTACCTCTTCTTCTCTTCTGATCGGACTGGGGTCTATAACCTGTACGCCTTCTCCCTGGAGGAGGGCTGCCTGTACCAGGTGAGCAATGTCCTGGGAGGGGCATTCTATCCTGACTGCTCGGCGGATGGGCGGCAGCTGGCCTTCATCGGCTATTCCGCGAAGGGATTCGATCTTTATACCATGGAGGTCGCGCCGGAGCAGTGGCGGAGGGTCGAGTCCGGGGTCCGGGTGGCCCAGGATTTGCCCGCGCCAGAGCCCGCCGGTCCTTCCCCCTCGCCCCCTTCCGTGCGCTCCCATTCCTATAATCCCCTTCCCACGCTCTGGCCCCGCTTCTGGGTCCCCTGGTTTGGCCAGGACGAGCGGGGGCTACAAGTGGGGGGCCTGACCTTGGGGGCGGATACCCTGGCCCAGCACCAGTATTTGCTGCAGGCCTACTACGGGGCCAGGAGTCACCGCTGGGCCTATGACCTCCAGTACACCAACGACCAGTTCTATCCCACCCTGAAGTTGGGGGTTTCTGACCGTGCGGCCCTCTACAGCGATCTGTTGCGGCGCGATGAGGAGGAGGATGAGGGACGGGACTATTGGGAACGGCAGCGCACCCTCAGTGCGGAGGTGGGCATCCCCCTCTATTTTATCGCCTCAGGCCAGGTCCTCTTTTTCGGATATCGCCGCCAGGAGCTGGATCGCCTCTCGCAGGTCCCCTCCTGGACGAAAAGGCCCGAGGAGGGAGATCTCGCTGGCCTCCATCTGCGCTGGCTCTACTCCAATGCCCAGCGGTATGGGTTCTCCATTAGCCCGGAGGAGGGTAGGACGATCAGCCTCTCCTACGAGCGGATGGATGACCGGCTGGGCAGCGATTTCAACCTCGACCGCTACCTGGGAGATTGGCGGGAGTATGTCAATATACCCTTCCGCCACCAGGTCCTGGCCCTGAGGCTCCTGGGAGGATATGCGAAGGGCGACCTTCTCCGCCAGCGGGCCTTCCAAATGGGGGGCCTGACCGGAGGAGTGGGCCCGTTGCAGATCGAGGACCAGGAGATCTTTCTTCGGGGCTATCCGGAGCGGGAGTTTCGCGGGCAGAGGATGGCGGCGGGAAGCCTGGAGTATCGGTTTCCCATCTGGAACATCGAGCGGGGTCGGGGCACCTGGCCCTTCTTCCTGCAGCGCCTCCATGGGGCGGGATTCGTGGATTGCGGGAACGCTTGGGATCACCGGGGGGACTTCGATGACTTCAAGGTGGGGGTAGGGGTGGAGGGAAGGCTGAACTTAGAGGTCGCCTATGCGATCCCCCTCCAGCTGCGTCTCATCCTGGCCCGGGGTCTTCAGCGCGGAGGGGAGACCCAGATGATGCTGGGCCTGGGGGCCTCTTTCTGATCCTGGGAATTCCCTGGATGGGTGAAGGGAAAGGGCCCGCCAAAGCCAGGCCAAGGCCCGGGAGGATTTGTCTTGACAAGGATGGGGGTTTTGGCTATAGTCTCTCGGCCATTTTCCAGGTGGAATCTGGCATATTACGCAAATTGGCTGATTCAAGCCAATCAATTCCTGTACGAAGGGTGGATCGTCCGATGATGAAGAGATACCTGATGGCTCCCGGTCCCACGCCCATTCCGGTGGAGGCCTTGCTGGCGATGAGCAAGCCCATCCTCCACCATCGCGCCCCGGAGTATGAGCAGATCTTCTCCGAGGTGCGCCAAGGCCTGAAATTCCTCTTTCAGACCTCGACCGAGGTGCTGGTCTTTGCCTCTTCCGGCACCGGCGGGATGGAGGGAGCGGTGGTGAATACCCTCTCCGCCGGAGACAAGGCCCTGGTCGTGCGGGGTGGAAAATTCGGGGAGCGGTGGGGAGAGATCTGTCAGGCTTATGGGGTGAACTTCGAGGCCCTCGATGTGGAATGGGGGACTTCAGTGGATCCGGGCCTGATCGAGGCGGCCCTCAAAAAAGACCCATCCATCAAGGCGGTCCTCGTCACCCACAGCGAGACCTCTACCGGCACCCTGAACGATTTGCAGGCGATCGCTGAGATCGTCTCCCAGACGCCGGCCCTGCTCATCGCCGATGTGGTGACCAGCCTGGGGGTGACCGATGTCCCGGTGGATGCCTGGAAAATTGATGTGGCGGCGGCGGGATCGCAGAAGGGCCTCATGCTCCCTCCGGGCCTCGCCTTCTGCAGCGTGAGCGAAAAGGCCTGGGCGATGGTGGCCCAATCGAAGCTGCCCAAGTTCTACTTCGACTTCGCCCGGGAGAAGAAGAATATCGAGAAGAACCAGAATGCCTGGACCCCTGCGGTCTCCTTGCTGATGGCCTTGCGGGAAACCCTGGCCCTGATCAAGGAGGAGGGGTTGAGCAATGTCTTCGCCCGCCACGATCGGCTGGCCCGAGCGACCCGGGCTGGGGCGGTTGCCCTGGGCCTGGAGCTCTACTCCAAGTCGCCCACTCCGGCGGTTACGGCCATCAAGGCCCCGCCGGGGATCGAGGGCGGGGCGATTGTCAAGACCCTGCGGACCAAGCACGGGATCACCATCGCCGGGGGACAATCCCAGCTGAAGGGCAAGATCTTCCGCATCTCCCACATGGGATATGTGGATACCTACGACATCGTGACCGTGATTTCCGCCCTGGAGCTCACCCTGGCCGGGCTTGGCTATCCGGTGGAATTAGGGAAGGGCGTGCAGGCCGCAGAGGCCATCTTGATGGAGGGAAAGGCATAGATGTATAAAGTTCTGGTCACCGACAACCTTTCCCAGAACGGGGTGGAGATCCTCAGACAAGCCGAGGGCCTGGCGGTCGAGGTGAAGAACACTCTACCCCCGCAGGATCTGCTGCAGATCATCGGGGATTATCACGCCCTCATCATCCGCTCGGGCGCCAAGGTGACCGAGGCGGTGCTGGAGGCGGGGAAGAATCTGAAGGTGGTGGGCCGGGCTGGCATCGGCGTGGATAATGTGGATGTGGCATCCGCCAGCGCCCGGGGCGTGCTGGTCATGAATACCCCGGGGGGCAATACCATCACCACCGCCGAGCACGCCATTTCCATGCTCCTTGCCCTGGCCCGCAGCATCCCTCAGGCTACCGCCTCTATGAAGGAGGGGAAGTGGGAGAAGAACCAGTTCATGGGGGTGGAGCTCTATCAGAAGACCTTAGGGATCATTGGCATGGGGCGCATTGGATCCGAGGTGGCCCGGAGGGCCAAGGGGATGATGATGGAGGTCATCGCCTACGATCCCTTCATCTCCGCGGAGGTGGCCCAGGAGATGGGGGTGCAGCTGGCCGACCTGGATCGCCTCTTCGCCGAATCGGATTTCATCACCCTTCACACCCCTCTGACCGAGGAGACCCGTAACCTGATTAATGAGGGGACCCTCTCCCGGATGAAGGACGGGGTGCGCATCATCAACTGCGCTCGGGGGGGGATCGTCAACGAGCAGGCCCTTTATCAGGCGCTGAAGAGCGGCAAGGTCGCGGGGGCGGCCCTGGATGTCTTCGAGAAGGAGCCGCTGAAGGAGAGCCCCTTGCTGGAGCTGACCAACTTCATCTGCACCCCCCACCTGGGGGCCTCCACCGCCGAGGCCCAGGAGAATGTGGCCATCGCTATCGCCCGCCAGGTGATCGATTATCTGAAGCGAGGGGTGATCCGCAACGCGGTCAACGCCCCCTCGATCGAGCCAGAGGTGCTCTCCAAGATCCAGCCCTACCTGGACCTGGCGGAGAGGCTGGGCTCTTTAGAATCACAGCTCTCCGAGGGGCGGATCGAGGAGATCCGGATTGACTACCGCGGGGAGATCGCCAGCATGGACCTGGCCCCGCTCACGGTGGCCATCGTGAAGGGCGTCCTCTCCCCGATCCTGCAGGAGATGGTGAACACCATCAATGCCCTGCCCTTCGCCAAGGGTCGCGGGATTCGGGTGGTGGAGAGCAAGTCGGGCGAGGATGAGGACTTCGCCAGCATCATCTGCGTGGGGCTGAAGACCGACAAGGGACAGTCCGAGGTGGCGGGGACCGTGGTCAAGAAACGAGAGCCCCGGGTGATCCGGATCAACGAGTTTCGCCTGGAGGCGATCCCCAAGGGCCACATCCTCATCTTCTGTAATATCGACACCCCGGGGGTCCTGGGGAAGATCGGCTGCCTTCTGGGAGAAAGCCAGGTGAACATTGCCAGCATCCAGCTGAGCAGGGAGAAGGCGGGAGGGCGGGCCCTTTCCCTGGTGAATGTGGATCAGCCCGTTCCGCCGGAGACTCTGGAGCGCCTGCGCAATCTCCCCAATATCGTCTTCGCCAAGCTGGTGAAGATCTAAGGAGGGCTAAAGGGTAAATGGCCAATATCGTAGTGGTTGGGGCTCAGTGGGGGGACGAGGGGAAGGGGAAGATCGTGGACTTCCTCTGCGATCACTTCGACGTGGTGGCGCGCTATCAGGGAGGGCACAATGCGGGCCACACCGTGGTGGTGGGGAAGAATAAGTTCGTGATGCACATGGTCCCCTCGGGCATCCTCCATCGGGGAAAGATCTGCCTCCTGGGCAATGGGGTGGTGATCGATCCCAAGGAGCTGTTAGCGGAGATGGAGCAGCTCAAGGGGTTGGGTGTCGACATCCAGGACAATTTCTTCATCAGCAAGAATGCCCACCTCATCATGCCCTACCACAAGTTGATGGACATCGAGAACGAGGCGCGGCGCGGGGCTCACAAGATCGGCACCACCGGGCGGGGGATCGGCCCGACCTACGCCGACAAGGCAGCCCGTCTGGGGATCCGTTTCGGGGAGCTTTACGACCCGAGCCATTTCCGGGAGAGGCTGGCCTTCAACCTGCGAGAGAAAAAGGCCTTGCAGCCGCCGGACTCCAAGATCCATGTATTGGACGAGGAGGAGATCTTCCGGGATTATATGGGCTATTATGAGCGGCTGAAGGGCTTTCTGGTAGATGGGGGGCTCACCATTCACCGCTTCCTGGAGGAAGGAAAGAGGATCCTTTTTGAGGGAGCCCAGGGAACCTTGCTGGATGTCGATCTGGGGACCTATCCCTATGTCACCTCCTCCAGCTCCACCGCGGGCGGCGCCTGCATCGGGGTGGGGATCGGCCCTACCCAGGTCAACGGCGTGATCGGGGTCACCAAGGCCTATACCACCCGAGTAGGGGAGGGGCCGTTCCCGACCGAGCTTTCCGATGAGGTGGGAGAGCTTCTGCGGAATCGGGGATCCGAGTATGGGGCCAGCACCGGGAGGCCACGACGGTGCGGCTGGTTCGACGCCGTGGTGGTGCGCTATTCGGTCCGAGTCAACGGCCTCTCCACCCTGGCCTTGATGAAGTTGGATGTCCTGGATGAGCTGGACACGATCAAGGTCTGCGTGGGCTATCGCTACCAGGGGAAGGTCCTCTCCGAGTTCCCGAACGAGACGAGCAAACTACCTACCTGCCGGCCCATCTACGAGGAATGGCCGGGATGGAAGCAGAGCATTGTGGGCATCACCTCCTTCGAGGCGCTGCCACACCGCTGCCAGGACTATGTGCGAAGGATGAGCGAACTGGCGGGGGTGGATTTCTCCATCATCTCCACCGGCCCGGCCCGGGAAGAGACCATCACCATGAAAACTCCCTCCCTTCGGAAGTGGAAGATGGTATAATATCTATGTGGCCCGTTAGCTCAGGTTGGTAGAGCACCTGCCTTTTAAGCAGGGAGTCGTTGGTTCGAGTCCAACACGGGTCACCAATTGAGCATTCATCAGGTGCGAGGGAGTGAGAGGGCCTGAGGGGTCCTTGCCCCCGTCCCTGCCCGTCATCGCGTCCCCATCGTCTAGTCGGGTCCAGGACACCGCTCTTTCAAGGCGGCAACACGGGTTCAAATCCCGTTGGGGACGCCAATAAAATCAAGGGGTTGTATCAGATGCTCAGATGCAGCCCCTTTGGTTTTGCGACCAAGAGGCTAAAGTCAAGAATAAAGATTTGACCCCTTTCTTTCTCTTTCTTTCTATTTTCAGTTTGATTCATGAGCGCTTCGATGACATCTACCGGGTTCTACAGAAACACTGAAGGCACCGGGCATAGGGGGGTCCCTTTCTTCCCCCTTCTCTCACTTTGCATCTTCAGCAGTGAGCTAAATCATCAAGATTAAAGATTCGACCCCACTTCCCCCCCCACAGTAGAACTGGCGGTCCTGGTCATCGAAGAATACCGGGGAACGATTGTTGCCACGCTGCGTGACATGCACAAATGTCCATGATGGCAAGCAACCTAACGTGAATTAGGCCCGGTTACTTTTCATGCTTTCCATGAGGGCTATTGCTACATGAGCCAGTGCTGGTTGAACCACAATAAACGCATTTATAGTTTCCACTGCCATGTTGGTGCTTATTAAACGGGCTCTTGCTACAAGAGCCGTAGCTGGATGAACCGCAGAAAACACACTTTTTTTCATCCAAACCACTGTGCTCATGCTTCTTATGTGGACTGTTGCTGCAAGACCCAAAGCTACTTGACCCGCAGTACTTGCATTTGGACATTATTCTCTCCTTTTTCGGGTGGTTGAGTGCCCAACGGGGCGCGAGCTGAGCGGCTCCTCGCGCGCAGCGGGCGAGCCGGAGGCTCGCAGAGCAAGCACGGGCGATGGCGGAGGCCCCCTTCCGAAAATCTCGCCCCTACGGGGCTTCCCAGCCCCTTACTTTCGATTCTCGGGCGATTCTGGCGGGGACATAATACTGTTTTCATGCCTGCGTCTTTCTGGGCCTTCCCGGTGGCCCTCTGCGCAAGTCACAACCAGTCAGCCCTTCCACTATGGCAATAAACTCCTCAGTTCCTGCCGGCCGACCCGTCCGCGTCGCCAGCCGGAGCCGGACCGTCGCCTTGTCGTCTTCCCTACGAAGAAACTCCTTCCAATCGGTGATCAATCCCAGCAGCGTCCGGTCCTTCACCAGAGGATCGATTTCGGAAACCCCCGTATGATACCGTGCGCTTGACCACGGGTACCCCCAGGCGTGTTTCACCATCCCGGCACGGGCGGGATTCAATTCCACGTACCGTGCCGCAGAAAGCAGGTGATCTTCGTCCAGGACGCACGAGCTGAACCGTCCCTGGAAGAGCTACCCGCGTACGCCTTCCGCGAAGTTCTTCAATCGGGTATAGCGCCGGTGCGCTTCGCCGAACGCCCTGGCAAGAGAGGTCTCCTGATGGGGGACGGCTATGACATGGACGTGGTTGGTCATCAGGCACCAGCAGAGGATGTCCACGCCGAAGCGCCCTGCCTCCTCGGCAAAGAACCGAAGGTAAGCGCGGCGTTCCTCATCCCGGTGAAACACCTCCATCGAGCGGACGCCCCGTTGGGTTACATGGTGGGGGTAACCCGGAACAACGATGCGTGAGATACGGGCCATACTGGTATGCCATGAGAATACGCTGACAAAGGCAAGGGAAGAATCGGTATTATGTCCCCTGATTTCTTTGATTTCTGTCCTGAGAAAATCAGGAGGGTGCAAGATTTGCAGCCCCTTCACCCCGAAATCCAGGTTATAATATATTCCAACTCCCCGGGGACATTTTTTAAAACCGGTGTTTGAATTTCCCATCTGCCCTTCAACCCCGCTTCACTTGCCGTGCATTGGAAATGGAACATGGCAATTCCCATGTCGATCTTCTGGATGTCATATTTGTATCTATAGCTGTAGATTGCATCATGAGCGAGATAGAAATGGAAAGACCCGTCTTCCTTCACGATCCTCCAGGGCTGTTTATTGGAAGCGGACGGAGCAAGCCTTACCATTTCAAGAGGCATGGCATAGGCCCCGGCATCGGCCCCCTCCAAAAGGGTATTGAAGCTGTTTTTGAAAAAGAGCTTATTCCAGGCCTTTCTCATCTTGACAGCGGGGAACGGCTTCATCAAAGTGTCGATCGGGCTTCTTATCCCACTTGCATATCCAATAGGGGTTACAATGGGAAGAATCTCGTCTGTTCCGATCCTCATTGCCTTTGAAAATTGGCTTCTGTTGAATGTGGCGGCCATCCAGCAGGTCCCAAGTCCAAGAGAAGTAAGGTAGAGGATCAGGTTTTCAAAAATATACCCCAGCTGTTCCAAGTTGTGTTCTTTTTTCTCAACAGCCGCAGCAATAAAGGAAGATGCCCCTTGAATCACACCGTATGTTCGCAGCTTGATCTCCGCATCTGCCCTTATTGCCAGTTTATCAAGTAGCTCAAACCGGATTCCCACCTGGAACGGACCCTCCAGCTGTTGAAAATATTGATGTAACCTCTCTTTAACATCTGCCGGAATCGGCAGCTTGGAATAGGTCCGGACAGACCTCCTCCTCCGGATGATTTCCACGACCGGTTCGCCAAATAGGTGAGTCTCATCTTCATTCATGGATCTCCCATCCTCAACTTATGAACGGATAACCGGGGTCTTGTCTGGTTTCCGCGCGCTTGATGATGGTTGGGTTACTGGTGGCACTCCTTGCATGACTTGAAATTGTTCTCGTGATGGCAGGCACGGTAGCACCAGTCCACGCTCGCCTTAGGCGCTACCATCGGTGAGGGCGGCGGCACCGGATGTGGCTGATGACAATTGCTGCATCCTGGGATGGCACTGGCGTCTTTCTTTTCATGGGGAATGTAACGGTGCGGCGTGCCCTTTTCCCCACTCGGTGCCACATAGCCGGCGGATGATCTGGCGAGGTCATCGAAAGGCCCGTGACAGTCCAGGCAAAGGTCCTTGGAGTCTCCAGCCGTCGAGGGGCTAGTTGGCGAGGGCTCAGAGGAAGCGGCGGTCGCCGCCGCGATCATCGATGCAGGAAGTGGCCAGAGCGCGGGCGTTGGAGCCGAAGCAGAACCCAGTAGGCTCAGAGTTAGAGTGAAAATGAACAACCCCGTGTACACCAATCGAAATGGCCTGCTCATGATATTCCTCATTGTGAGAATTTTGTTTGGATCACTCCATCACTATATCGCCTTTTCGCCGGCGGCGGCCTGGCCGGCGATGCGACCCTGGACGATGCATCGGGCCAGGCCATGCTGGCTGAAACCGCCTGCCGACTCGCCTCCACAGTAGAGGCCCGGAATGACCTGGCCGTAAAAGTCTACCACCTGGCACTTAGCGTTGATCCGAACGCCCGTGCGACAATCATGGATGACGGGCGTCGACCAAGCCGCATAGAACGGCGGTTTCTGGATCTTGTGCAGAGGTTTGGGCTTCCCAAAGTCCTCGTCCTGCCCCGAATCGACGAAAGAGTTGTACCGGGCCACCGTCTCTTCCAGTGCCTGGGCGGGAATTCCTCGGGGCTGGTATTTCATAACCACTTTGTTGGCCAATTCCGCGATGGTGTCGGCACTGAAAAAGAAGCCCGCCTCGATGTCCACCTGGGGAGGCGTGGGATTCCATCTCTCCCGGGCCACGGCGTCCGCATCGAAGATGGCCCAGATCGGCCCGCCTCCATTCCGCGATTCCCCCGTTCCGGCCAAGGCCGCATTGATGAAATTCGCCGGGCCGTACTTGATGTTCTTGGCATTGAGATAGCTTCCTGGGACATAGGGGTCGAGGGACCTGTAGCTGTTCGCGGTGAACTGCTCTGCCGTCTCATCGTAGAATCTCTTGCCCGCCTGGTTGACGAGGATGACATCTTGCCAGTTGGCGACCCGAAGGCCAGTGGCGCGGGCGAGGTGGAACACGGGGCTGCCCGGCATCCACTGCAAATAGCGATAGCCGTACTGACACCCGATGCAGCCTGCTTTGGTAAGAACGAAACCGAACTCCCCAGTCTGATTATAGGTACCCCAGAGCGATGCCCCAATGGCGATGGCGGCGAGCTCTCCGCTGCCGTCCTGAGGAGACCAGGGCTCACCCGAGAGACCACAGTACTCCTCCGTCAGCCGCGGGTCGAAGATCATGCGAAGGTTCACATTTCCAGTGGAGCCGCCTGTTGCAATGATGACGCTCTTCTTCGCCCGGATGTTCAGCTTTCTGCCTTTGTGATCCACGGCGATGCCCAGGACCCTGCCCGAAGCAGGGCTTTCCCGGTGAATGCCCGTCATCTTGTGCTCCAGCAGGATTTGCACGCCCAACTTCCTCCCCGTTGCTTCCAGGGGCCGCATGAGACCCACACCCGAGTAGGTCGTCGCTTGCAGGGTGGGGTCCACCGGCTTGCCGGTCTGGATCAATGGATAGGTGAGCGCGGCGGTATGCATCTCCCGGGGGACAGAGTTCCCGACCGAGGTCCCGCCATGGTTGTCAGGGGCTTTGTTCACAAAGGAGACGCCGTGGGCCAACAGCCAGTCGAAGGTCGAAACGTTGTTGTCGGCGAAGGCACGAACGATCTCTTTGTCGTTGTACCGGTAATCGGGGAACCCGTTGGGTTGTACAATGGACCAGTCGGTCAGGTCCGAGAAGATGAGGTCCGGCGAGTCCACGATGCCGTGCTTCTTCTGGGCGCTCGTCCCGCCGCCCAGAGGGACATTTCCCCCACTGACGATGGCGTGTCCGCCGATGTCGAAGTTCGCTTCGACCACGATCACGGATGCTCCCTTTTCGAC
>JAZDMQ010000089.1:0-16107 GCA_043800755.1 bacterium | reverse complement strand
TGCAGCCCTTGCCCCGTTCAATAAAGAGGGGAGTTCCCCCGACCGCCCTGAAGGACCGTACCGGGCTGTTTACTCCCCCGGGAAGATAGCGCTTCGCTTCCTCAAAGAGTTGCCTCGAACGATCTCCCAAATTCGCTCCTTTTGGAAAAAGGTTAGGGAAAACGCATGGTGTAGGGATTGCACGGCAGGCAGGTTGGCGGATTGCGCCCGCATCCATCCGCTGGCAGAGGAGCTAGGGGCGATGTGGCTCACATCCCACATGCGCTGCCAGGCATAGACGGCAAAGCCTGCCATGCGCAGGGCAGAGAAAGCATCGCTGGTCTCATTCACTTCGGCCAGGATGTGGAACGCACCCCACTTGCCCGCTTCAGCGGTGAGGTGCTCAATCAACAGCGGCAGGCCGGGGTGAGACAGTTGTGCGGCGGGTGCGATGTACACCAGCCTGGCGAACGAGTCCCCGTTCGTATGCAGGATGCCGCCAAATAACGTCGTCCCGTTTTCCTGACTGATGGCCGTGTAAAGATGGCGCGCCGGATTGAAATAGGACAGGAACCCCGCCGCACCCAATGGGTTGCCGCGTGTCAGCAGACGGGCAGAGTCCAGGCTGACGGCCTCGCCGCGAAAACGGTAGAGCGTGGGCAGATCGAGCAGATCGAGGGGATGGGAGGACATATTGTTTCTTGTCGCAGCAATCTTTTCAGTCGCTCAAAAGGGGCAGGAATATTCGTCAGCCGTTGATGTTCATTTTCTATTTTGTGAGCGAAATAAAATACTCGTGAAAACGAAGGTCTTCAGTGAGTTCCGGGTGGAAAGAGGTCGCCAGCAGTTTTCCTTCCTGTGCCGCAACAATGCGGCCATCCGGCAGCGCTGAAAGGATTTTCGCATGGCCGCTGACCGACTGGATGATCGGCGCGCGGATGAACACGGCATGGTACGGCGTGGATGTTTGGGTTGCCTGCTTGAGCGGCTCAATGTCGAGGTCGGCCTCGAACGAATCGACCTGCCGGCCGAAGGCATTACGCTCAACAGTGATATCCATAATACTGAGCAAGGGTTGATGGCGGCGGGCATCCTTGGAGAGAAAGATGGCACCTGCACAGGTGCCCCAGACGGCGTGTGACTTGCCAAACGCACGCAGCGGCTCCATCAAGCCAAAGTCCACCGCGAGTTTGCCAATGGTCGTCGACTCGCCACCGGGGATGATCAGCCCGTTCAAACCCTCAAGCTGCTTTGCCAGACGCACTTCGACAGGTGTCACACCCAGACGCTTGAGCATCACGATATGTTCGGCGAAGTCGCCCTGCAGCGCAAGGACACCAATTCTTATCATGTGTGTGCAATAAAGGTAGTTCGGGATCAGGCGACGAGGAAATCAGGAAAACCTAATCACCACCCGCGCCCGGCGATCTTCTCGCCTTCCGGCATCTGCGAAATATTCCGCCCGACCATTGGCTCGCCCAGGTTGCGGCTGACTTCGGCCAGGATCGCAGGATCGTTGAAGTGTGTCGTCGCTTTAACAATGGCGGCCGCGCGCTTGGCAGGGTCGCCGCTCTTGAAAATTCCCGAGCCGACGAACACACCGTCCACGCCGATCTGCATCATGAGGGCCGCGTCAGCCGGGGTCGCAATCCCACCCGCGGCAAAGTTGACCACCGGCATGCGTCCCAGTTCCTTGGTCTCCTTGACCAGTTCATACGGCGCACCGATCTCCTTGGCATAACGCATCAGCTCCTCATCCGCCATCGTCTGCAGCCGGCGGATCTCGCCCAGCACGGTGCGGCCATGACGGACTGCCTCGACCACATCGCCGGTCCCGGCCTCTCCCTTCGTGCGGATCATCGCCGCGCCCTCGCCGATACGCCGCAGCGCTTCACCCAGATTGCGGCATCCACACACGAACGACACCTTGAAATTATGCTTCAGGATGTGATGTTCCTCATCGGCCGGAGTCAGCACTTCGGATTCGTCTATGTAGTCCACGCCGATCGCCTCGAGAATTTGCGCTTCCACGAAATGCCCGATCCGGCACTTCGCCATGACCGGGATGGTCACAGAAGCCATGATTTTCTCAATCAAGTCAGGGTCGCTCATGCGCGCCACGCCGCCCTGTGCGCGGATATCCGCCGGCACGCGCTCCAGCGCCATCACCGCACACGCGCCCGCATCCTCGGCAATTTTGGCATGCTCCGGCGTCACCACGTCCATGATCACGCCGCCCTTCAACATTTGAGCCAGACCCTTCTTGACCGCAAATGTACCGGTAACAGGTGTCGCTTCCATATCTTGCTCCTTCTTTAAGAAAATATCAACCAATTGGATTTTACCACGCCTAAAGTTTATTCTGCGTTAGAGCCGCGTTAATACGCCAAAACTAACTCCAAGGCGAACCACCCATAATATGAGGTCGTAATGAATGAAGGAATAGACCGCGGGCGCAATCCCTGCCGCTCTCTTCCAGCTTCACCGGCGTAGAGCAGCAGCAAGAATCGCGACTATGGGTCATACGGGAAGGTTCTGCCCGCCCACGGCGGGGATCTGCGAGTGGTTTAATCTCTCTTATTAAAAACCCCCATATTTGTCAAGGAATAAAAGGAATAAAAGGGGCCCCTCCCCAAGTGGGAAGGGGCCCTACTCTGATCAGTTTCCAAAACCCCCCTCAGTCGAAGGCCAATCCGAAGGACAGGCTGCGTCAAGTCAAGCGAAGGAGGGTCTTTCCTTCATCCAATCCTTTAGTACATATCCCCCATCCCTCCACCGTGCGGCATGGACGGGGTTTTTTCCTTCTCCGGGATGTCAGTCACCAGAGCCTCGGTGGTCACCATCAGGGCAGCAATAGAGGCCGCATTCTGCAGGGCGATCCGGGTGACCTTGGTAGGATCGATGATCCCCGCCTCCATCAGGTCAGTATAGATCTCGCTCTCCGCATCGAATCCGAAGCCGCCTTTGCCCTCTTTGACCTTCTGCACCACGATGGAGCCTTCTACGCCCGCATTTTCCGCGATCTTGCGGATGGGCTCCTCCAAGGCGCGCTTGATGATGTTGGCTCCCACCTTTTCGTCGCCTTCCAGGTTGAGCTTGTCAATGAGGGGGAGGCAACGCAGGTAGGCCACGCCACCACCTGGGACGATGCCTTCCTCCACCGCTGCACGCGTCGCATGCAGGGCATCCTCCACTCGGGCCTTTTTCTCTTTCAGTGCGATCTCGGTGGCCGCGCCCACCTTGATCACCGCCACCCCACCCGTCAGCTTGGCCAGTCGTTCCTGCAGCTTCTCTCGATCGTAGTCGGAGGTGGTATCCTCGACCTGGGTCTTGATCTGCTTGATGCGGCCTTCGATCGCCTTGGTTTCACCGGCCCCTTCGATGATAGTGGTGTTGTCCTTATCGATGTTAACGCGCTTGGCCCTTCCGAGATCCTGTAGTTTGATGTTCTCCAGCTTGATGCCCAGCTCCTCGGAGATCACCTCGCCCCCGGTGAGGACGGCGATATCCTTGAGCATCTCCTTGCGTCGATCTCCAAATCCGGGCGCCTTCACCGCCGCACAGCTGAGGATGCCGCGCAGCTTATTGACGACCAAGGTGGCGAGGGCCTCTCCCTCTACCTCCTCTGCAATGATCAATAGAGGCTTACCCATTTTCGCGATCTGCTCCAGGATGGGCAAGAGGTCCTTCATGCTGGAGATCTTCTTCTCATGGATGAGGAAATATGGGTTTTCGAGGCTGACCTCCATCCGCTCGGGATCCGTCACAAAATAGGGGGAGAGGTAGCCGCGATCGAACTGCATGCCTTCAACGGTCTCGCATACCGTCTCCATGCCCTTGGCCTCTTCCACGGTGATAACCCCATCCTTGCCCACTTTTTCCATGGCATCGGCGATGAGTTCCCCGATCGCCTTGTCATTGTTGGCGGAAATGGAGGCCACCTGAGAGATCTCTTTCCGATCCTTGGTCGGGGTGCTCAACTTCTTCAGCTCGACCACCACCTTTTCCACGGCCAAGTCAATGCCCCGCTTGAGGGCCATGGGATTCGCCCCGGCGGTCACATTCTTGGCTCCTTCGCGGTAGATGCTGTGGGCCAGGACCGTGGCGGTGGTGGTTCCATCTCCAGCAACGTCCGAGGTCTTGCTCGCCACCTCTTTCACCATCTGGGCGCCCATATTCTCGAAGGGATCCTCCAGCTCGATATCCTTCGCCACGGTCACTCCATCCTTGGTGATGGTGGGTGCCCCGAATTTCTTATCGAGGACCACATTTCTTCCCTTCGGTCCCAAGGTCACGCTAACGGCATTGGTCAGTTTTTCCACCCCCCGGCCAATGGCGCGTCTTGCTTCTTCATCAAAGATCAATTGCTTTGCCATACCTGACTTACCTCCTCATCGATTCAGATTAAATCCACAATTACTTTTCGATAATCCCCAGTACCTCTTCCTCGCGGATGATAAGATATTCCTCGTCTTCGATCTTCACCTCAGTGCCGGAATATTTTCCGAAGAGGATCTTATCCCCCTTCTTGACCTCCAACGCCTGTCTCTTTCCATCCTCTCCGATCTTTCCGGCGCCCACGGCAACGACCTCTCCCTCCTGCGGTTTCTCTTTGGCGGTATCCGGGATGATAATACCGCCCTTCTTGCTCTCTTTCTCTTCCAGCCGTTTCACCAAGATGCGATCCTGCAGGGGTCGAATCTTCATTGAATGCTCCTTCCCTCACAATTTTTGTGAACCAAGCGCAGCAAGGCCTATCCCCTCAAGGCCTTCCTGCGACACGCCAGCGCGTATGCGATGTTCCTTTTTCACCTCCTTACCCCATCGGTACTCCACACCAAAGATCAATAAGAATCAATAAGTTAAATCGCTCTGTTAGCACTCTCATACGATGAGTGCTAAACTGACCCTAAGATAGCGGAACTCGCGCAAATTTCAAAATTCGATTTTCGAATAATGGGGTTCCCCTGCACAGGAAAAGGGCAAATTGGCACTGAGGATGAATATTGTTGATGTTTTTCTCTGTTTTTTGGCAATTATCGTTTCTTAATTCTTTTTTTGCCCACATCATCCCTCTTTTCGCCCGATTTACAGTCCATTTCGAGCGCAGCCTGCCCCCATCAGCCATCAGCCAAAAAGGTCTTGACGATCAAGCGATCGAGCCCTTATATTAGGCCTAAGATTTAGTCTCATGAGGGAGGAGCCCCGGTGCAAGCCCTGATCATGGCCGGCGGATTCGGTACTCGACTCCGGCCTCTCACCAATAACATCCCCAAGCCCATGATTCCCATGGCCAACAAGCCAGTGATGGAGCATATCGTTGAACTGCTGAGGGCCAACGGGATCACGGAGCTGGTCGCCCTGCTCTACTTTCAACCTGAGGCCATTGAGGAGTATTTTCGGGGAGGCGAGGAGTTCGGGGTAAATATCTCTTACCTCTCAGCGGAAGAGGATTGGGGAACCGCGGGATCCGTCAAAGGGGCAGCGGATCGGTTGAACTCCACCTTCCTCATCATCAGTGGGGATGTGCTCACGGACTTTGACCTCAAGGAGGCCATCTCCTTTCATCGTGCCCAAAAATCCATGGCCACGATTGTCCTCACGCGAGTCCAAGACCCCCTCCGATATGGTGTCGTCATCGTCGACGAAGAAGGCCGCATCCGGAAGTTCTTGGAGAAGCCGAATTGGAGTGAGGTCTTCTCTGACACGATCAATACCGGGATCTACATCCTCGAGCCCGAGGTCCTCGGGTACATCCCCGCCCGCAGGGAGTTTGACTTCAGCCAAGACCTCTTCCCTCGCCTCCTGCAGGAAGGGGTGCCCCTTTATGGATACACCGCCTCTGGCTATTGGAGGGATATTGGGGACCTCTTGGAATACCGAATCGCCCATCGCGATATTCTCTCCGGAAAGGTAAAGGTGAAGTTCCCCGGGAGAAGGCTGGAGGGGCCCGACCGGGAGATCTGGTTGGATCAAGACTGCCGGGTTGATTTTACCGCAGCCCTTGAGGGCTCCGTCTTGATTGGAAAAGGCTCCCAGGTGGGCCCAGAAGCCAGGATCGTCAACTCGGTCATAGGGGACGATTGCGTTATTGAAGCAGGCGCCTCCATTGCCGATTCGATTATCTGGAATGGGGTTTATGTCGGCAAGGGCGCCTCTCTGCGGGAGAATGTGGTCGGCAAGGGCAGCGAGATCAAGGCATTCGCTTCCCTTTTTGAGGGGGCCTTGGTGAGCGATCATTGTAAAATCGGCGAGGGATCTGTCCTCAAAGCCAATGTGAAGGTCTGGCCTTATAAGGTGGTGGAGGACGGGGCAACCCTGGCGACCTCGCTCATCTGGGGAGAGAGATGGAGCAAGTCCGTCTTCGGGGGGCAGGGGGTCACGGGCCTGGGCAATATTGAGGTCACCCCAGAGTTCGCTGCTAAGTTAGGGGCCTGTTTTGGTGCCTCTCTTCGGGAGAATGCCATTGTCCGTACCAGTCGCGATTCCCACAAGACTTCCCGGATGGTCAATCGGGCCATCATCTCGGGCTTACTCTCCGCCGGGGTTAATGTTCACGACCTCCGGATCATCCCGATTCCCGTGGTTCGTTATCAAATGGACGCCCAGGGAGCGGTGAGCGGCGTGCACGTCCGCAAATCGCCCTATGATCCGGAACTCATTGACATCAAGTTCTTTGATGAGCGGGGAATGGACATCTCTTCGGCGAAGGAGAGGACCATCGAGCGGCTTTTTTTCCGGGAGGACTTTCGCAGGGCTAAGATGGAAGAAACTGGCAGGCTCTCGATCCTGGAGCACGGGATTGAATATTACCAGGAAGGGGCGATGAGTTTCGTCAACCCCAAGGTGGTTCGCGAGGCCCACCTGAAGATCGTCATGGATTATTCCTACGGGAGTTCGTCTACCATCTTCCCCTCCTTGTTGGGAGATCTGGGGTGTGAGGTCATTGCCCTGAACGCCTATATGGACGAGACGAAAGTGACGAAGACCGCCGAGGAGTTTCGCCGTTCCCTCCGGCAACTGGCGGAGATCGTGCGCACCCTGAACGCCGACTTGGGGATCATGCTGGACACCGGGGCTGAAAAAATCTTCCTGGTCGATGACAAGGGGGATATCCTTTCGGATGACCTGGCTCTCGCTCTGATCACCCTTTTGGTGCTCCGCACCCATCCCCCTGGCATCATTGGAGTCCCAGTGGTCGCCTCCAGCGTCATAGAGGATCTGGCGACGCGTTACGGGTTTCAGGTGATTCGCACCAAGACCTCATCTCGATCCCTCATGGAGGCTGCCGCCCGGGAAGGTGTGGTTTTTGTGGGCGACGCCTTCGGAGGCTTCATCTTCCCCCAATTCCAGCCGGCCTTCGATGGTATGACGGCGACCCTGAAGATCCTCGAGATGATGGCCTCTCAGGAGCTACGGCTCCACCAGTTGATTCGCTCGGTCCCGGAGCGCTTTCTCCTCCGCGACCAAATCCCCTGCCCCTGGGAATCCAAGGGAACTATGATGCGTAATCTGATCGAGGAGACGAAGACGGAGAATGTAGAGTTGATAGACGGCATCAAGGTCTATTTCGGAAAGGATTGGGTGCTCCTTTACCCTGATCAGGATAAGCCCTTCTTTCATATTACGGCGGAAGGGGATCAGAGACCGCGCGCCGAGGCTTTGGTTTGCCAATTTCGGGAAAAGATCAAGAATTGGCTGTAGTCTGAGCCCCCAAAGGGAGACGCTATGGCGCAGATCAGGTTCGGTACATCTGGGTGGCGTGGAGTTATTGCGGACGATTTCACCTTCACCAACGTTCGGATCGTCACCCAGGCCATTGCAGAGTATCTTCTTGCAGAGGGCCTGGGAGGAAGAGGGATCGTCGTGGGCTACGATACGCGTTTCCTCTCCGAGGCCTTTGCCCATCAGGTGGCTAAGATCCTGACTGCCAATGGCATTCATACCTTCTTCTGCACCCAGGCAACCCCCACCCCCGCCATTGCTTACGAGATTATTCGGAGGGGGGCAGGCGGGGCGATCAATATCACCGCCAGCCACAACCCCGCAGAATATAACGGCTTGAAATTCTCCTCCCCCAGCGGGGGGCCGGCCCTTCCCCAGGTTACGCGCAGGATCGAGGTCCGAGTCCAGGAGTTTCTCGGACCTTTCCATTTTCACGAGATCTCCATGGCCGAGGCGGAATCTCAGGGAATATTGGAGAGAGTAGATCCTCAGAAGCCTTACCTGGAGAGGCTCGGGGAAATTGTGGATCTCGGGATCATCGCTTCCTCCGGCCTGAAGATCGTGGTCGATTCCCTCTATGGGACCGCTCGGGGTTACTTGGATAAAACCTTCCAGGATGCAGGGTGCCAGACGAAGTCTCTCCACAATTGGCGAGATCCATACTTCGGGAATGCGGCCCCGGAGCCTTCAGAAGAGAACCTGAAGGAACTCGGCTTCAATGTGATGGAAACCGGTTCTCATCTGGGTCTGGCCACAGATGGGGACGCGGATCGTTTCGGGATCGTAGACGCGGATGGCACCTTCATCTTGCCCAATTACATTCTGGCATTGCTGCTCAAACATCTGGTCCAATCCCGCCGATGGGAGGGGGCTGTAGCGCGATCTGTGGCCACCACGCATCTCATCGATGCGGTGGCTAGGAGGTATGGAATTCCGGTGATCGAAACCCCGGTGGGCTTCAAGTACATTGGGGAGCTCATCTCCAAAGATCGCCTCATCTTGGGCGGAGAGGAGAGCGCTGGGCTTTCGATTAAAGGCCATATCCCCGAGAAAGACGGCATTCTCGCCTGTCTCCTGGTGGCAGAGATGCTGGCCCAGGCAGACAAGGCCCGTCTCCGTCAACTGCTCCAAGATCTCTTTGTGGAGGTGGGCGGTCCGATCCTCACGCGAAGGGTGAACTTCCACTTGGAACCAGAGGTGCTCGATCGACTGCGAGAGAGGCTTCGCTACCCACCCATGACCTTGGGAGGACAAAAGGTGGTCGATCTAAGGGATCTGGATGGAATGAAGTTGCTCTTCGATGACGGAAGCTGGGTGCTCTTCCGGGTGTCCGGAACCGAGCCAGTCGCTCGCCTCTATGTGGAAGCAAGGGACGAGGCCCAAATGGATCGGCTGCTCGCGGCTGGGAAAGATCTCATTTATTCCTGACCTGGAGGTACAGCGATGAGCGAGATTATTGATGTGATGGCCCGGGAGATCCTGGATTCCCGAGGTAACCCGACGGTGGAGGTAGAAGTCTATTTGGAGAGTGGCGCGATGGGTCGAGCAGCGGTGCCCTCCGGGGCATCAACGGGCCAGCGAGAAGCCTTAGAATTGAGAGATGGAGACAAAAACCGCTATTCGGGGAAGGGCGTTTCCAGGGCAGTGGAAAATGTCATCAAGATCATCGCCCCTGAGATCATTGGATATGAGGCGTCTGAGCAGATCCTGATCGATCACGCCATGTGTGCCTTGGACGGCACCGAGAACAAAGAGAAGTTGGGGGCCAACGCAATCCTCGGGGTCTCTCTGGCGGCTGCCAAAGCAGCCGCAGAGGAGTTGACCCTCCCCCTCTATCAATACATTGGGGGGGTAAACGCCCGAGAGCTGCCAGTCCCCATGATGAACATCCTCAACGGAGGGGCGCACGCTGACAACAATGTCGATCTGCAGGAATTCATGATTGTCCCTTTGGGCGCCAAATGCTTCGCCGAGGCCCTGCGTATGGGGGTCGAGGTCTTCCATTCCCTCAGGGCGGTTCTCAAGGGAAAAGGTTACTTCACCGGTGTTGGGGACGAAGGAGGGTTCGCCCCCAACCTCTCTTCCAACACAGAGGCGATCGAGATCATACTTGAGGCAATCCGGAAGGCAGGTTATCGGCCGGGGGAGGAGGTCTTCCTGGCCCTGGATCCGGCCGCCAGTGAGCTTTACGAAGGGGGCCAATACTTCCTAAAGGCCGAAGCCAAGCCGGAGAAGAGTCCAGAGGAGATGGTAAAATTTTATGAGGGCTTGGTCAGGCAATACCCCATCGTTTCTCTCGAGGACGGGATGGCGGAAGACGACTGGGAAGGCTGGCGCTTATTGACGCAGCGCCTGGGGAACAAGATTCAGTTGGTGGGAGATGACATCTTCGTCACCAATCCCAAGATCTTGAAACGGGGGATCGACCAAGGAATTGCCAACTCAATCCTCATTAAACTGAATCAGATCGGCACCCTCACCGAAACCCTGGAGGCCATCGAGATGGCGAAGAGGGCCGGCTATACCCCAGTGATTTCCCACCGCTCCGGGGAGACAGAGGACTCCACCATCGCCGATGTGGCAGTCGCCACCAACGCGGGACAGATCAAGACTGGATCGGCCTCCCGTACAGACCGTATCGCCAAATACAATCAGTTGCTGCGGATCGAGGAGGAATTGGGGGAGGCCGCCCTGTTTCGCGGGTTGGAGGTCTTCCCACGCTCCAGGCCAAATAAGAAAGGGGAGATTTAGAAAGGCAACGAATCGTCATGGATAAGGGGAAGGGTGGCGCACGCAGGTATTTGCTGTGGGTAGGATTTTTTTTCCTTCTGCTTTTTCTCCTCTCTCTCTTTAGCAGCCGAGGCATTCTCAGCCTTTATCGGCTCTATCGAACTGAGCAGCATCTGCATCTTCAGATCGCAGAGTCGAAGGCAAAGAACGCAGCCCTCAAAGAGGAAGCTGCTTCCTGGCAGGAGGATCTGGGAAGAATAGAAAAAGTGGCTAGGGATGAGCTGGGCTTAGTGAAGCCAGGAGAGACCGTTTATCAGTTTTGAACCCCAGGTCCATCCTCGAGGTACCAGCCGGGAAAGAGGTCCCGAGAAATTGAAACTCGGTGCCTTTCCATACCTGTCTGTAGCTTCTCTTTTTCCCCTTTATCCTTGGAGTTCGGCCCTCGGAAAATACCTGTTGCTAGCATATCTGCTGGTACATAAGACATTATTTGAGTCAATCGTGAGTTGCCTGGTGTCCAAGGCGGCGGGGATCTTGCAACCTTCAGGAAGTCTCGCTGACGATCCCCACTGCCCTTTACTACACCCGATAAAGGGCACCTCTGAAGGTCCTTCCCGTTGGAGGCAAAGCCACAAAGGCAAAGGGTTAGGAGACTGAATGAAGAAGCTCGCCATTCTTGGTTCTACAGGATCCATCGGCAAGAAAACCTTGGAAGTGGCCTCCCTTTATCCCGAGCAATTTGAAGTAGTCGCCCTGGCTGCGGGGTCGAATGTACCGCTCATGGAGCAGCAGGTTCGGGGCTTTTCGCCCCGACTGGTCTCTATGGAAACGAGGGAAGCGGCGGAGGAGTTGCAATCACGGCTAAATCAGTACCCAACCCATGCGGTGCAGGTGGAGTGGGGAACCCCAGGCCTATTAGGGGTGGCCACCCACCCCCTATCCGATCTGGTCGTTTCGGCCATCGTAGGGGCGGCGGGGTTGCAGCCGACTTTGGAGGCCATGCGCGCGGGGAAGGATGTCGCCTTGGCCAACAAAGAAGGCTTGGTGATGGCGGGCGAGTTAATCATGACGGAGGCTGCCCGGCGGAAGATCCGGATACTGCCCATCGACAGTGAACACTCGGCCATCTTTCAGTGTTTGGAGGGGAGGTATAAGGAGGATCTTCGACGCATCATTTTAACCGCCTCGGGCGGTCCCTTCCGCAGCTTACCCCGCGAGCAATTCTCCGCAATCACGCCCGATCGTGCCTTGGACCATCCCACCTGGGCCATGGGTCGCAAGGTATCCATCGATTCTTCCACCCTGATGAACAAGGGCCTGGAGGTCATAGAGGCCAGATGGCTTTTTGATCTGGAGATCGACCGGATCGATGTAATCATCCATCCCCAGTGCATTATTCACTCGATGGTCGAGTTTGTGGATGGTTCCGTGTTTGCCCAACTCGCCGTTACCGATATGCAGCTACCGATCCTTTATGCCCTTTCTTATCCCCATCGCCTCCGCAGCGGGCGGACCCCGCTCAAGTTCTCCGATCTCTCCCCTCTCACCTTTGAGGAGTTGGACGGAGAGCGCTTTCCGTGCCTCTCTTACGCTTATGAGGCGGCCCGCAGGGGAGGCAGCATACCCGTGGTCCTCAATGCAGCGAACGAAATGGCGGTGAAGTTATTTCTGGAAAGAAAGATCCCCTTTGAGGGAATTCCCATCCTCATTCGTCGGACCTTAGACGCCCATCAGCCTCGGCCGGCAAAAGAATTGGAAGAGGTCCTGGAGATTGACCAGGCAATCCGTCGGCAAATAGAGGCGGAGCAGAGGATTAAATGAGCATCCTTGCGGCCATTTTAGTGTTGGGCGTCTTGATCTTTGCTCACGAGACCGGACACTTCCTTCTGGCAAAACGATCTGGCGTGGGGGTTCAAAAATTTTCCCTCGGCTTCGGCCCCAAGCTCTTTGGGTTTCGCCGGGGCGAAACCGAATACCTGGTCTCCGCGATCCCCCTCGGGGGCTATGTCAAGATGGTGGGTGAGGACCCGGCAGAGGCTTCGCCCGATCTCCAGAAGTCCTTCTCCCAGAAGAGCGTGGGCAAGAGGGCGCTGATCGTCTTTGGGGGTCCTGCCTTTAACTTGCTTCTGGCCGTGCTTTTATTCTGGTTCTGCTTCGTCATTGGCATTCCAGCCCTGACCACCAAGATCGGCGAGGTCAAAGAGGGCTTTCCGGCAGCCAAGGGAGGGGTCAAGGCGGGGGACCGCATCGTGGCCGTGAATGGAGAAGGGGTGCAACGGTGGAACGATCTGGCGTTCCGCATCCACGACGCCCCGGGAAGGCCGCTCCGGATTACCCTGGAGCGAGAAGGAAAACGGCAAGAGCTGACCCTCACCCCCCAGGCCTCCAAACAGAAGACTATCCTGGGGGAAGAGGTAGAGGTCGGCCTCCTCGGTATAGTCCCCTCCCAAGAATTCGTCATCGAGAGGATCAATCCTTTCCGCGCCCTCTACCTCAGCCTCTACCGCACCTGGGAGGTCTCTGCCCTCATAGGGGTCTCCATCGTTCGCCTGATACAGGGCAAAATACCGGCAAAGACCATCGGAGGGCCCATCCTGGTCGCCCAGTTGGCGGGAGAACAAGCCCGCATGGGCCTCATCCACCTACTCCTTTTCACCGCCCTCCTGAGCATCAACCTTGCCATCTTGAACCTCCTTCCCATCCCGATTTTGGATGGTGGCCACCTCCTCTTCTTTCTGTTGGAGGCAATCAGAGGAAAGCCCATCGCCCTGCGGAAGCGAGAGCTGGCCCAGCAGGTCGGGCTCATTCTCCTGGTGGCCCTGATGATCTTTGCCTTCTACAACGACCTCTTTCGCCTCTGGAGCAGCCCGTGAGGAACCGACACCCCAGACCAAGCGCCAATCTCCCGCCTGGTGACTCTTCCTGCCATCTTTCCACGATCCCCCATCCGCGGAAAAAGACCAAGAAGATCTGGGTGGGGAAGGTAGCGGTGGGCGGGAATTCTCCGATCTCGGTGCAATCGATGACCAAGACCGACACCGAGGATATGGAGGCCACCCTGAGAGAGGTGAGGGCCTTGGAAATCGCAGGCTGCGAGATCGTCCGCGTGGCCGTCCCGGACGCATCTGCGGCGGATTCCCTGAGGGAGATCAAGGCTCAAGTCCGCATCCCGATCGTCGCCGATATCCATTTCGACCATCGCCTGGCATTGGCCGCCTTGGAGGCAGGAGTGGACGGTCTACGCCTCAACCCGGGCAATATTGGGGCCCGCTGGAAGGTAGAAGAGGTGGTCAGGGCTGCCCAGGAGCGGCAGGTCCCCATCCGCATCGGGGTGAACGCCGGCTCGTTGGAGAAGGACCTTCTGGCACGGCATGGCCAGCCCACGGCCGAGGCGATGGTAAAGAGCGCGGCCCGGCACCTTTCGATCCTCGAGGACTTGGGCTTCGACCGGATCAAGGTCTCCCTGAAGGCGTTCAACATTTCCCTCACCGTCGCCGCGTATCACCTCTTCTCCGAGCGCTATGACTATCCTTTGCATCTCGGGATCACCGAGGCGGGAACAGCGTTTGGCGGGGGCATCCGCTCGGCCATCGGCCTGGGGATCCTACTGGCAGAAGGAATCGGGGACACCCTCCGGGTCTCCCTGACCGCGGACCCGGTCGAGGAGGTGAGGGTCGGCTACGAGATCCTGCGCTCCCTGGGGCTACGGGAGAGGGGTCCGGTGCTGATCTCCTGTCCCTCCTGTGGACGGGCCGAGATCGACATCCAGGCCCTGGCCCGGGAGGTAGAACAGAGATTGAAGGACATCCCGGATCCTCTCCATATCGCCGTCATGGGCTGCCCGGTCAATGGGCCGGGGGAGGCCCGGGCTGCGGACCTGGGGATTGCGGGAGGCAGGGGCGTGGGAATCCTCTTCTGCAGGGGAAAGATCCTGAAGAAGGTCCCTGAGGCCGAACTGGTCGATGCCCTGCTGGAAGCAGTAGAACAGCTACGAAAAGGAGTCAAATCCGATGCGCTGGTCTAATTATCTAATCCCCACCCTGAAGGAGGATCCCGCGGAGTCGGAATCCGTCAGCCACAAACTCATGGTTCGCGGGGGCCTCATCAGACAGTTGGCTGCGGGTTTATACATTTATCTTCCCCTCGGTTGGAGGGTGATGGAGAAGATCCATCAGATCATCCGGGAGGAGATGGAGGCCATCGGCGCCCAGGAATTCCTCATGCCCGTGCTCCACCCCGCCGAGATCTGGCAGCAGACGGGGCGGTGGTATGACATCGGCCAGGAGATGTTCCGCCTCAAGGATCGGGGCGGGCGAGATATGGCCCTGGGCATGACCCATGAGGAAATCATGACCTGGCTGGCGGCCCGGGAGATCCGTTCCTACCGCGACTTGCCCCAGATCTGGTATCAGATTCAAACCAAGCTGCGGGACGAGGCCAGGCCCAAGAGCGGCCTGCTCCGCACCCGCGAATTCATCATGAAGGACTCTTACAGCTTCGATCAAGATGAGGAAGGGCTGGAGCGGAGCTATCAACAACACCTTCAGGCCTATCGGCAAATCTTCTCCCGCTGCGGGTTGAAGTTCTATGTGGTGGAGAGCGATCCGGGGATGATGGGTGGGGCCGGGGCCCACGAGTTTATGGCCCCCAGCGAGGCCGGGGAGGATGAGGTCGCCCTCTGCCCCTCCTGCGGCTACGCTGCCAATGTCGAGCTGGCCGTCTCCCAGGTCCGCCTCCCCGATTTCCAGGAGGTCCCCCTGCAGAAGGTCGCCACCCCCGAGGCCCGCACCATCGAGGAGGTCTCCGCCTTTCTCAAGATCGACCCCCGGCTGCTGATCAAGACCATCATGGTCGTCACCCAAGATGGTCCCATGCTGGCCATGGTGAGGGGCGATCAGCAGCTGCATCCCGCCAAGCTGACCCGCCTGGTCGGGGAGTTCAGGCCTGCCCATCGTGAGGAGGTCATGGAATGGGGAGGGGTGGAGGCCGGCTTCCTCGGCCCGGTCGATCTGGACCTGCCCAAGATCGCGGACCTCTGTCTGCAGGAGGGGGTCTATGTGGCAGGGGCCAACAAGTCCGGCTTTCACCTGCGAGGGGTCAAGCCACAAGAGCACTCCCAGGCTCGCTTCGCGGATATCCGCTCGGCGCAGAAAGGGGATCTCTGTCCCAGTTGCCCGGCAGAATTGGACTTTTTGCGCTGCATCGAGGTGGGCAATATCTTCAAGCTGGGGACCAAGTACTCGGAGCCCTTGAAGGCTTACTACCTGGACGAATCGGGAAAGGAAAGGCCAATCGTCATGGGGTCCTACGGTATCGGACCTGCGCGCATTGCGGCTGCTCTTATCGAGCAGAGCCACGATCAGAATGGCATGATCTGGCCCCGAGCGATCAGCCCTTTCCAGGTTCTCATCCTTCCGGTCAACTTCAAGGAGCCCGCGATGCAAGAGATGGCGGAAGATCTCTATGGGGAGATGACCGGGCAGGGGATCGAGACCCTGCTCGATGACCGGGACGAGCGCCCGGGCGGCAAGTTCAAGGATGCGGATCTGATCGGCATTCCGGTGCGCATCACCATCGGGCCCCGGGCCCTGCGGGAAGGGCTGGTAGAGATCCGCTGGCGGAAAACCGGGGAGGAATGGAAACTGCCCCGGGGGCAGGTCTTGGAGAAGGTCA
>JAZDMQ010000085.1:0-11733 GCA_043800755.1 bacterium | reverse complement strand
TGGATCATTTACGGAAATCAAGAAGATAATCATTCGGAAATTATTGTTTCTTTGCTTAAAATATAGTACCGTTAAACACAAATCGAGGGAATAAACCGATCCAGTATAATCATTGTTGCCGCCGCGCTGCGCGCGTCGGCAATGCGGAGCTAAGCTATCGCTTTTGCGCTCCTTGTTGGCGCAGTGATAACAAAAGTGATGTTCCGACTCGTACATTATTATATAAATAAATGCCTCGCGCGCTGATTCGCACGGCGCCAACAAATCGCTGAAACGGTCAGCACTACGCCTGCATGTGCCGCTACGCGGCCCTGCACGCTCGTTCCGCCGCTTAGCTCCGCATTGGGCACTTGGGCATGAAAAAGGAAGGAAGCGTTTTGACAAAACCTTCCATTTGTTAAGGAGGAACGACATGAAAGGTTCATCCGCGGAGATCATAGTGAAATACCTTGAGCAAGAGGGCGTTGAGTATGTGTTTGGCGTCCCCGGGGGTCATCTCCTACCGTTTTATGACGCACTTTACAAGAGCAGCACCATCAAAGCGATTCTGACAAAGCATGAAGCGGGCGCCGCGCTCATGGCCTATGGATATGCCGTCACGTCTGGCAAAATAGGCGTCTGCTGCGGAACGGTAGGCCCCGGGGCCACCAATCTGGTGACCGGAGTCGCCTCGGCGTATATGGATTCGGTCCCGCTCCTCGTTTTGACCGCACAAGTTGGTACTACCGCTATCGGCAAAGGCGCCCTGCAGGAAGCGGCAGGCGTTGGCCGGACCGTAGACCAAGTTGCTCTCTTCGAAAAAATCACAAAGATGAACATCATGGAGATACGGGCCAAAAACATGGCAGATACTATTCGCCGCGCCTTACGGGTGGCCCTTTCAGGGCGACCGGGTCCCGTTCATATTAACCTCCCTGCCGACGTTCAGGCTGAAGTCGTAGAAGCAGACCTGCTCCCGGTCTCTGCCTATCGCGTTTCCTGGGGAGACTCCGTGAACGTCGCCCACGTGAAGACAGCCTTTGAGCTGCTCAAGAATGCGGCCAAACCTGCAATACTTGCCGGCTACGGCGCCGCCGCCAGTCGCCAAGAGGAGAATCTCCTAAGGCTGGCAGAAGGACTTGCCATACCGGTCGCGACCACGCTGAGGGCGAAAGGTCTCTTTCCCGAAGATCACCCTCTATCGCTGGGGTGCGTCGGCCTCTACGGCACTCGCGCCGCAAACAGTTACCTCAAATCAGGCATAGATGTGCTCCTCTCAGTTGGCGCCAGTTTTCATGAATTCACGTCCCACTGCTGGGATCCTGCTTTCGCTCCATCCAAAGCCCTCATTCAAATTGATATCGACCCCACGGAAATAGGCAAGAACTACCCGGTCACTCTCGGACTCGTTGGCGATGCAGGAGCGGTTTTGAAGAGTCTGGTAGCCGAGTTGAGCGGGCCGCGGCGCAAAGGCGACGAACTCGGCTCATTCAAAAACAACCATGAGTATTTTCGGGAAGATTCAATGCTCTCTGATGCGATTCCCATGAAACCGCAGCGCCTTATGAAGGAACTTCGCGAGGTTCTGCCCCGGGATGTCATCGTGTTTGCCGACATAGGAAACACCTTGACCTGGGCCGAGCGCTGTTTTCAAGCCTATTCCGAGGGTCGCTTTGTCGCCGCTTCAGGCCTCGCGGCTATGGGATCGGCCGTTGCAGCGTGTATCGGAGGCAAACTGGGGAGCCCGCAAAACCCCACTGTCTGTTTCTGTGGAGATGGGGATTTTCATATGACGGGCATGGAGGTAGCTACGGCCGCAGCCCACAAAATCCCCGTCTTATGGATAGTTCTGAAGAACAGCCAGCTCGGCATGATCCACGACATTCAAAGCGTGAGTTACCAGAGTCGTTATATATCATCCACTTTTTCGGATACAGACTT
Source organism: bacterium (assembly GCA_043800755.1). Taxonomy (GTDB): domain Bacteria; phylum Methylomirabilota; class Methylomirabilia; order CAVQYV01; family CAVQYV01; genus JAZDMQ01. The sequence goes on along the minus strand of JAZDMQ010000085.1, from coordinate 9,813 downwards.
TGTTCTCGCGGCCAGGGCACTGGGTGCCGAAGGGTACCGCACCGACAACCCTTCGGAGATCGGCCCTATTGTGAAGGAGGCCCTAATGAAATCTACTCCGGCGGTCATCGAAGCGACCATAGATGCAGCCGAAATGCCACCCATGAAGCCTCGGATGCTGGCTCTGAAAAGGTCCCTCGGTCTTCCCGATACGACGGCGTCATTCTCCTGGAATGCGATTAAGGCTCTCTGGACGATGGTCAAGGAGCGGTGATGCATGCAAAAAGGAGAGGGGCGATGCCTGGGAGGTAGATGACTATTGACATCCTTGCCAGGAAAGTCATGACCATTGCCCAACGAGTAGGTGCACCGGACGTGGCAAAACAGCGCGCCACGCCGGTGACCATCATGTTAGGTTGCACAAGGAGCATTCGTGCGAGTCAACGGCCACCTCACTGGGATGCGCGGTGTCTATTTGGTTGCGTCTGAGCTATCGCGCCTGGGCTTCATTGCTTCGCCAACTTCACGTAGCGCCATTGGTGCCGATATTCTGGTCACCGATCAGAAGTGCAAACGCACGTACTCGGTTCAGGTAAAGACGAACGCCAAGCCAGCCTCATTCTGGCTTGTGGGGGCCAAGGCCCGTGAAATCCACTCCAAGACGCACATCTACGTGCTCGTGAACATTCACTCCAAGAAGGACGCCGAAGTCATCGAGTACTACATCGTCCCAAGCAAGGTTGTCGCAAGCACAATGGTGTCTGCCGTGAGCAAGACTGATGCGAAGTCTGAGTGGCATCAAGTTAACAAGGTGGCCATCGCACGCTATCTCGGCAAGTGGTCCGTCTTTGGTGCGGCAACCGACATGACCGAACGGAGACATAGGTAAACAAAGTATTCTGGGGACATGGGTAACACTTTTCTATAAGATTCATAGGCAAAGGAGACGCCTATGAGGCAGAACACAAGGAATTCCCCAGGTAGTAAGCATCAGCAAGGAAGCAAGAGGAAGATCATCCGGCATGGACAACCGAAAACCCTCGGAGATTGCCGAGAAAATCATCGAGGAGGTGAAATCAACCGTACTCAAAGAATTCCTGAAGAGCCACCCCCTCACCTTTGAGGTCAAAGCGAAGGGGATGGACAGGGTTCAGGAGTTTCTCGGACACACGAGGCCCAACACCACCAGGAGGTATGCGAAAATGAACCCGACGGGACTCAAATCGGTTCTTCGGGAGTGAGGTAGAGGAAAGGCTGGAAAGAGTCTGGAAAGAGAAAAATCGAGTCCCGCAAAAACGAAAAGCCCCGAAAATATTGGGGCCTTTTCATAAGAAGTTGGTGGAGGCGGCGGGAGTCGAACCCGCGTCCGAAGATGTCTCGATAAAGATGCCTACATGCTTTTCCTGTATTTTGTTCTCGTCCCGCCCATCGCCCACAGGCAGGCTAAGAGTGGGACCAGCTCATCCGAGTTTGCCCTCGCTTCCCTGAGCTCGTCTGCAAGGGCTAACCTATCTTGCCGACGCCTGACCCACCCCCGACAGGTGAGAGGCAGGAGGCGTTAGCTGCTTAAGCAGCTAAGGGCAGTTCGCTTAAATTCGCGATTGAGTTTTTTCCAAGTGTTTTACGAGGTCCTGGAACCTCGGCATGCCATCTCTATCTCCCCTATCCCCGTCGAAACCGGAACGCCCCCTTCTTTAGGTTTGTTTGACTGCCGATTCAATCACGATCTATAACCAATATAGTATCTTTTTCTGAAAAGTCAAGCCCCATCAGGGACTATCCCCTCAAGGCTTCAGGGTGCGCGGATCAGGGCGGTACTGGTCGTGGAGAAGGGTCGGTCGCTGGTGGAGGTAGATCAGCAGCGGGAGGGAGCTCAGGCCGTTGCCATGGGAGGCCTTGAAGGTGTAGAGGCCCTGGGTCAATTCATAATCTTTGATGTTGGAAAGCGCCTCGACGATCAACTTGCGGTTCAGGGACTTGGCATCCTGTATGGCCTTCACCACCAGCATCACCGCGTCGTAGCCCGAGGCAGCGAAGCCAGAGGGGGCGGCATATCGAAAGCGGGCCTGGAAGTCGGTAAGGAACTTGGCGAGCTGAGGCCTGCGGTCCACAGGGGTAAGGGGAGTGGCAAACACCGTATCGTTGCCTGCCGCTCCGCAGGTCCCGATGTATTGAGGGTTTCCCAGGTCCGGGGAGCCGACGATCACCCCACGGTAGCCCATCTGTCGCAATTGCTGGGCAACATGGGCGGTTTCGGTGGCAAGCCCCCAGACCACCACCCCGTCCGGTTCTTTCTTCAGGATCTTGCTGATTGGAATGGTGAAGTCCCTCTCCCCGCGATCAAAGCTGGCCACCGACATGGGGGTCATACCCAGCCTCCGGGCGGCCTTGGTGAAACCCATCATTCCCTCGATGCCGAACTCATCTGCCTGATGAAGGATGGCGATCCTGCGCCATTTCAGCTCCTGGACGGCGAAGCTGGCCATACAGGCGGAGATGAGCTGATCATAGGCGCTCACCCCGAAGACCCACTTATTTCCCCGGCGGCTGACCTCGTTCGACCCATTGGGGACCAGGAGGGGGATCTGCTTCTCGTTGGCGATGGGCATGCTGGCCAGGACGGCTGCAACGCGTGTGCTCCCGATGGCCGCCAGGCATCTCTCCTTTTCGGCCAGATCGCGGAGGACCTGCCCTGCAGGGGTGGGGCCGGAGGCCTCATCCTTGGCCACCAGTTTCAACTTGATCCCACGGACTCCTCCCTGCCGGTTGACCTGCTCAATGGCGAGGGTCGCTCCCTCAAGAAGGGCGCTGCCCGAGGGCTGGTCCGGGCCGGTCAAGGGGGCGAACAGCCCGATCTTGATGTGCTTTTCCTCGGCGTGAGCCGGGCCGGGGGGGGGAAGGATCAAAAGGAGGGTAAGGAGCCAGACCCAGCACCGGGGCTGAAAACCTTCCCGGAGCCGGGGGGATTCGACGGATTCAGGAAACTGTTTGATCATCGTGTTCGCTCGCCGGGGCAGAGGGTGGCTGCGAAACTCAGGGCCGCTGTTCATTGCTGAGAGGAAATTCGCTCCAAGATCGCAGTGAGGCCCTGTCCCCCTCCCACGCACAGGGAGATCAGTCCCAGGCGAGACCCTCTTCGGCTCATCTCGGCCATGAGCTTGACCGCCAGGATGCAGCCGGTGGCCCCTACCGGATGGCCTAAAGCAATCGCCCCGCCGTTGACATTCACCCGCTCCTCCGGGAGGTTTAGCTCTTTGATGACCGCCAGGGTCGTAGCGGCGAAGGCCTCATTCAGCTCGACGAGCTCGATCTCTGAGAGGGCTAAGCCGGCGAGCTTCAGGGCCTTCTGGATCGATGCAACCGGGCCCAATCCCATCAAAGCGGGGTCCAGAGCGGTCGCCGCGGTGGACCGTAGGAGAAAATACTCCGGATAGGAATGCTTCCTGGCTATCTCTTCCGACATCAAGGCCACCGCGGCTGCGCCATCATTGATTCCGGAAGAGTTGCCCGGAGTCACCGTGCCCCCTGGTTTGAAGGCGGGCTTCAGGGCAGCTAATCTTTCCATGCTGGTGTCGGGGCGCGGGTGCTCGTCTCGGTCCAGTGCCTTGGGCTCTCCCTTCGGCTGGGGGATCAAGATGGGCAGGATCTGGCCCTGGAATCGGCCCTCAGCGATAGCGGCAGCGGCCTTTTGCTGACTTTCCCAGGCGAAACGGTCCTGTTCTTGCCGGCCGATTCCACATTTCTCTGCCACATTCTCGGCGGTGATGCCCATATGGAGGTTCGTGAAGGGATCGGTGAGGGCGAGGAGGATCCCGTCTTCGAGAGTGCCGTGCCCCAGCCGGTGTCCCCATCGCGCCTTCCGGACGTAGTGGGGGAGTTGGCTCATATTCTCTGTTCCCCCGGCCAGAATGACCTCGGCCTGGCCGGATTGGATCTCCTGGGAGGCTGAGACGATGGCCTGCAGTCCAGAGGAGCAGAGGCGATTGACGGACAGGGCTGGCACCGTGAAGGGAAGGCCGGCGTTGACTGCGCATCGCCTGGCAATATAGGCATCCTCGGCGACCTGGCCGATGCAGCCCATAATGACCTCATCGACCTGGGAGGCCTCTATCTTGGCCCTGCCTTGAACCTCGCGCAGAACCAGGCCTCCCAGTTCGGCAGCCGAAACCTCACGGAGGCCTCCCCCGAAGCTCCCGATAGGGCTCCGCGCGCTCCCCACGATGACTGCTTGCCTCATAATCCTTCCTTTAGAGCTTGTAGATCGAAATGGAGCTCTGATCTTTGCCCAGCGGCTTCCTCTCCACCAAGAGCACCGCCAGCTCCTCGACCCCGTCGCCGTCGAGGTCGCCTTGATAGTAGTCGGCCATATACACCGGGAATTCCTTGCTCTCCCAGGCTGTCTCCAGGGATTCCCCATCCCATGCGAGGCGATAGACCTTGGACCTTTCAAAAAAGCGGATGCCCTTCAAGACCGAAATAGAACTCTCCATATTCTTGAGGACATAGAATTGCGCCTTTCCGGGTACGGGGAAGAGGCGGGCCTGCAAAGAGATGTATCGAGAATCTTGAGATTCCGGGCGATTAAAGGGAGAGGTGGGGTTGGAAGGGGGAACTGCCAGGGGGGGTATCTCCAGGGAGAGTTCAGTCCCTCCATATTCCTCGGTGCTCCTATACTTGCGCTTTCCATCTTCCCCATATATCTCAATATGGTTGGACTCCGATAAAAAGACGATCTCCTTCTTGCCATCCCCCTCCATATCCATCAGTGCCAATCCGTAGAGATTCACCCTGGGTGGCAGGTTCAGACTTGGTCCCTTCCGGTAGCCGTTATCCGACCACAGGTATTGGTGGACTTTGCCCCAAATAAGGTTGGGAGCCGCCAGGGACTGGGCAAAGAGTTGATAGCTCCCCCCCGGGCCGGTGGGCAGACAGCGCAGGAAGAGGTTCACCTTCTCCCAGATCTTCGTGTACTTCCCTTCTTTGTGTTCCAGGACAAAGGAATTGAGCCGACCTGCGACATAGCTGGTGGCGAAGATCTCAACGGTCCCATTTCCGTTGATGTCCACTGCATCCAAGGAGATGATGTTGAGATCTGATTCCTTGGGCATGGTGTAGAGGATGCGATAGCCGGAAGGATCGATGGAGTAAATGGTGATCTGATTCTTGTCCGCGACCACCAGCTCCGGCTGCCGATCCCCATTGACATCGGCCACCACCAAGGCATTCAGCGCCTTGTCCACCTTTGGCCCCTTCCAGACCCCGGCTCCTGCAGCAGCCTGACCTGGAGCGGTGATGGTCTCGGATGGAGCGATCGCTCTGCCGATTTCCCTTTCCGGGGACACTGGCCTGGCGATTTCGGTGGGGGGTCGAACGCTGACCGGGCGCACCTCGACGCTGGCAATCGTGAGCAGTGACTTGGTAGAGGTGGAGAAGATTTGAAGATCCATGAAGAGGCCGCTGAGTTTGCCCTGAGCCAGGATGGCGATGTTCAGTTTCTTAGCCATGACCTCCAGCAACCGAGGATCGGTGAAGGAGACGGGGTCCGAGATCCCCTCGGCCTGTAGGGCGGAGAGCAGACGCCTGTCGTCCCAGACCTCAAACCTCTCCGTTCGGGTCAGGGCCAGGGCCAGCTCCCGGGTCACCGATTTTGCTTCCTCTGTCTTCGCCCCTGGCATCTCGATCGTGGGCAGGGCCAGAGGGATGCGGGCGCCGGTCATTCGGACCCGATCTCCCTTGGTCACCGGCAGATCTTCCACCTTGGATACCTGGGTGGCGATGGAGAACTTCTCGCGAACCTCCAGCACCCTGATCCTTCCCAGGGGCTTTTCAAACCGGCCCAGGATCTCGCCGGTTATGGGATGGGTGAAGGGCTCGCCCTCGCGGTAGAGATCGAGCTCCATCCCGGGATAGGCCCTTTTCTTCTCCCCCAGATCGATGTAAATGATACCGCCCTGCGTGGACACCAAGAGGACATAGCCCGTCAGTTTGGGGAAGGAAGCGACCAGTTTCTGGGCTACCTCATTTGCCGCCGCGCTGTAACTCAGGTCGGAGGAGGGGGATTCCGCTGCCGCCGGAGGCAAGAACGCCAAGTAGCAGACACACCAAAGAGACAACAGGAAAATCGTCTTGAAGGCCTTGCTTAGAGTGAACATAGGAACCGTGTAGCTCCTTCGCCGAGGTTAACAGCCTCAGGGAATCAACCTCCCCTATAGCCGTATGTTATCAACTTAGCCCCGGAAAATCAACCCATTTCCCTTGACATCCATTGGACAGGCTCTCTATATTGATTTGGCCCTCCTTTGGGCGGTGGACGATCCAATCCTGCTTGTCCTTCTGCAATCATTCACTGAAGAGGAGGAAGAGATGACAGAGGAAAGAGTCTGGAGGCTGCTTCAGGGCGCCATCGATCTTCATATCCACGCTGCCCCCTCCCATATGAAACGAAAACTGAATGACCTGGAGGTAGCGAAGGAGGCAAGAGCAGCGGGCATGAGGGCGATCCTCATCAAGGATCACCTCACCCAGACTGGGGATCGCGCACAGATCGCCTCTCAGGTCGCAGCGTTCCAGGTCTGGGGGGGAATAGCCCTCAACCTCTCGGTGGGGGGCCTCAATCTGTTGGCGCTCAAGGCCGCCCTTCCGTATGGGATAAAGCAGGTATGGATGCCTACCCTCGATGCCTCCCAGTTCCTCCACAGCCCGGGAATCGTTCCGGGGTTGAACCCCTACCCGGAGGAGGCAAGAGGGGGGATTTCCCTCTTTCAGTCGGGCGGGCTCCTGACGGAAGAGGTGATACCCATCCTCCGTTGCATCGCGGATAACGACCTCCTCCTGGGAACAGGACATGTCTCCGCCAAGGAGGGCAAGGCCTTAGTGAGGGAGGCAGTCAAATTGGGGGTCAAAAAGATCCTGGTCACCCATCCGCAGGCCCCCTTTTTGGACTGGACACTGAAGGATGTACAGGAGATGGTCGAGATGGGCGCCTTCTTGGAGCAGGATATCGTGTTTTCTCTTCCCGGGAAGGAAATCATCCCCGCCGCGGAGATCGCCAGGTTCATCCGCGAAGTGGGGGCCGCACATTGCGTGATGGCCACCGACTCCGGCCAGGCCTCCAACCCAGCTCCAGTAGAGATGATGCGCTTCTTCATCGCCGAAATGCTGGCTCAGGGGATCGGGGAAGGGGAGGTCGCCAAGATGGTTCAGGAGAACCCAGCCGCCTTGCTGAGCCTGTCATAAGGCCTTTGGCGATCCTCCGTGATTAGAGGGGGGCGTGCAACTTCACCATCACGCTGCCATCCGGCATGATCTGTTCTAAGAGGATGCGAGCGTCATATACATGGGCCCGGGAAGGGATGGTGGGCTCTGAAGGGGTTTCCCCCATGGCCTTCCTGATAAGGCCCAACCAGTTCTGCGCATCTACCCTCGCCGCCCTCTGGGCCACGGGGTGGGCCACCTCTTCGGAGAAGATATTCCATGGACGAAGGGCCAGGCCAATTACGGTGACATAGGAGCTCTCCGGATCGAAGGCCACCTTGAGCAGCTCGCCCTGATAGTCCTCATCCTGGGGATTCAGGGCCACCCTTAATTGAGCTTGCAGCAGGGATCGATCCAAAGAACCCGGGGGCGTATAATTGAAGGCTAAACGGTAGAGGCTGACCAGCATCTCGTCGGGGGTGAGGACCAAGACCTCTTGATGGGCCTGGAGGCGACCCGAATCCTCCCTCTTTGACTTATTCTCCGGGCGAATGGAAACAGAGATCTTTTGCAGTCCAGGCCATCGAGCTTCCCAGTGGAGATTGAAGGTGGCCGAGGACAAGGGAGGAAGGGAGGGGACGAGAAAGGAATCCATCGGCCTGGTCTCTCGGTCCGGAGCAGTCTCATGGACCTGAACTTCCAGGTTTTTCGCTTCCTCGTCGCCGTCATTGTGGATGGTGACCTCAATGGGGATTCTGCTTCCCTGAGGGAAGGTGACCCTGGGGATCACGATATCTGCCTGATCTACCACCAGGAAGGGTTTGAGGCTCTCCTTGCCGATAATCTGCTGCAGAAGCTCCCGGGCGATCCGCCCCCCCCCTTCTCTCAGGGCCTTCTCGCTGGCCTCCAGCAGGGTCGTCGCTTGCGCAGTGCGGAGGATCTGATAGGAGCCCAACTTGGAATAGCGATGCAGGTCGATCACCTTGGCGCTGAGACGGGCGGTGGCCTTGATTGCCTTTTCCTGGAATTCCTGGAGCTCTAAATAGCTCACCGCTTCGGAGAGGATCAGGATGTCCGCATTGCACATCTTGCTGATCTCGTCCAGTGCGGGGGGAGCCAGGGCCTCCAGGCTGGAGGTTAAACGGGCCAGGAATTCCCCCGAGAGTTTCGGGGAGATATTGAATCCCAACTGAGAAAAATGGTTGGAGAGGATGTCCCGGACCAAGAATGGAGGGACCCGCTCCTCTGCATTGATCTCATTGGAGATAATGACCACATCCTGCAGTCGGTCCAATCGCGCCAGCCTGGCCTTCACCAGGGGAAGGTAGTTTGGCTCTAAGGAGGCGGCCTTTTCCCAGGCAGAACGGGCATCTTTGATCCTTCCCATCCCCCAGTAGGCCTTTCCTAAAAGCATGTGCCCTTCCGCTGAATCGGGCCGATTCTCCACTTCCTTTTCCAGGTAGGCGGCTGCCTGGGAGAATTGGTCGGTGGAGAGCAAAGCCCGTCCCCAGGTGAGGAAGGAAAATGCCGGACTGGTCTCCCTGTTCTTCGGTGCGCCTTCTTCTTCGCAGACGGCCCAAGAGGTCCACAGGAGGGCCAGAAGGAGCAGCACCGGAAGGCAAATGAGCCCCTTCCTTCTTAAAAGGGGGTGGGGCCCGAAGGGCCAGCTCCTCCCCTCATGGGCGAGAGGCCAGTTGCGGAGCCATCCTGGCCAAAGAGAGATGTCTGTCGCCTGGATCGAAGTTGCCCTCATCTGTAGTTCCTTAATAATCAGGATCGGGGGTGAAATGAAGTCCCCTGGAATTAAGCCACAGGCGATCCTCAAAGGCGCCGATTCCCCCCTCTGCCTCCTATAACATGAAGACGGAAAGGAAGCAATCCAATTTTTTGATTGACAACTCCATTTGGAATTGGTTATAAAAACGATAGGGGCAGTATATCGCACCGGCTGGAAGAAGGGTGGCCGGTCCCGGGCCGAAGTGGTGGAACTGGCAGACACGCTGTCTTGAGGGGGCAGTGGGGAATACCCGTGCGGGTTCGAGTCCCGCCTTCGGCACCATTTTACAGCGAATCGGGCGCCCCCTGTCCAGGATCAGCCGTTGGAGGCATAAGGGGCCGCCAAGGGGAGAGGAAGCCTTTTCCCCGTGGTCGTGGTCCCCGAGGCCTTTGTGGATAGACAATTTTTGCTGCCGCGGAGGTTACATGTCCCTCGCCGTTGACATCGCCTTGATTGTGATCGCCCTGAGTCTGCTCGCCCTGATCCTTTTGTTGATCCGGTTTCTCCTGGAGATGCGTCGCCTCGCCGTGGCCCTCATGAATTTCCTTAAGCAGGCGCAGGCTGATCTATCGCCCATCGTGGCCAATTTGACGGAGACGAGCGTGCGCTTGAGGGATGTTTCCGCTGAGGCCGGGGAAGGGGTCGCTAAGCTCTCTGATCTCTTCGTAGCGATTGGAGAGGGGGCGGGGACGATCCGGTTCGTCAATTCGATGCTCCGGTCGTTGCTTCCTTCCAGCGTGATTGGGGCTGCCAGTTTCGTCGCGGGCGTGAAGGCCGGGTTGTCGGTGTTGATGAACCAATTGATTCGAAGGAGGAAAAGGGAATGAGCGAGGAAAGAGGAAATGCTCCTGTCATCCTCTTGG
>JAZDMQ010000066.1:0-18980 GCA_043800755.1 bacterium | reverse complement strand
AGGGTGTGATAGGTGTTGACCAGGAACTTGTCGCCCCGGAACAGGACCTTCAGGTCGGGAAGATTGGTTTTCTCCATGATCCAGGTGCTGCTGTCGGTCATGAAGTAACCCTTCTCATCGTTGGCTCGCTTGAGGGTTGCCTTCATGAATCCGCCCGTGATCTGGTACCAATCCCCTTTAGGCTCGATGCCAGCCTTCTTCCAGACAGCGAGTTCCTTTTTGTGGGTTCCAGAGTTATCGCCCCGAGAGAAGAACTTTGCATGCGCCGCGGCGATCTTCTGATAGGCCTCCACCGCGCTCTTGACGGAGCTGATTCCCGCCGGGTCGTCTGTTGGGCCCACAATGAAAAACTCATTCGATCCGATCAGGGTGCGCCCCATGGCCCATCCTTCCGTGATGGCCTTCTTCTCCCCCTCCGGATCGTGGACCATGATGGCATCCACCTTTTTTTCTTTCAGCAGCTTCAGGGTCTCACCCGATCCGGCCTTTTTCCACAGGAGTGTCGCCTTCTCCTGCTGGGCGAAGGCCTCCCCCAGCGCTTTTAACAATCCCAACTCCCCCGGGCTGCCGGTGGTCAGGACGAAACGATTCCCCCCATCTCCATACACCCCATCGTACTTCTCCTGGGCGAATCCTGGGCTGGCGAAGAGTACTACGAAACCCAAGAACAGCAGTATACTCCACGATGTCGAGGCGTTCTTGATCGATTGAGACATGATTTGACCTCCTGAGGTGAGAGAGAATGAACAGGCCTTGCCCAAGGAGCTTCGGTCAGGGGAGCCTCGGTTCCTGAAAACGATGTGCCCTGCTTGAGTGTCGATTCAGGCAGGGCACATTCCCACTTCCCACCAGGGGATCAGCTCCTCGAGCACGGTTTCGGGATCCAGGTCTCCGGTGAACAGGTCGTAGCAGCAAACAACGAGCAGCCTTCTCCACCCCCTGCTACCATCTCACCTGGGTCAGGAAGTAGAAGGCATTCATGGGTCCGCCTTTGGCCGTGAAATACTCGTTGCCCTCGGTATCATGTTTGACCTTATCCGTGGTGTAGATGTTATCCATGGTCTGATAGAACCAGTTGAAGGCCAGCTTCACATTCTTCATGGGGAAAAAGTTCATCCCCAAGGTCAGGACATCGGCGGTATTTCCACGCTTGTTCAACTCATTTCCGTAGGGGTTCAGAAGGGAGTTCTTCCCCACCGGATTGGCCTCTAAGTAATCGTTCGAGGCGTCCTTGTCATCGAAATCCATCTGCTCGTAGCGCCCCACCATCTGAACGCCCTTCTCTTCGTTGCCCCAAACGAACAGGGTGCCCAGGACATACCAACCCTGGGTAATCAAATCCGGGGCATCGATCAGCTTTCCACCAGAGCTGACGATCTGATGGGTACTCGGATTCACCCGGACCTGTTTCTCCCGCTCTGCCCGCTGATAGATGTATTCTCCCTGCAGCTTGAAGGGCCCTATCTTGTAAGCCAGATCGACACCATAGCGCTCACGATCTCCGCGACAGGTCGTTTTTTTGAACATGGCCCAATCCGTGGGGAGCTTCGGTTGAAACTCATACTTGAGCTGCCGCCCAAATTGATAGGAACCACCGATCTCCAGACCCTTGACGGCTGCCACATCGCTGGTGACAAAGGGGGCGAGCACCAACCTGGCGATCAGATCCTTGTCATCGTTCTCGTCAGAATTGTTGGCGCCGTAGCCGTTGAAGACCCCGATTCCGTAGTTGAGCACTCCCCCGAGCACCTTTGGCCCGTGGAGCATTAGGCCGATGTCATATTTGGGGACCAGGTTCTCGGTGATCATGCTCCGCTCGATGGTATCTACGTCGGGCATGGAGGTCAGATATTCACGGCTGAAGGGGGCCTTGAACTGTCCGGCCCGCACCTGAAGATCTGGAAGATAGCTGCAATTCAGGTAGGCGTACTTGAGGAACTTGCCGTCACTGGGAGTGGAGAATTCCCCGGCGATACGGCTCTGCCAGTATTTTCCGTAAAATCCATCGAGGATGAAACGGGCCTGGCGTATCATGAATTGATTGTCCTGGGAGGTGTTGTTCTCGTAAAGGCGTAGCTCAGGCCGGAGATATCCGGTGAAGAGAGCCTTGAACTTCCCGTCCGGGGTCTGGAGGAAGAAGCCCTTCTGATAGCCGGCGACCACCGAGGCGGGCTTCTCCGCCGCCGCAGTGGCCTTTTTGGCGGCTTCCTCTGCCTTTTTGGCAGCTTCCTCCACCTTCTTGGCTTCTTCTGCCTTCTGGGCCTCCTCCATCTGCTTCACCTGCTGATATTCCTCTTCGGTGATGACGCCTTTTTCCTTGAGGATATCGGCCAGGGATTTTTCGGCCGCGAGCCCCTGGGCAGGCAAGAGACAGAGCAGTCCCACCGCTAAGAGGGCGGTGAGGATGACTTGCATGCCTTTCATCATCATCTCCTTTCGGACAAGAGAACGAAAGCAATTATGATCGTTGAAAGACGAAGGAAGAGCGTCGGTAATTGTTGTTTGGTCTCTCATGGGTATCACTCCTTTCCGTCAGATTAAGGCATTTCAGCCTGAATGGGCGGAAGAGAGCCAGAGGAGGCTCTCTCCGAGGCGGAAAAAAAGGGGTTTGGAGGGAGGAGGCAGGGACCCCTTGTTCCATTCCGCTGGAAAACCCGAGGGACCGCCGAAAAAGGCCGGCGAGCTTCACACCGGCAAAAAAGAAGCCGGCGGAGACGAGCTTCACGCCGGCAAATGGCAGCCGCTACTCGAACTCCTTTCCAAGCACGGGAGGCGCATCCGTTTCCAGAAGCACCCTATCGCCTGGCATCCGTAGCACAGGCTTTAGGAATGCCAGATCAGAGTCGATGGCCATTTATCTTTCCGTCTTTTATACTTCCATCATTTCTGGGCTGTCAAGAAAAAAATGGGAAGGAGCGCAGGGAATCCCATCAAGAAAGAAGGGCGCCCCAATGATCGATGCAATCGACTCGAGGCGCCCTTGAAGTTGTTCAGTCTTAACCTCAGGATCAGGAGTCTATCTTGATATTACTCCCGCACCTCCATCACCCAGATATCGAAGTTGCCCATGCGGTCGGAATCGAAGGCGATCTTCTTGCCGTTAGGAGACCAGGCTGCGTGGACATCCCAGGATGAATTATCGGTGAGCTGGGTCAGCCCGCTTCCATCATAGCCGGCAATGTAGATCTCCGGATTCCCCGTCCGCCAGGAGGAGAAGAGGATCCTCTTTCCATCTGGGCTCCACCGCGGGGTCATCTCGTCCCGCGGGGAGGTGACGATGTCCTGCTTGCTGCCGCCCTGGGGATCCATGGTTACCAGATCATAGCTCCCCTGCAGGGCCTTGTATTTACCTCCTCGCCATCCTGAATAGAGGATCTGTTGGCCGTCCGGCCTCCACTGAGGCACCACGTTGGCCTGCCCCTCGGGGGTGAGATGACCCTTCTCTGAGGTCTCGACATCCACCACCCAGATCTCGAACTGGCCGGTCTCATTGGAGATGTAAGCCACCTTCCGCCCGTCTGGGCTCCAGTGGGGCGTCCAATCGAAGGCGTCGGTGAAAGTCAAGCGCTTGAGATTGGTACCATCAGCATCCATCACATAGATATCGCCCAGACCGGTGCGTTCAGAGACGAAGACAATTTTCTTTCCATCCGGGCTCCACTCAGCGTCTCCATCCAGGGCTGGATGATCGGTTAAGCGTCTCTTGTTCGATCCATCCGCATCCGTCACCCATACGTCCTCATTTCCATTCTTGCATGCCCAGTACAGGATTCTCTTCCCGTCCAGGCTCCAGCAGGGCCAGCCGGCATTTTCCCCGTCGCCGGTCAGTTGCTTATGGTTGGACCCATCCGAGTCCATGACCCAGAGGCTCCAGTGACCCTTCACATCGGAGTTGTAGGCGATCTTCTTCCCATCCGGGCTCCAGATCGGCCCTACCTCCCGGGCCTCGCTGTCGGTGAGGCGCTTGAGAGGGCTACGAGAGGGATCGACCATGGAGGCATCCACCTGCATGAGGAGGACGTCCCATTTACCCCGGATATTGGAGGAGAAACAGATTGACCCTCCGTCCGGGCTCCAGTGGGGATCCATCTCTGCGGCCGGATGGGTGGTCAGGCGGATGGGCTCGCTCCCATCTGCATTCATCACCCAGAGGTCCCAGTTGTCTTTCCGCTTGTGGGAGAAGAGGATCTTCCTTCCATCTGGGGACCAGCAGGGGGTTACATCCTCGCCTGGCTTTTGGGTCAGCGCCTTCTGGCCCGAGCCATCCGGGTTCATGACCCAAATCTCCTTATTGCCGGAGCGATTGGAGACGAAGACGATCTGGTCCCCCTTGGGGCTGAAGACGGGAGCCTCGTCACTGGCCGGATCGTTTGTCAACTGCCTCCATTTTTTCGTGTCCAGCTCCATCGTCCAGATATCCTCACCGCCCGAGCGGTTGGACTGAAAGACTATATACTTTGCATCCGGCGACCATCTGGGCATGGTCTCTTCGCTGGAATGGTTCGTGAGCTGGGTCAGCTTCTTGGAGGCGATCTCCATCATCCAGATATCGTTATTCCCGGATCGATTGGATTGAAAGAGGATGGATTTGCCATCCGGGCTGAAGGCAGGTGCCCGGTCGCTCGTAGGTCCGGAAAGGAGGGGACGGCGATTCTTGCCGTTGGCATCCGTTACCCAGATATCCCAATCATCTTGAAAGAGATTAACGGAATAGGCCAGCTGCTTGCCGTCCGGACTCCACCCTCCCACTCTTTTGTTAAAAGGGTAGGGGAGCGAGGTGAGGAGTCGCCATCCTCCGGGGGCGCTGATCTGAATGGAGGAAGGGGTCTCTTTCCCAGGTGCTTCCGGCTTCTGGGGTGCCGTGGGATAAGGCATGCGGTGACATTGCAGGCAGACAGCCCCCTTGTTGGCGTCTATGATCTGACGCCGGGAAGGAAGAGGGAAGGGGACTCCGCCTACTTCGGGAACCTGATCCGGGAAGGCGCCCCTGACCACTTCTTTCTTCTGCTGCGTGTCGGCTCCGGTAAGCTTTTCATAGGCTGCCGACTTGAGAGGCAAAAGGGTGAATGAGCCCAGGAGCAGAGAGAGTGCGAGCACTCCCAGAAACATGGGACGATGTTTGCTTTTCACCAGTGACCTCCAAACCGAAGCAGTTTTGCCAAGCAAACAATCAAAGAATCCCGACCACGGTCAATTCTTTGATCACCTATTGTTAAACGTGTGACTTGTCATGAATCTTATCTAATCATCGAGGTACCTCCATCACCCAGATATCGAAGTTCCCCATCCGGTCGGAATCGAAGGCGATCTTCTTTCCGTCCGGACTGAAGGAGGGGAAGACATCGTAAGCGAGGTTGTCGGTCAGCTGGGTCAGGCGGGAGCCGTCAGTTTTCACCACGAAGATCTCGGGGTTTCCGGTCCGCCAGGACCAAAATAGGATCCGACTGCCATCAGGACACCAACGGGCGGAGCGCTCATCGAAGGGAGAGGGGGCCAGCTCGATCTTTCCGCTGCCGTCCTGGTCCATGATCCCCACATCGAAGCTGCCCTTGATGGCGTACTCACCCCCTTGCCATGTCACACGGCAGATCTGACTCCCGTCCCACCTCCACCGCGGTGCAAAGCTGCCGCAGGAATCAGGTGTGAGGTGTGCTCTCTCTAAAGTCTCGACCTCCACCGTCCATATCTCCCATTTGCCGGTCGCATTCGAGACATAGGCGATCCTCTTGCCGTCCGGACTCCAATAAGGCGTCCAATCGAGGGCGTCGGTGAAGGTCAGGCGTTTGAGGCCGGAGCCATCGACATCCATGACATAGATATCACCCTTTCCGGATCGCTCGGAGACGAAGACGATCCCCTTTCCGTCCGGGCTCCACTGTGCATCTCCATCCAGGGCTGGATCATCGGTCAGCCGCTTCTTGTGGGAGCCATCGGCATTGATCACCCAGACATCCTGATTGCCATTCTTCGTGGCCCAGTAGAGGATCTGCTTGCCATCGGGGGACCAGGCGGGCCAGCCGGCATCCTCGTCATCGGCGGTGAGCTGCTTTTTATTGGATCCATCCACCTCCATCACCCAGAGGCTCCAGTGTCCCTTTACGTCCGAATTATAGGCAATCTTCTTTCCATCCGGGCTGAAGACTGCCCCCACCTCTCGGGCCTCGGAATCGGTGAGGCGCTTCACGGGGCTCTTCTCCGGATCGACCATCGAGGCATCCACCTGCATGAGGAGGACATCCCAATTGCCGCGGATGTTGGAAGAAAAGATGATCCACTTTCCATCCGGGCTCCAGTACGGACCGACCTCTGCGGCCGGATGGCTGGTCAGACGGATCGGCTCGCTCCCGTCTCGATTCATCACCCAAAGATCCAGGTTGTCTCCGTTCTTGCGGGAAAAAATGATCTTCTTGCCATCTGGGCTCCAGTTGGGCGCCATATCCTCGTCTGGTCCTTGGGTCAGCGCCTTCTGGCCCGAGCCATCCGCGTTCATGATGAAGATGTCCTTGTTCCCAGTGCGGTCCGAGACGAAAAGGATCTGATCTCCGGACGGGCTGAAGACCGGATTTTCATCCTTGGCCGGGCTATTGGTGAGTTGCGTCCATTGCCCATTCGCGATCTCCATCACCCAGATCTCTTCATCGCCCGAGCGGTTGGACTGGAATACGATCCTCTTTCTATCCGGTGACCATTTGGGCAGGATCTCCTGGCCCGGGTCTTGGGTGAGCTGGGTCAGCTTCTTGGAAGCGATCTCCATCATCCAGATATCGTTATTCCCGGATCGATTGGATTGAAAGAGGATGGATTTGCCATCCCGGCTCCAATCCGGGGCCATATCGATGGCAGAGCCCGAGATCAATGGCCGGCGATTCTTGCCATCCGCGTCGATTACCCAGATATCCCAATCCTTCTGAAAAAGATTGATGGAATAGGCCACCTGCTTGCCGTCCGGGCTCCATGCCCCGGCGATGCTGTTCAGAGGGGGGGAAGCGGAGGTCAGCAGGCGCAGGCCTCCAGGAGGGGTCGTTTGAATCGAAGAGAGGACTGTCTCTCCTGGTTTGGACGGCTTCTGAGGTGCAGTGGGATAAGGCATGCGGTGACACAACAGGCAGGAGGCACCCTTATCGGCGTCGATGATCTGACGGCGGGAAGGGAGGGGAGAGGGCATGGTACCCACCTCGAGAACCGCATCCAACCTGGGTGCTCTCTTGGCAGCCAAGATTTGCTCCAAATAGGCCGAGCATTCCAGGGCGCTGAGGCCGATGAAGCCCAGGATGAGGACCAGGATCAATGAGCGACCGTGCTTTGTTTTCATCGTGACCTCCGGGCGAGGGGTGCTTTTGGAAGCTCAGGTTGACAGGTGCGTTTCCGGGACTGGATTCTATTCCCCCCTTTTCCCAATGTCAATAATACCCTGAAAAAAGATCGTCCTGTGCCGGCGCCTGGCCCCAGAATGCCCGCCGACCCCCTCGGGACGGCGTCCCAGAGCCGTCGTCTCAGTTTCCCACCGGCCACTCCTTTGATATCTTGCAGGGCTGAGGGGTTGCTGCCTGCATGGATTTTGACAGGAGAGGCCAATCATGATAAGATAAGGGACAGAAGAGGGCTGGAGACGACTCCAGCACCCGATGGTTTTCAATGATCAATCAATCGATCAATCGATGCGCCGCTTGAGCCCAAAATGGGGTGCATACGCTATTGAAGGGCGAGCGAAAATAAAGGTGAATTCATGAAAAGAGCCAGATCTACCAATCCCCTCATCCTTATCTTGATCGGATGGGTCATTCTTCAGTTCTCCCTTCCGCTGGGGGCCAAGGAAACCTCCAATGAGGCTCCTGCATTGACGGCTCCCGAGGAGATCTCCGCCTACTCTTCGTTTATCGAAAAGTATGTCAACCAGAACTGGAAGCGGGACAACCCCTCCAAGTATCAATACAAGGTAACCCTTTTAGAGGTGACCAAGCGAGAGCGGGCAGAGAAGCTGAGGGGCCAATACAATTACTGCTGGGTTACGCTGGAATTGGGAAGGGAGATTCACGAATGCGTGGCTTGTTTCTGGCAGCCCGACAAACCACCCAGTGTGGAGAGCCCTTTTGTGTTCAGAGGGATCTATGAAGTAGGAAGGAAACTGACGATTTGATAGGGGCAACCCTCGATCGTTCTCCCATTCTCCCCTTAGCCGGGCCGGTGATCCGGCCCAGCCTTGGCCCTCCCTTCTCCGCCTGAGGCGAAATCCCCTCCCCGCCGCCAGCTTCGTGGCCTGGACGAGATCGGCCCAAGCCCCCCATTTTAAGATGCAGCTTCGATTAAAAGCTTGACAGATCCCTACGCTTTGATTAGCATCCTGCCTAATTCATTGGCCAAAGGGCTAAAATCAATTCCGGAAAGGGGGAGTACCATGGGCACAAGGGCTTTCAGGCTGGTCTGTGTGGTATTCGTCGTACTGATGTGGGGCGCCTTAGCGACGGCGGCCCCTCCCCAGGCTACGATCGTGCGGGACAACTACGGGGTTCCTCATATCTATTCCGAAACCCTGGAAGGACTTTACTACGGCTATGGATATGCGGCAGCGTCCGATCGTCTTTATCAAATGGAGATGTTCCGCCGCACTTTCTGGGGGCGCCTCTCGGAGGTCTACGGCGAGAAGCTCCTGGCCTTCGACCAGGGGAATCGCCGGGATAATCTGACCCTTCGCGAGGTCAAGCAGCAGATCGAGGCCCTGGAGCCCGAGCTGCAGACGGTGCTCCGCTCCTTTGCCGCAGGCATCAATGGTTATATCGCCGAGGCCCTGGCAGATCGGGCGAACAAGCTTCCCCAGGAGTTTCAGCAGTTCGGTTTCGATCCTGAGCCCTGGAGCGCGGAGGATGTGGCGGCCGATTTCCTGTCGGTGATGGGATTTTTCATGGACATCTCCGGGGAGCTGGCCAATGCCTCCATGCTCAATTACCTCACCGAGCGTTATGGAGCGGACCAGGCGAGGGTCATGTTCCAGGACTGGTGTTGGGGTCTGGACCCCGAAAGCCCCACCACCATCGCTCAGGCCCCTCAGCCCCTCCAGGAAAATCCCAAGCTGGCGGGAGGAGCCCAGTGGCGGCATCCCTCGATGGCCTCCATCTTGAAGGCCTCGCCCTCGGCTTACGAGGCCTGGGCCAAGGAGCGCGTAGAGCGAGCTGACATGATCGCCCAAGCCTTGCCCTTTGGCCACCCCACCAGCTATGTCCTGGTCCTCTCCCCTGAGAAGTCGGCTTCAGGGAAGCCTTTATTGATGGGCGGCCCGCAATTCAACTACCAGCTGCCTTCCGCCCTCTACGAGGTGGGCCTCCATGGGGCTGGCATCGAGGCCGTGGGATCGACCCTGAGCGGCTATCCCTTCATCATGTTCGGCCACAATCGGCGCGCCTCCTTCTCCTCTACCGCCGGAGCGGACAATATCGAGGACTTCTTTGCCGAGAAGCTCAACCCGGCCTCCCCGCGCCAGTACTGGTTCAAAGGAACCTGGCACGACATGGAGGTGAGGTCGGAGACCTTCCGGGTAAAGGACAAGGCGGCCCCGGTGGTGACGGAATTCAGCTACACGGTGCATGGCCCGGTCTTCTACACCGATGAGAAGAACCAGGTGGCCTTCAGCAAGCGGCTCAGCTGCCGGGAGCACTTTTTGGAGGGGCTCGCCTCTTTCTACGATCTGATGAAGGCCGAGACAGTCCCTGCCTTCGACCAGGCGGCCCAGCGCAGCGACATGTCGATCAACTACTTCTTTGCCACGGTGGATGGGGACATCGCCTACTATCACCTGGGACTGCATCCCGTCCGCTCCGCGGAGGTGGACCTGCGCCTTCCCACCCCGGGGACCGGGGAATTCGAATGGGAGGGCTACATCCCCAAGAGCCGGAATCCCCATGTGGCCAACCCCGCCAGCGGCTACATCGCCAACTGGAACAACCAGCCGGAGCCGGGCTGGGGCCATGGCGATATGGCCACCTCCGACGTGTGGGGTGGCTGGGGCTCGGATAGCCGGATCACCTGTCTGGCTCAACTGGCCGAGGCGAAGCAGGCCCTCACCCGGGAGGATGTGAAGGACATCGTCAAGACCATCGCCTTCTACGACAAGCGGGCCATCAACATCAAGGCCCTGCTCCTGGAGGCGGTGAAAGATGTGAGCCCCAAGTCGGGAGCGGCCAAGGAGGCCCTGCGCCTGGTGGCGGCATGGGACAATATCGCTCTCGATGCCGACCGGGACGGCAACTATGATCATCCGGGCGCGGCCATCTTCGATCGGTGGTGGAACCAGGCGGTCCCGGCGGCCTTCGGGGATGAGTTTGAAGGCTACAAGAACGCCTTTGGGCAGAGTGCAGTCCAGATCCTGGCCCACCGCTACCTGGGCTATACCCTCTTCCACGAAGCCCTCAAGGGAGGCACGGGGGTGGATTACTTCAACGGCCGGAAGGCCCAGGTGCTCTATTCCGCCCTGGAGACCGCCTTGGCGGAGCTGGCCAAGGAGAATCCGGGTAAGGCCCCGGCAGACTACCGCCTGAAGACCGCCATGGATCAATTCTATCCCGTGACCGTCCTGGGCTTCTTCCTGATGCAGCCGATCACCAGCACGGTAGGCCAGCTCCCTCCGTTTCCCCTGGTGGACCGCGGCACTGAAAACCATATTGTAAGCCTGATTCCTGAGGGCATCATCGGCGAGAACATCACCGCGCCCGGAACCAGCGGTTTCATCCGCGCCGATGGGGAGCAGAGCCCGCATCTGGGCGATCAGGTCCAGATGTTCGTGGACTTCACCTACAAGCCGATGCTCTTCACTGAGGCGCAGGTCAACTCCGCAATGCAATCCACCCAGGTGGTGGAGTGGAGGTAGGTAAGGACAGAAAGTAGGAGATTTGAGGCCTGGGCCGCAAGTTGCAGCCCAGGCCTTTTTTATAGTTGGGGTGCCTTCCGCACTTTGGTGGCCTGCTCAAAGGCGTAGGCCATGCTCAGGAGGTTGGCTTCCTCCCAGGGCCGGGCCACGATCTGCAGGCCGATGGGAAGTCCAGTTTTGCCATACCCGGCGGGCACGGTGATAGCTGGATAGCCGACCACGCTGATGGGATCGCAGTTCTTGATAAAGGTGAGGAAGGTGTTGACCTTCTGCCCCAGCAGCTCGGTATCCACATCATCGCCGATCGGGGCCGCAGGTAGGGGCGTAGTGGGGAGGAGTAGGGCATCCAGGCCGGACATGGCCTCTTTGAACCCGGCGATCATCTGAGCCCGATCCTCACGGATGGACCGGGCGTAGATGTAGCCCGGAACCGGCTTGGACTCGGGCGAGCCCTTCTGGCTGCCGAGCGCGCCCTTCACATCCGGCCCCAACTGGCCCAGATACTTGTCAATGGTAGCCTCAGGATCGAAGGCCCGGAGATAATCCTCCATCAGGTAGACGGACTCGGCCAGGACGATGGCGAAGCCGGTGGCGGTGGCCATGTCCATGTGCTTCACCTCGACCTCCTTGATCGCACCTCCCATCTTTTCGATCTCTCGAATGGCCTCCTCCATCACCAGTTCGGTGTCGGGATGGATGCCCTCGAAGAAGTACTTCTTGGGCACGCCGAATCGCCTCCCCCGCAAGCCAACCCCTCTTGGTTGGATGGGAAGGCGGGGAAGGATTCTGGGCTGGCTCTCTGGATCCCGGGGATCCCTTCCCGCGATGGCGCGGAGCAGCAGGGCCGCGTCGCTCACAGTCCTGGTGATCGGGCCGATCACATCGCGGCTGAAGGAGAGATACATCATGCCTCCCCTCCCCACCCGGCCCAGGGTGGGCTTCAGCCCCACGACCCCGCAGAGGGACGCCGGGATTCGAATCGATCCACCCGTGTCGGTGCCAATGGCGCCAGCACACAAGGCCGCAGACGCCGCCGCCCCCGACCCCCCGCTCGATCCGCCTGGGATGCGCGAGGGATCGTAGGGGTTCCGGGTGGGCCCATAATGGGGATTGTTGGTGGTGATGCCGAAGGCGAATTCGTGCATATTGGTCTTGCCGATGATGATCGCCCCGGCCTTTTTCAATTTCATGACCACATGGGCATCCTGGGCAGGCCGCCACTCAGCGAGGATCTTGGAGCCCCCAGTGGTCCGGATGCCCTCGGTATCGAGGTTGTCCTTGACCGCGATGGGCAGGCCGTGCAAAGGCCCCTGAAACTTCTTTTGCTTGGCGAGGCGATCCAGCTCCCCGGCCCGGCTCAGGGCCTCCTCCCGGGTCACCGTGATAAAGGCGTTGAGGCCGTTCGGTCCATCGAATTGCGCAATCCGGTCCAGATAAACTTCCACCAGTTGTTGGGAGCTGATCTCCCCGGTGCGGATCATCTTGGATAAATGATATAGGGAAGAGTCGGCCAGCTCGCCATTGGCAGATGGCTTCCCCCACGCCCAACCGCCCATCAGACTGGTCAAAGCCAGCCCTCCGGCGGCCGCCAGAGAGGTCTTGATAAACTCCCTTCGGTCTATTCCTTTTTTTTGGTCGCTCATTTTTCCGTCCTTTCTTGCGCCTCAGGCTCGGTGTTTCCCATTCACATTCCTCTTCCTTCTTCTTCCGGAGCCATATTGATCTGGTTTTAGAAAGCACCACCTCCTTGCATTTCCGACTCGCTCGCTTGCTACAAGATCGCCTCGAGTTTTCCTTGGCGACCCCTCGCCCATTCCATCCTATACCAGAAAAATCCTCTCCGGATCCACGACCTCCCGGAGAATGCGCAATTCCTCGGCCGTAGGTACAGGCGTCTCGGTGGCTCCCTCGATCTCCAAGGGAAATCCCGTATCGTTCGCGACGGCACGTGCAGTAAGCCCAGGATGGTAGCTGGCCAGGTACATTTCCTTGGTATCAGGGCGGAAGCGCATCACTCCCTTGGTGGTCACTACTACGTCCGGTCCACCGCGGATCAAGCCCGCTCTCTGCCGGCTCTCTCCGCCCTGCAGCCAACCAGGACTGGTAATGTAGTCAACTCTTTCGGGGAAACGCCGTTTTTCATGCCGCGCGATGATGATGGTATGTTGGGCCAGACAAGCGATGTCGCACGCGCCGCCGCTCCCGGAGAAACGCACGCGGGGATGCCGAGGATCTAGACCAATGGAGGTGCTGTTGATGTTGCCAAAGCGGTCAACCTGAGCCCCGCTCAGAAAACCCACATCTACCCGTCCGGCCTGCAGCACATAGGCAAAGACCTCGTTGAGGCCCGCCGCGGTGGCGGCTCCCAGGATATTTCGAGGATCACCGACGGACATGGGCAAGTGGGCAAGTTGACTCGCGATGGTGCCGGCCTCAAAAATGATACAGCAACGGGGAGCGTGAGTGCGTTGGGCCAGCATGACGCCCAGCATGGGCAAGCCCGTCCCCGCAAAAACCACCTCTCCATCCCTGATTTCCCGGGCCGCGGCCACTGCCATCAGCTCGATGAGCGTGTAGCGTTGATCTGCCATCAGTCCAGCCTCCTTCTTTTGAGGTTCGGGCTGTATCCATAGGCCGGGTCAGCTTTCAGGGCATCAAGCCGGGAGAGGCCGCCCACCGCCTCCAGGTACTCCGCGTGGCTCTTCACCCCGTAAACGAATTCCTCCAGATAACGCTGGAAGGAGGCGTCCTCCTTGGCGGCCTCGTGGTAAATCTTCAGCTGGCGGGGGTCATAGTCATAATAGTTGAACACGGCATAAGGGTGGGAACCGAACGGCACATGGCAAACATGTTGGATCGCGAAATAGGGGAGGGGGTTCCGCTCCGGCTCGGAGCGGAGTATCTCCTCCTCCACGATCTCCTCGGCGGTCACGATCACCGTATCTGCGCACAGGGCCTGTTGCACATCCGCGAAGGTCTGGCCCTCCATCCGAACCGTACCATCCACGGTCGCCTTCTGCACATGCAGCACCGCGAAATCGGTGTGAATGGCCGGGACCAGTACCACCCGGTCATTGGGGTCAAAGGGGGACTCCATCACGTGAAGCTTCTTGGGAGAGGTGCGGGGATCGGCAGCACGCTGCTCATCCGTGAGGGCCTGTTGGAGCAATACATCACTGCCGAGCAAGCTGCGGATCGGCATGAAGGGAATGCCCATGGCTCCGGCCGCGAACCGGGAGACCATGGCAAAGTTGCTATAATCCTCCCACTCGATCTCGCCCCGCTCTACTGCCAGCCGCCAGCGGGGCCCGACCGTGTTGAACGCCTCGTCAGCTTCGTAGGCCAGCTCCACCCGCTTCACACAGCCTGCCCCAATGAGGATATCCCAATCCCCGCCGGGAGAATGCCCGTACAGATAGAGCTTGCGCCTCTTCAAGCGTATCAGTTCGTAGACGAAGGCCATGGGGTGGCGTTGGGTGGTGAAGCCGCCAAAGGAAATGGTGGTCTCATCGGGCACCCGGGCCGCCGCCTCCTTCAGCTCTATCAATTTGTTGGGCATCGAATTCCTCCTCTCGAAATCAGGTCCATCCTCCTCCCTCCATGCCCGCAGCCGCTCGATGAGCTCCTGCACCTTTTTTACCGCTTCGAGGTCTCTGTCATCCTTCGGTTCCGCCCAGGGATTCTACGGGACCAAGTGCACAGGCACCCAACCTCGGACGCTGTTGATCAACCAGAGATGCGAGGCGCGCCCTAAATCTCCCCGCGAAAGGACTCGCTCACAGATCTCACCCCGGTCGATCAGATGGGCGCGGAAGGTGCCTGCCAACAAGCCGCTTTCACGGGGTGGCGTCCAGCGGCAGCCATCCATCTCGATTACAAGGTTGCCTATGGTAAACTCGGTGAGTTCTCCTTCCTGATTCCAGAGCAGGACATCAAAGACATCGGGATGTACGGCCCGATGCGCCTCATAGAGGGATCGGTAGGTGGTTTTATGGTAGAGAAAACGATTGAATCGGGAAACGGGTTGACTTGCCAGGGCAACAGGGAGTGAAGCTTGGGAGGCCAGAGGCAATGGATCGCTCTCCACCCGCACTTTTCCCTCGGGCGAGACCAGAAGCCGCACCCGCCGTGCTCCACTCGAATAGACCCGTGCGTGCTCTTCCAATGCAGATCGCACTCCCTCGGCCGAGAGAGGGATGTCGAAGTAGGAAGCTGAGGCGATGAGGCGCTCAAGATGCCTCTCTAACCGCGCATATGTTCCTTCCTCCAGGCGAAGGGTCTCCAACAGGTCGAACCTGGGCCACGCCTCTGCCAGGACCGCTGCCTTGGCCAGTGCCTCCGCGTACTCATCCTCGGCAGTGGAGTCCCAGGTGATGCCACCGCCAACGCCGTACTCTGCGATGCCCGTCTGGCTATCCACCAACACGGTGCGAATGGCGACATTGAATACAGCCTCCCCGTCGGGTGTCACCAGGCCAATTGCACCGCAGTAACTATTCCGTGGTTCCTCTTCCAGCTCCGCGATGAGCTCCATCGTACTCACCTTTGGTGCGCCGGTGATGGAGCCGGAGGGGAAAAGCGCCGCGAATACATCCTCCAAAGTTGTGTAAGGAGGCACCTTCGCGGAAATAGTGGAGGTCATTTGGAAGACCGTACGGTAACGCTCAATCTCAAAGAGGCGGGAGACATACACAGAGCCAATCTCCGCAACTCGCCCTAAGTCGTTGCGAAGTAAATCAACGATCATTACATTTTCCGCACGATTCTTCTCCGAGGCTGCAAGCCAGGCAGATAAGGCTTCATCCTCCTCAGTCCAGCGCCCGCGCCGCACGGTTCCTTTCATGGGTCGGGTGATGATTTGGCTACCGTGCCAGCGAAAGAACAGCTCTGGGGAGGCAGAGAGAATGCGGTAGCGCCCCATGTTGAGATAAGCACAGTAGCTTGCACGCTGTGCGTGCCGCAGACGATGGTAGAAGGCGAAGTCATCGCCTTCAAATCGAGCACGCAATCGCATGGTATAGTTCACCTGGTAGGTATCACCTCGTGCGATCGCCTCCCGTACTGCCGCAATATGGCTATCATACAGGTTTCGAGTGATCGAGGGTTGCCAGTCTGTGAGATGAAACCCGTCATCAGAGTGGGAAGGGGCAACTTCAACCGGCCCCCGAAAGAGGCCGAACCAGAGCAAAGGTATCCTTGCCTCATGTGCCACTAATGCTGAATCAAAGGCGGGTGCAGCCTCGTAGGAGATGTATCCAGCCGCGTAGAATCCGGCGCCCACTGACTGGTGTACTGTTCGGAGTGCCGGTCGAACTTCGTCCACAGAATTCGCAATAATGATCCTTGAAGGATTCATGAAGCCAAGGCGCTGTAGTCTGCCCTGGCGGTCGCAGAAGTCGAAAACTAAGAATGGGGAAGGGGAAGAGGAAGGGAAAGGGTTATCCATTTAGCTCAGAGAAGGGCAACATTGAAGTGGAGTTCGGTTTACCCGACAGACCCAGCCTACTGCCATGAAATTAGGCCGGCCGTCAACAATCGCGCCCACTATCGAAACCGGCATAGGGTACACGAAAGCATTGCTTCCGATGTTAATCTTCTCCATAATCTTGAGCCCTCCCCGCGATCGCTAAGACCAGTGCTGCAGCTCGATGATGTTTCCCTCCGGATCGGTGACATAGACAAAGATGACTTTGCCGGCGGGCGGGATCTCTACTGAAACGACCTCCCCGACTACCCCTCCGCCCGCCGCGAGCACCGCCTTGCGGGCGGCCTCGACCTCCTCTACGGCGAAGGCGATATGGGCGAATCCAGGGCGGTTGATTGCGGTCTTGGGTCGCCCTTCCTCCTGGTTATATTGGAAGATCTCCAGCGTCGGCCCTTCGTTCCCTGGGCCTGGCAGCCGCAAATGGACCCCTTGAATCTGAGCCCCTGACACCCCGGTAGCCGATTCCAGCCAGGAGCCTGAGAGGTTTCTCTCCGGAGGGACGGGCGAGCAGCCGAAGACCTCTTCATAAAACCGGGCCAGTCTCTTCCAATCCTTTGCGACGACGTTCGTGTGGACGTATCGGGCTTGGATGGTCATCTTCACCTCTTCTCGATTAGCAAGGCGCTTGGTCAAACCGAGTTGAACTCCGGCTGGTATCTCACGATCCCGCCCCGGCCGGCCAGAGCGCCCGCGCGGAGCTCCGTGAGCATGAAGACTTCGTCAGGAACCTCCTGCTCATACTGGATGCCGAGGGGCTTGGCCGGCGAGAATCCAAAGCGGGGATAGTACTCCGGATGGCCCAGCACGATCACGATCTCGTGGCCGGCCTGGCGGCATTGATCGAGGCCGGCACGAATTAGCTTCGAGCCGATTCCCATCCTTTGGTAGGGCGGCAATACCGCCATCGGCCCCAGGCCGAGGGCCTCGAAGCTCGAATTCCCTGACTCGATGGTGACTGGGGTAAACAGGATGTGCCCGACGACCTGATCAGCGAGAAGGGCGACCAGAGACAGGGTGAAGGCACCCCGCCGGCGGAGCGCATCAACGATATCCGCCTCCTCCGCCTGTCCGAACGCCTGCTCGTTGACCTGCCGGATGGCAGCAGCGTCTTCCGTCCTTTCCTGGCGAATGGCAACCACATGCGATTCCCCTGAAATCAAACGCCACCCCATCTGTTGGATGGCAGAGGCAGGGACCCTGTTGTGTGCTTTCGCACCTCTTGGCCGATACCCTCTGCACATGAGATGATTGTTGACAAAGAAGGCGGATTGTGGATACTTTTACCATGAACAGGGTGGATGGGGCAACAAAAAGCCGTACCCAGTCGGTCAAATGGATCGTCGCGCCGCAAGGCGGTGCGAATGAAGGCGGAATTGCCCGTCACTCTCCTGACTTGCTGCGCCTTCGGCGCGAACAAGTCATTCGAGCGGTCAACCCCTTCGGGGCTGCCCGCCTGGTCGGCGCTAAGACGCGAACGCAAGCGTTCGCTGGATACGCGCCGTCTGCGGTTGCCGCTCAATTTCGCTTTGTTAGGCAGACGCTTGGCGAGTATTCGACCCGGTCGGAGACGAACATGGTCGATGACGAAACAGCGCAGACGGACTTCGGCTGCGAGCATTGCTGGCCAGCTACCCCGGACGCCGCCTGGGAGGCTCGCTTGGCGCTTGCTCGTGAGGCTGACCTGATCGATGAGTCGCACTTTCACGTCATGATCCTCGCTTGTCGAAGCTGCACCCAGCACTTCGTCTCGGTCTTCACAGAGACAATCGACTGGGCAGACGGCGAAGACCCCCAGTATTGGACGCTCCTGCCAATCACGGCTTCGGAAGCCGCCGAGCTGGTCCAGCAACCAGGCTTGGCAACCGAGACTCACCTCCATGCGTTGGGGCCCGAACGACGATGCCTTCGGCATGATCACCCGAAGGCCACGGCGCCGCGCTCTTCCTGGGGTACCGGCATCTCGGTCCGTCCGCACGATTGAGGCTTTGCAGCCGTGCCCACTCACGCGAATCAGTCGAGCGGCGCCAGCTTGATAGGTCCGCTGCTCCGCAAGCTTGCAACGCGTCTGCCCAACAAGGCGTTCCACCCGACGCCTTTGCCTCCGGCGCTTCGCGCCTACGGCAAAGCCGCGGGTGAACTTGGGCGTTGGTGAAGAATAGAAAGAAAAATGGAGCGATAAAAGCATGGCAGCCAACTACAGACTGATTGCGGTCCAAGTGGGCGATGCCTTAAAGTACGCTACAAGTATCAACGAGATAAACCGTATTGCCGGCGCTATCTTTTTGTTTCCGTGCGAAAGGTTCCCAAATGATGCAATTACTTCTTCTAGGGCTCAGCTGATTCATAACTGGATTCTCTCTTTGGCAAAACAAAAAATGGAGGAAGAAGAGCGCAACCGACTTCTCAATTCCTTCTGTGATCAACTGTCGGGGGATACCGACCTTCGTGCTGCCGTGCGTTCTATTCTCCAATGGGGCTGCTCTTGGGTCAGGCTGTTCTTGGGTCAGGTCTACACTCTTGACAAACCACCGCCCTCTATGGTAACAGGGAGTTGTTCGCTTATCCCATTCCTTGCTGTCCGTCAGAAGACGGGGTCTCTCTTTGGTCAGCCATGGCACGTCCCCTGCGAATTGCATT
>JAZDMQ010000065.1:0-5786 GCA_043800755.1 bacterium | reverse complement strand
GATAACGGCGTCCTGGGTTTTCCGGTCCGTGGTAAAAGCCTCTTCGTCCAGGTCCGCCATGTAGGTTCGAATTTGATGAATGGCCTCCAAAATGTCATCAAGATAAAGGCGAAAGTCCCTAGGCATAGGCCACCTCGCGGGTGATGATCGGCTTGAGGCGCGGCTTCAAGGAATCAGCCAACACGAGGTCGACGGGCCGTCCAAGCTGATCCTCAAGGAAGAACTTCAGATCCATATAGTGATCGAAGGTGGGAATAGCCAATTCTACCAGAATGTCCACGTCGCTCTTGTCGCCGGCGGAACCGCGAAGGACAGAACCGAACAAGCCGATGCGTCTCACGGAAAACCGTGTTTCGAGGTCTCGCTTGTGTTGCTTGAGAAAATCCAGAATCTCATCGCTTTTCAACATAATCCGCCTCCTCGAATGTCGGCGGCGCGATGCCCGCCTCCCTGCACATGGCGATGACCCGATTCATCCCACGATTTCGAATCTCAACGAGCCCGGTCATTTCACCACCTCCCAATGGCCGCCCTTATCCGGGCCGATGCGTCTCAAACGACCTTGCTGCTTCAGATTGTGCAATTGCTTTTTTACAGCACGATCGGTGATTCCAAGTTCCGTTGACAGTTGTTCTATGGTAATGGACGGTTGTCCACCAATCAGATCCAGGATTTTCTGGGAACTTTTCTGGGCACCTTTCTGGGAACTTTTCTGGGCACCTGCATGCGAATCGGCATCGGCAACCAATTGAGCTTTAAAGGTGACGATAAGAAAACCCTGCCGCTCCTCAAACACGGGCGGGAACGCTCCGTGTTTCTTGCACATAGCTATGACCCGATTGGTGCCGCGGCCCCACACTTCCACCGCGCCGGTCCGGTGGAAGGCACCGGCAATCAAGGGGTTGGTCGGCCTCGAATCATGGCGACCCGAAAGCTGTTTCACCGTGATACCGGTGGGGAGGCGCCCGTAGCTTCGAATTTCGATCCGGTCGTCGAAGACCACGATGGCGACGTAGCCGGAATAGTGGGAGTAGTCGCGGTGCATGACGGCGTTGAGGAGGATTTCCCGGAGGGCGTCCAACGGAACGGGAAAGCGATCCTCCCGGAATATCTGCCCTTCGGGAAACCGCGCGCCCAGCGGCATGGTTCGTTCGAGGAACGCCATGCCCTCGCGCACCATGGCGAAGGCGTTCATGTTCTCCTGCCGATTGTCCACGATCTCGCCGGTAATCTCTGTTCCCCGGAAGCGCCCCAGCTTGAGAAGGCATTGGGTGTAGTCGGGCAGGAACTTCTTTCCATAGAGCATGTGGGCGGCCTGCGTGAGTACGCCATCCACCCGCAGTCCCAATCTGTCGAGAACCTCGCCTATATCGCGGTTCGTATCCGGAGAAATCCGGTTTTGCTGAATGGCAAGCTCGCGCGTCCGCAGAATTTCCTTGCGGTCCAGGTCTTTCAGTGTGAGTCCTTCGTCCGGAAGGTTCTCCCAGCGGCGTTTGGCGTGGCCGCGCTCAACGAGTAAACGCTCGTACTTGGCCTGAGGCATCCGGCGCGTCGTGCTGCTTACACGCTCGTAGGCGTGCCCTTCATAGACAAAGGGACGCATCTCCCGCCCGCTCTCGACGGCCACGACGATAACATCTCGGCCTGCCTCGACCTTAATACGATGGATGGAGACATGGGTGGGGGGCTCGAAGCAGTCAGCGGCCTGCGCGATGTCGCGGAGTGTCCGATCAGAGACCTCTTGCCCACCGACTGTGCCGTCCGGCCGGATGCCGAAGAGAACCGTTCCCCCAACGCCGTTGAGAAAGGCGCAAAGCGTCCGCATGGCCTCTTTCAGCTCACCCGTTGAGCGTTTGAACTCGATGGTCTCGCCTTCGCCCTGGGTCAAGAGGGCGGACAGATCCTTCGCGCTGATCGTCATGCCGGGGTATCCTCTTTGCGTTTCTCGTTATCGCCGGCCCCGCCTGTCTTCACCCACTCGTCCACCTCTTCCTTGCGGAACTTCCACAGGCGACCCATTCGGTGCGCCGGCATTTGCTTTTCAGAAATCCACTTGTAGACCGTATCCCGCTTGATGCCGAGATAGGCCGCAATCTCATCTACGGAGAGCCATCGATCTTCCATCACTGACTCCAGTCGCATAGGGTCTCGTCCCATTCCTGAACTGCCTCAGTCTTTCGGTTTAACGAATCGGACCCGTCCTGGATAGCCCCATTGGCTTCCATCCGGCCCGATCAGACCAAACTGGTATACATTATACGAAATTCGGCGTGCGTGTCAACCGGTTTTTCCGAGTTTCTCCGGATTTGACCGAGCGGAGGCTGTCGGGGCCAGCGGGAGCACACGATGGGCGTGAGCCTGCCCGAGAGCGGGGCTTCACCCACATAGAGCCAGGCCGGAAGCACGGTTCCGTGGGCCTGCGCCGAAACCAGCACTCGGCGGTAGAGGCAGGGACCGCCGCCTGCCCGTGCGTTGCACGCAGACAGGGGGTGGAACCCTCACAGCCGGCCCTTCGGCTGTGCTCAGGATAAGTCGCCGGGAGGCGGGTCTCGGGGTCGCCTGCCTGCCGAAGCCTGGGCGCAGGCAGGTCGAAGACCAGAAGTTCCCCCAACACGTGGCCCCAGGGCGCGCCCGTGGCGTTTTTCGGGAGCCAGTCGGAGTTTGGAGTCGGGATCGGGCATGCGGGCCGCAAAGCGCGCCTGTACCTGCCTGTGCGTGTCCGCACCCAGACAGGTGGCCACATCGGCGCACGGGTCGGTGGTGCCGTCGGCCAGGATGTCCCCCTCCGGAACCAGCAGGACGGGGATGCCGGAGGGTGTCTCGAAGAGGCGGCCGCGGACCACGGCGTCCTCCACCGCCAGGACGCCCCGGCAGAAGCGGTCGTGGTTCCAGAAACCGCGCTTCAGGGTCCCGTAGACGAAGAGTCTCAGCATTCTGTTTGTGTTCGCCTTCGAGGGTTCTCGACTCGAAAACCGGAGAACGGGAGAATTCGGAGAGGACGTTTTCGGTGAGCGCGTCGAAACAGAGAATCAGGAAGGATGTGCGGGGCGGCGTAAGTGGGCGTGGATGCGGTGGAAACGACAAGACCCCGAGGGGGTCATCCCACGGGGTCTTGTCGTTAAATAGGAACCGCCGAAATCGGCGGATTGAATTTTGGCTCCACGGGCAGGGCTCGAACCTGCAACCAGCCGGTTAACAGCCGGCTGCTCTACCATTGAGCTACCGTGGAATGGCCGTCATGTAAAGGATATCCTACCCTGCCCCCGTCTTCAGCTCGTTGAGCACCAGCTTGGCGATCACCTTCAGGGTCTCAAAGACCCCAGTCCCCTTGGAGGCGACCGCCTCGAAGTAGGGGTGGTTGTTGTGGTTCAAGGCCTGCTGCAGTTCCTCTACCGAGACGATATTCGGCAGGTCCCTTTTGTTGTATTGCAGCACGAAGGGGATCTTCTCGATGCTCGTCCCGTGCTCCGCCAGGTGACTTTCCAAGTTATGTAGCGACTCCACATTGGATTCCATCCGCTCCACCTGCGAATCGGCCACGAAGATCACCCCGTCGGAACCCTTCAAAATCAGCCTGCGGCTGGCGTCATAGAAGACTTGTCCCGGGACAGTATAAAGGTGAAAGCGCGTCTTGAAGCCCCGAATCGCCCCCAATTCCAGGGGCAGGAAGTCGAAGAAGAGCGTCCTCTCCGTCTCGGTGGCCAGCGAAATCAGCTTGCCTTTGGCCTGGGGGCTCACCTTCTGGTAGATGTACTGCAGATTGGTCGTCTTCCCACACAACCCCGGCCCGTAGTAAACAATCTTGCAGTTGATCTCCCGAGAGGAGTAGTTGATGAAGGACATCTTTTTTCGCCTTAGGTCTTAAACAAGTTATCGATGTCCGCGTCGGTGATCTCAGCGAACCGGGTCTCCATCATCTGCTTCGCCTCCCCCGACTTCGCCTCCGCTTTTCGGAATATGGCCTCGAAGATCTGGGCCAGCTCCTCGGAGGCCCGCTTCACCCGCAGCCGGACCAGCCCCAGGGAGGAGCGTTCGTCGAAAATGACCAGCAGGATGACGCGCTTGACCACAATGGAGATATGGAGGCTGTCGCGTTCCCCCTGGTGGAAGAGGACGGAGAATTCCTCCTCCCCGATGAGTTGCGCCAATCCCCCGGTGGCTGCGATATTCCCTGCCGTCAAGGAGGCCAGGGAGGCCATGTCCATCCCTTGGGTCTCGCCACAGGAGCCGATAAGGTGGCCGTTCTTGTCGATGAGGAAGATAGACTTGGCCCTCGTCTCTCCCAAAAGCTTGGCCAGAGAGGCATTGATCCTCTTTGACTCCTCCTCAAAGATAACCAGGTTTGAGCCAAACATCTCGCTGGCGAACCTTTCCCGGAATCCCTCTTGCGGCCCAAGTCCATCCTTTGACTACATCGCGCAACGGTTTATACCACAAGAGGCCAGGGGAATCAAATCTTTTTAAGGAATAGGCCTCACCCCATGGGGGCCCCAGAACCCTTCCGGTTACGCTTCCCCGCACAACTTGAGCAGCCTCACCCAGTCGTGGTCGACCTTCTCCTGCACCCTCTCGAGGATCCCTTCATTCTCCGGCCGAAAGAGGTGCCGAAAACGCCCCTGGCGCTTCAGCCACTCCACCACCGGCTTCTTCTCCTTCGGCTTGTAGGTCAGGCGGTACTCGCCGTTCACCACCTCATAAAGAGGCCAGTAACAGGTATCCACCGCCAACTGCGTCAGCTCCAGGGTTTCGCTCATGTCATGCCTCCATCCCCGGTTGCAGGAGGCGAGGACATTGATGAAGGAGGGGCCCGGGGCCTCCAGGGCCTTGCGAGCCTTGTTGATCAGCTCGCCCCAACGGGCGGGGATGGTGGCCGACTGGGCCACATAAGGGATCTCGTGGGCGATGACGATGGCCGTCAGGTCTTTGCGAAACTCCCGCTTCCCGGTGGCAACCTTGCCCACCGGGGTGGTGGTGGTATCGGCCCCCAGGGGAGAGGCGCTGGATCGCTGGATCCCGGTGTTCATATAGCCTTCATTGTTATAGCAGACATAGAGGAATCGGTGCCCCCTCTCCAGGGCGCCGGAGAGGGATTGCAGCCCGATATCATAGGTCCCGCCGTCTCCCCCGAAGGCGATGAAGCGGTATTCCTGATCGGCCGGGATCCTCCCCTGTCGCTTGAGAGAGCGATACATCGCCTCCACCCCGCTGATGGTGGCGGCGGCGTTTTCGAAGGCATTGTGGATCCAGGGGGCCCGCCAGGAGGTAAAGGGAAAGATGGAGGTGGAAACCTCCACGCAGCCTGTGGCATTGGCCAGGATGACCGGATAATCGGAGGCCAAAAGGATCTGCCGCAGGGCGATGGGGGCTCCGCAGCCGGGGCAGAGGCGGTGCCCGCCTGCTAATATTTCCGGCCGTTGAGCCAGTTGCTTGATCGTAATCGGTTTGACGGAAGGTACGGTTCCAGTAGTCATCTCTTCTCCCCTCTATTCTCTCACCTGGAGATAATCGTGGAGCACCTCAACCTTGCCGGTAGCCACAACTTCCTTGCCCCGGGCGAAGGCCTTGTGGATCTCGGCCAGGCTGGGCTCCCGGCCCCCCAACCCATAGATATAATTGAAGGTCAGGGGCGGCTTCTCCAGGCCCAGGAGGGCGGAGCGGATCTCCATGAAGACTGGGCCCCCCAGGGCCCCGAAGGACTCGCAACGATCCATGATGACCAGCACCTTCAAGTGTTTCAAGGCATCCACGATCTCCCGATACGGGAAGGGCCGGAAGATGCGCAGCTT
>JAZDMQ010000056.1:0-2683 GCA_043800755.1 bacterium | reverse complement strand
TTCTTCATCTCCGCCAATGCCTTCGTCCAATGGGCGGGAATCTCCGCCTTGCGGGAGGCGGGAGCGGATGTGGCCCGGATGAAGGAGATTTACAATAGCCGCCGGAAGTATATCATCCCGAAGCTGCGGGAGCTGGGATTTGGCATTACGGTAGAGCCGACCGGGGCCTTCTATCTGCTGGTCAATGCCAAACGCTTTTCGCAGAACTCCTTTGAATTCGCCTTTGACATCCTGAAGAAGGCCAGGGTGGGGTGCACCCCCGGAATTGATTTCGGCTCCAATGCGGAGGGCTATCTGCGCTTTACCTATGCCAATTCCCTGGAGAACATCGAGGAGGGCATGAAAAGGCTGGACCAGTATCTGGCAGAGGAATTCCCGGGAGAAAGAGGGAGATGAAAGGCCCCAATGGAAATCAGCAATCTTTTTTGTTGACAAATGGGATTGGACCTGGTATGGTCCCATCGAAGTTGCAGGTGTTTTTGTCGTAGCAGCGAAAACCGCAAAGACCCCCTGAGGCTTTGCGGTTTTTTTGTTCCCACAAGCCCTGATAGCTTCGGCGGGCAGTCCCCGTCATCCCCGGAGACCTTTTCCGGAAAAGTAAAGGAGAAAAGGCAGATGGCACAAGGTACCGTGAAGTGGTTTAACGACGCTAAGGGCTTTGGGTTCATAGAGCAGGAGAATGGCAATGATGTTTTCGTCCACTTCTCTTCGATCCGCGGCGATGGCTTCAAGTCGTTGTCCGAGGGTGATGCTGTGACCTTTGAGGTAGTTGATAGCCCCAAAGGCCCCAAAGCGGACAATGTAGCAAAGGTGTAGTCAGCAACCAAAGCAGAAAAAATGAGAAGCCGGCGCGAAAGCGCCGGCTTTTTGTTTATCCAATTTCCCTTACATTGCACACTCTGCACGAAAGTCCCCTCGCCGCGCCCACTTACAGCGCCTGACGGTACAGTTCGACGATCTCATCCGCCGTGGGGACGCGGGGATTGTTCCCCGGGCTGCCGCTGTCCAGCGCGTCTTTGGCCATTGCGGGTGCGAGGGCCATCAACTTGTCCGGATCGATGCCCAGTCCGGTCAGTCCCGGGATCTGCAGGTCCCGGCAGATGGCCCGCACCTCGGCCACAGCGCGCTGCGCCGCCTCCATCTCGTTCAAGGCGCCCGTGTCGGCACCGAGTGCGCTTGCGATCTCGGCGAACCTCCCTGGTGCCCCGGCGACGCTCCATTCCATGACGTAGGGCAAGAGGACCGAGTTGGAGATCCCATGCGCCTTGTGGAAGTAGGCCCCGATGGGCCGCGCCATGCCATGCACCAGGGCGACCGAGGCGTTGGAGAAGGACATCCCGGCCTCCAGGGAGGCGATGTGCATCATGGTCCTGGCGGTCAGGTCCTCTCCGTTCTTGAAGGCCGCCCGGATAGACTGCGCGATCCTCCTGATCGCGGAGAGGGCGAAAAGATCCGACAAGGTATTCGATCGCGCCGAGACGTACGCTTCGATGGCGTGGGTGAGGGCATCCAGGCCGGTGGAGGCGGTCACGAGGGGCGAACAGGTTACGGTGAGTAGTGGATCGTCAATCGCCACCTCGGGAATGAGGTGGGGATCCGCGATGAGCATTTTGACGCTGGTCACCGGGTCGGTGATGATCGTGAACCGTGTCACCTCGCTGCCGGTGCCGGCAGTCGTGCTCACCGCCACCAGGGGGAGCTTGGGCTTCTTGACCTTGTTGGCGCCCTTGTAATCTACAATCGCACCCCCGTTTGTGGCCAGCACGCTGACTGCCTTGGCGGTGTCAATAACGCTCCCGCCGCCGATTGCCACGACTGTGTCCGCCTTAGCTTCCTCGAGGGCGGCCAGGCCCTTCTGCACCTCGGGGGTCGTCGGCTCACCCGGGATGTCGCTGAAGACACCCCGGAGGAGCCCAGCGCTTGATAGGTGCTCAATCACCTTGCCGGCCATCGGCGTCGCGCGCACATTGGGATCCGTGATGACCAGGATGTTTCCTCCCCCGATCCTCGCGGCTTCCGCTCCTACGCGCTCGTGGCACCCAATCCCAACATGGATCGTATCCGGCAGCCTGAACTCAAACGGCCGTTCTCCGTAGTTTGCCATCATGGGTCTCCTCTCTGGTCGCCCGACGCTGAAAGGGATGTCGAGCCGACGCCGAGACAATCCTTTTGTCACGTCTCAGTCCCATCTCTGGCCCAGACTCTTTGCCGTCTCTTTGACTCGGTCCCAGGTGGCTTCTGGGAGAGGAATCCCTTCCCGTTCCCGCTGGACCTTGCAGCGCCACTCGGGCTCTCCGGGAAGCAGGATCTCCGGACAATCCGGGGCCCGCGGCGCAGCTTTCAGCTGAACCACGAATTCCTCGACCATCCGGTGGAATTCCTCCAGGGGCCGGAAGGCCTCGATCCGGATGACGATGAGAACCGTGCCCTGATCCCATTTGTATCCGGGCATCAACGGAATCCCGGCTCCACTCAAGCCTGCCCCCAGCAACTCGATCATCACCCCCAGGTCATAGCCCTTATAGCCACCAAAGGGCAGCAGCGCGCCACCCTCCAGCATCTCCTTGGGGTTTGTCGTAGGCCGGCCTTCCTTGTCCAGTATCCATCCCTCGGGGACTTTCTCTCCCTTGTCGGCAGCCACCAGGATCTTGCCCTGGGAAACGACGGAGGTCGCATAATCGAG
>JAZDMQ010000047.1:0-38477 GCA_043800755.1 bacterium | reverse complement strand
GTCTGCGATGAAGGGTATGTCAAAGTCTTTTTCTATCATCCGTAACGCCCAAGGCCGCACGATTTCAGCTCATAAGGCATGACATTTTCTGCGTTTCTCCGCGATCGGGGCCACGATGTAGAGGTAGAGCACGGTCCTGTTTCCGTGTTCCTCAAATCGTGGACCTTCTCCGGCGGGGTTTCAAGGTTGACGACCGATCATTTTGCTGCTCGTGAGAGTCTGTAGGCGTGATGCCTCCGCGCGATCGCAGGAGAATGTTATGATATTATGACCCCCCTTGATACTTGATACACTGACCGTTCTCGCACGATCTCTCTTGTTTTCAAACAAATCCCCTACGCATCTCGCTAATACTGACTTTACTAAAACAGTTCAATCATTTGATCTCTCCTGGGAAAAACATATGCACGAACGCTCCTTTTCTTTTGTTGAATGCTCCCCATAATCAACATGATTGGCTCCGGACAGCTGTATTTCCTGTCCTCTGAGATCTGAATCATCTGTTTGATGTCCTCAACGCTTGGTTCAACAACCAGGGCAGGATGGTAATGCCACTCTCCCAGATAATACCGACGATCCGGTCTCTCCCACCATTTCTCAAGGAAGCTCCGCAGTCCAGAGGTGCCGCGTATGAACCAATTTGATCCGGCTTTCGAATCCCGAGGCGGCGGTGTTGCCTTGGTTATGGTTGCCACAAGTCCGTCTTGCGTGTAGTGCCCAATGATGATTCCACCCGTCTCTTTCGGATGGGCTCTCGTGCAATACTGAGAAAAAGACACCACCACTTTGGTGGGAAGGACGACTTGGTATAGACCATCTGACGAGGTGAATACGAATTCCATCACTATCAAGAAATCCCATCAGCGATGAGGGGGGGTATCCGCTGAAAACCCGCGAATCCCTCAGAATCCTTTTGCTCGAAAACGAGTAGTTGGGGTGATGAAGGCCATTTCGAAACGAATCCTTCAACCACCTTCACGGTGATGATTGCACCAAGCATCACGTCGTCATAACGGGCCGGAAACAAGGGCGACCAGCAGCCAGCCCCTTCAAAGGTTTCATCATGGGCACTCCACAATCTCTTCTCATCATCCATCCAGGGCGTTATGGCATCATTAAATTCCTGAAGGGGGAAGATATTGCCGGCGGATACAAAAACGAATAGACGCCTTGCTTTGTATCCGAAAAACGCAGAGACAAATAGTCTTGGGATCGGCCACCAGCAATCCGCTATCTGCAAAAGAAGACTGTCGGAGGCGGTACAGTCGATGAACACCGATACCTTATCCAGCAGAACTGTAGCCTCTTGGCTCGACGACGGGAAACCACCCTCCGTGCTCGTGACGTGAGCATACGGCGAAACCGACTTGAGACGTCTTACCAAGGCGTCAGCCTTTTTTCCATGTAGATCATCAAATGTCAGCATATGCCTTACGAGGTTGCCGGCTGTCAATTGTTCCCCATCGAGGATAAGCAAGTCACACACACCACCGCGGGTAAGGAGTTCGGCCAAGGTTGAGCCTAGTGCCCCGGCACCCACCAGGGCAATCTTGGCACCCCGGAGGTCATCGCCAAATCGTCCGCGGGCCTGAAGGCGGTCAGGATGCCAGTTTTCCGTGTTTTCAAACATCAGCGACTGGTCGGGCCTGAATGCTTCTTGGCGGTCCCGACGCCACAAGTGAGGTTCTTCGGGCCTGAAGCCCTTTGGGGGGCGGTTTGACAGGATTGGTAACTTAACTGCTTTCCAATGGATCTCAACTGGCTCCCCTCCTACTCGTAGAGGTATCGGGTAACCGAGGAGAAGGACATGAGGTTTCTTCCCCCGAATGCGCCTTGCGATTTCCCGCAATATTCCAGCGACATCGACCCCGAGTCGTTCCCCTGCAGTGTCTAAGTCACCCCACGTGGCCGGCGCTTGCCATGGCTCCATGGTGATTGGTTTGGGCCACAGCCACCATATGCCAGGTGACTGTGAGGCTCCATGAGCCTCTTTGCGAAATGAGCCCTGGCGAATCAAATCCCCCGAAAGCATCTCGAAACGTGTGACAGCAAATACTTCCTTCTTCCCAAGGAAGCATCTAGATAAAAAGATCTTTCCCACAGATTCCTTTATTCTCGCCCATTCCCCGTAAGATGTAGGAGCTTCATCGTGAACAAAAATCTCTTTATCGAGGGAGGGTGGATATTGCGGCAACTCGAACGGATCGCCTTTTCGAAGCAGTTCTCCGTGAGATGCGGCGTCAAGCCAAGCAATGGCCCTTCTGCCATGCCAAATAATACGTGCCACTCCGTCATCCAGCGGCTCTTGCGACAGACCATAGACGATCAATGATCGCACGGGGGTATCTAAACATAACTTGCCTTCCCGCCATAGTACCCCACCGGAGCCTGGCGAATTATATGCCTGATGGGGAAATGTATATGACAGGCCGCCCTCTCTTGCGGGATAAAATTTGACCTGCCCAAGCGGGTAGTTTTCTTCAATGACTACGTACCATAAAGTATTCGCAGGGACGAAATTCGAAGGAATGACTCCAGAGATCTCCACCTTGATCGACCAAGACTTGTTCCCGTCGTGGTAAGCAGTCTCACCGACAACCTTTAGTCGCTCAAGTCGCTGTAAGCCCTTAAACGCTGCAAGCACCCCCGAGCTTGGCTTTCGATCCATGCTGCCCGCATTCATGCAAAGCGTCCGGCTCCGGGAATCGTGATCCCTGCGCGTCTTGTGAAACCACCGGACTTCTTTCCGCCGTTGACCGGAGGCCCGGGGAACTTGCTGCCGAGGAGCTTTCCCCAGAGGTCTCCGCTCTCCCCACGGTCATTGCTGTCAAGCGCCAGTCGTCCGATAGCGGCTCCGTCTTTAGCCTGCCTATAAAACCCAGCGAAATCCTCAACGCTTACACGCCTGAACACATCCATAGAGACTCCATAATCCGGGAGCTTCGGTTTACTTCCCGACGCTACGGCAGATGCGTAGTTGGAGACAATGGCTTCCAACGTAGTCACGATTCCCTCGGCTATTGAACCAATGTCATCGCGACAGCATTCGCCAACAAGGCGCTCAAGCGGGAAGCTTTTCGGTTGTTCGGGTTCAGAGGGATTTTCCATACGCCACCACTTGATGGCCTTAACCACATTCACGAAGTGTCCGTTGGAGGCCGCATTCTTGTCACGAGTCCAGCGGATTTGTTCCAGCGGGTGTGTGTCTTCCCATTTGTTGGCGTCGCGGTCCGGTATGCGGAGTGGATGGGACTCCCATTCCTTATCCCTTTGAGCGTTGGCGAGCCGGTCTCTTGCCCCTTCGAATAATCTACTGTCCAGCCCGAGCCATGAGGGATGGAGCCTCCAATCTCGGGCTTCTTCGATGTCAAAATCCGTTGTGAGCGCTTCTGAAAGGAGGATTTTAGAATCCATCGCAGACGGGGCGGAAGTGACCACGCGATCCAGGTCCACGTAGGAGAGTTCTATCCCGATTGACCGCCCCTGAATCCGGTACTTTCCCTTATAATGCTTCTCCACGAAAGGTTTGAACAGGTCGATTGCCTGGTGGGGGTTATACTTGTTCTCGTCGAGGTTGGTGACGACGATAATGTCAACATCGGCCCTCTTGTCCGCCTTCGGGCGAACTGCCGTGGCGCGCTTATAACTTCCCTGGAGAAAATCACTTACAATGAGCGGACTAAGTTCTTCGTCGGCCCGCAGCCGTTCCCGTAAGGTCTTATGACCTGCCTTCAAGTCTTCTCTCTGGTTTTCAGTTGGCCGTATCTCTTTCAAAAATTGTTCGAAGTCTCTTGGAAGTTCCATGATTAATTCAACTCCTTTCTTCAGCTTAGATCCTCATGGCAAAGAAATGCTCGGCGAATATGATCCTCCACGTTCATACTCATACTCAAAATCAAACTCATATAGCTGGACCGGCCCGAGCCCTCCTCGGTGTCGGCCGAGAAAGAACATGAATCCATTTGGAGCGGCTGCGAATATGTGCGAGATCCCCGAGGGATTATGTCTACGCACTTTCCGGACCTCTTGTACAAGCCGATCAGCAAGGAAAGCTGCATGGTTGGCCCCTTCGATAACAGAGCTCCCCGTACCGCCGGATATCTTTGCATGAAGAATCGTCCGTACCGGAAGACTATTCGCTATCGCATATCGTTCAGCGTCCTTGAACGCATCATGTGTAACAGAGATGGCCACTAGAAAATCCGTGGCAGAGGGATTAAGCTCCATTTGCTCAATTTGCCATCCCCAATCTGCTGCGGAGGGAATCCCGGAAGGCATCCAAACCTCGCGCCTGTTCCCCTTTTGAATGGGATATGCCTCAACGCCTGATTTCCGATCGAGGAAATAGCCGGCAGTGAATGCAATAGACATGTGGCATTCGAGGACAAGATGGCATTGTCCCTGACGCAGTGTTGGGTCATCGAGGAAACCCCTGATGGCCGGAATAATCTTATCCTTCCAGAGTTTGGGATTCTTTATGTTGCGACCTTCGAAGTTCTCGGCGACACAAACAAAGCGACGTGTTTCCGACTCGATCCGTTCGGCAAAACGCATAAAGCTTCGAATGCCAATCACGAGATCTGACGTTGTCGGGGTTCCCGGTTCCTCGAGAAGCCCCTCCCGCCCACAGCAATCTAGCAGTTTTTGTTTATCGAACTTGTTCATGCCTGACATGACGAATTGTTGCGCCAAGCTATCGTATGGGTTAGCAGAACAATTGACCGGAACCGGTTTAAGGCCCACTAAACGGAGCCGATCATTTAGCCTCTGGAGAAAGCCGTGCCGCCCGAAATGATTGAGATCAAATCGTAGACGACTGGCGAAATCGTCAAACTCCATCGCATCAATGGATAAATGAGTCATCCAAGCGTCGCGTATTTTGGAGAAAGATCTGCCCGAATTACCCGAAATGAATCCTTCAGGAAGCGAGCCGTCTCGTTCGTTTATGGACTTCGCCAGAACATCACCAGTCTTCCAGCGCCAGTTAGAAGCCAGGTGCAGACGGAACCATTCATATTTTCCCCGTAGCCTCCAATACGCATCATGAAACCGTTTCAGAAGAGAGGTCTTGGCATTGATGAAATCTGGATCAATCAAGCCTTCGGAACAGTACTCCTCACGTTGATCGACATGGTATTTGACCTGGAAGAAGTCAGCCATACAAGCTTTCCCAGCATCTGCAACGCCGGGCGGATCATAAAATACCGCCACGTCGTCCACGCCGGAAGCCTCTTCATGCTCCAAAACGACCAATCTCGTCTTCAGGTCGGCTATAAGTAATCCAGCGGCCTCATACCAGAAGAACATCCCCTGGAAGACGTCCCCTTCAGTCCGAGCCCTGACTCTCCTTATTGCCATTGTTATAGTTCGTTTGTTCCTAAAAGGTTAGAGTTCACATCGTATCCAGAGTGGGACAAATGACCTGCAAACTTACCACAATCAGACTTACCAAGGGAATGTCCATTGGATTATGAAATTCTCTCCTTTAGGCATTGAGAGGATTCAAAAAGCGCCTACCCAAGAAAATGCTGAGGTCTCTTGTCCCTCGCCAATTCGCTCGCTCCTTCCCCACCCTCACGATCACGGCGCTGATCTGGTCAATGCGAATGGCAGCATCGTAAGGGGGTCATGCAGGGAGGGCGTCCGGCCGACACTCTTGACAGACGTGCTGCCGCCCTTCTGCGACAATTCAAAGAAGGGTTCTCTCCGGCCCCTAATCCCCGGCCCCCGACCCCTATTTATCTCAATCATCCCCTGGCGCCTCCCAGAAGAGATCGAGGCTATAGGCCGCCTCTTGCCGGGTAGCGAAGGGGCCATTGAGCACATCCACGGAAAAACCCCTCTTCAGGATATGCTCGACCTCCTCGGTCGAGGCCGCGTAATGATAGGTCAGGATATCGCTGTCCAGGGTTTCATCATCTGCCGTTAGCTTATCGAAGGGCCACTTGAGGAAGGCCCGGCCCGGTGCAGCGATGTACCAATATTTGTTGGCGAACTCCGATAACGGAAGAGTGGCCGAGGACTTACCGGTGAGGCCCTCGATCTTCTTGGCCGCACAGTATCCCAGATTGGCATTATGCTCTGGCAGCTCCAATGGCGGCTTCTCCGATTTGGAAAATACGAAATAGTAGTTCTGGCTCATGGGAAGAAACAATGGTTTTATGAGCGTCCTTCTTCATCCCCGCCTATACTCCTCGGCATGCTCCTTGTGCTTGTACCAATTCCCCAGATAAGCCCTGGCCAGATCCTTGGATCGGATCACCAGGACATTCTCCGCATTCTTTTCCTCCGCGGCCTTGGTGAAGTTGAAGGAGCCGGTGATCACAATGCTGCGGTCGATGATCATGATCTTATTGTGGGCGATGGCGTATTTGCCATCGATGAAGGTGGGAATCCCCACATTCGCCAAGAAGGTGGCAGAGGAATATCGCTGCGTCCTCTGGCTCTTGTCTAGGATGACCTCCTCCCGGACGCCCCGCTTATGGGCATCCAATAAGGCCTTGGCAATGGGGGCCGAGGAGAAGGAATAGGCCTGGACCAGGATCTCGGATTGGGCCCGCCCGATTTCCTTCACGATGGCCTCGGTGCATCCACCGTGGGGGCTGAAGTAAACCTCCGCCGGGGCCTTGTCCAGGGAGAGATCGAGGGCCTGCGAAAGGGTGAGGCAGGCTGCGAGGGTGACAAATAATAAAAGTGAGGTGACGACGAGGCCTTTGCGCATAGGTTTCTTTCTATGGTCGGTTCCAATGGAGATGTCCTTTTCCGGCCGGGCGGCGGCAGGCCTGGGTCAGGCCGAAGAGGGCACTATTTATTTCTCGCTCTGATGATCACGGCAGAGATCCCATCGATGCGAATCACGGCATCGTAAAAATCCCTTCCGGAAAGCCCTGACAGGTGAACCACCTGGTCCCCCACCTTGCTCAGGGTCCCGCTCATCTCTTCACCGGACTGCAGTCGCAAGGTGATCCCTTGCCCCGCGTGCCTCTCCAGGACATCCTTGATCGTATCGGACTTTTGAATCTGAAGCTTATCTCCCCCAGCAAACAGCGGGGAGGCGGCCATCATGCAAACCATGAGGATCAGCCCAGCAACGATTGCCCTTCTTGCCTTCATCTTCCCTGCCCTCCTCTTGGGGAAAGGGTTCACCTCAGAAGTAATGCTCCATCAGGCGACCAACCCATTCCGGCGCCCGCGCCTGGTCACGCTGGTCGAAGGCCGGGAAATAGGGCTTGAGGTCCAGGACCGGGGTCCCGTCGATGGCATCCAGCCCCCTGACCCTGACCACATTCCCCTCGATCGAGAGCAGCTCGGCCGCGGTGATGCCGAGGGGATTGGGCCGATGTCTCGCGCGCTGGACGAAGATGCCCAGCTCGGGCATATCCGCACGCCCCTGAGGCCGCCGGACCAGGTGATGGGCCGGATCG
The DNA here is from genome assembly GCA_043800755.1 of bacterium. Lineage (GTDB taxonomy): Bacteria > Methylomirabilota > Methylomirabilia > CAVQYV01 > CAVQYV01 > JAZDMQ01. The sequence goes on along the minus strand of JAZDMQ010000047.1, from coordinate 31,053 downwards.
AAGGTGGCCTGATGCATGAAAAAGAGGACGATCACATGGGAAAACCCATCCAGGCCTCGCAGTCCCGGCGCATAGGATGGATCCAGGTGGATTTCAGAGACCACGCTGCCCCAACCTTCGTCCAGGGCCTCGACCACCGGGGATTTGATGTTGCCGATGGGCTTCAGGTCCATTTCAATTCCCTTCGCCGAGATCACAGGGTGCCGGACGCCGGCGGGTATTCATTTCCACTCGCCCTGGACCTGCTTGCCGATGCTGTAGGCCTTCGCCAACCGCTCGCCCACGGTCCAGTAGCTATTGTCCGCCCGGGAGAAGAGGAAGGGCCGAATCTTCTCCATATCGGGCTTGCCGTCGGTCAGATAGCGCTCCTCGGTGTAGGCCCCCACCACCTCGCCCAGGAACAGATGGTGGGTGGGCAGGGTGACGGTCTGGATGAGCCGGCACTCCAGGCAGAGGGGACACGCTTTGATCAGGGGGGCGGTCTCCAACTCGCCGTAGAAGACCTCGAACAGGCTGGACTTGTCAACCTCCTTCCCCGAGACCAGGCCACAGTAATCGGTCTCCTTTACCAGGTCGACGCCGGGCAGGTTCACGCTGAAGGTCTTCTGCTCCTGCACGCCCACCGCCGTGTGGCGAACCTTGTTGAGGGCCACTGCAACGATGGGCGGGTCCAGGTTTACCCGGGAGACCCAGGCAACGGCCAGGAAGTTAGGTCGGCCCTGGACGAGGGCGCCCACCAGGGAAACCGGCATGGGATAGAACAGGGAATTGGCTCCAATGTTGATCTTGTCCATCATCTCTCCTCCTTCTTATCTCCCCCGCCTTTGAGTCGGTTGCCGAGGCTCCAGGCCTTTCCCGCGTGCTCTCCCACAACCCAGTAGTTGTTGTCCGGCATGGTCAGGACGAAGGGATTCATCTTGCGGATGTCGAGCTTGCCGTCGGTCAGATAGCGCTCCTCGGTGTAGGCCCCGGCGATCTCGCCCAGGAACAGATAGTGGGTGGGCAAGTTGATGGTCTCGAAGAGCCGGCACTCCAGGCAGAGGGGACACGCTTTGATCAGGGGGGCGGTCTCCAACTCGCCGTAGAAGACCTCGAACAGGCCGGACTTGTCAACCTCCTTCCCCGAGACCAGGCCGCAGTAATCGGTCGCCTCCATCAGATCCTTGCTCGGGATGTTCACGCTGAAGGCCTGATTTTCCTGAATGGCCGAGGGTGTGGAATGGCGCTTGTTGAGCCCCATCGCGATGAGGGGCGGATCCAGGTTCACCCGAGCGATCCAGCCCACGGCCATGAAGTTGGGCCGGCCCGCGATGAGGGTCCCCACCAGCGTCACCGGCATGGGATACAAGAAGGCATTGGTCTTGATGTGGATCTTGTTCATCTTTTCACCTCTAGGGAGTGGCGCTTTCCGGATTGGTGCTCAGCCGTCACCATCGCCTGCTGCCCAGAAAACGCTGAGAGATAGGGACATCTTATTATTTCTTGGAGGGCTTTCCCGGGCCGGGACCCATCCCACCGATATCGGATACCTCTCCCTCGCAGAAGTAACAGAAATCCTTCTTGCCGGCCTTGCTCGCCTTCCTTACCTGATGTTCCTCCACCTTACGGCCGCAGGTCGGGCAGGTCGTCTCGCCCGCCTTCTTCTCCTTATCGGCTCCACCCTTTCCGCACTTCATGGGACCCTCCTTTCTTTCATCAAGCCTGCACCAAAGCCGCCTAATTCTCCACCACCAGCCCCTTGACCTCCTTCACGAAATCCGACGCATCCTCAAACCTGCGATAGACCGAGGCGAAGCGGACATAGGCCACCTGATCCAACTCTTGCAGGCGTTCCATGATCAACTCCCCGATCTTCGTAGAGTCCACCTCTCGCTTCATGCGATCCGAGAGCACCTTTTCGATCTCGGAGACGATCTCCTCGATCTGCTGGGTGCTGATCGGCCGCTTCTGACAGGCCTTGCGGATGCCGGAAAGGACCTTTTGCCGATCGAAGGGCTCTCGCCGGCCGTCCTGCTTGATGACGATTAGAGGGTGGGTCTCGACTCGCTCATAAGAGGTGAAGCGGCCCTGGCACTTCAGACACTCACGGCGCCGCCGGATGGCCGTTCCCTCCTCGGTGGAGCGGGAGTCGATGACCCGGTCTTCATCATGGCCACAGAAGGGACACTTCATGGAGCGGGTGTGAAGCCCTTTTCAGGCATAAGAGGAGAGGTGGATAAAACACTATATTTAGTAACTATAAACCCATTTTGCACAATATATGGTGTTTGTCAAGGACAATTCGGAAAAAAGAGGCGAGGGACTCAGGGGCTGGGTGGGAAGCGGGTAATCGGATCTTTCAAGGGATGGGCGTTCCCTTCCTCGGGCGTAGGGGTGGGCGTCAGAACGAATCTTTTACAGCTTGGGCAGGGTGATCTCCTTCTGGGCCTGGTAGCGCCCCTTCTTATCGGCATAGGAGGCCTCGCAGGGATCGTCTCCCTGGAAGAACAGGATCTGGGCGATGCCCTCCTCCGCATAGATCTTGGCCGGCCAGGGGCCGGTGTTGGAGATCTCCAGGGTGGCATATCCCTCCCAGGCGGGCTCAAAGGGGGTCACATTGACGATGATCCCACACCGGGCGTAGGTGGACTTCCCCAGGCAGAGGGTCAGCACATCCCGGGGGATCTTGAAATATTCGAGGGACCGGCCCAGGATGAAGGAGTGGGGCGGGATCAGACAGAAATCCCCCTCCAGGTCCAGGAAGGCATCGGGCTCGATCGCCTTGGGGTCCAGCAGCGAGGGGACCCCGGGGCGGAGGACCTTGAAGTGCCGGGAGACGCGCATATCATAGCCATAGGAGGAGAGGCCGTACGAGATGACCCCGGCCCGGGCCTGTCCCTCGGCAAAGGGCACGATCATCTCCGCCTCCTTCGCCATCTGGCGGATCCACCGGTCAGATTTGAGGCCCATCATTTCCCTCCTGAAAGTATTGGAACCTTTCCTTTTTATATTCCTTGATGGTCTCCAGGACCAGGCAGTCGGAAAGCCCGGTGGCCTCGATCAGAGACTTCAAAATGGCATCGGCCTCCTCTTTCGTTTGGGCATGGAACATGGCATATAGAGGATAAGGCCAGTGGGGATAGGTATACCTTTGATAGCAATGGGATACCGCCTCCACGGCCGCCATTCGCCTGCCCAACTCTGCCACCAGGTCGTCGGCCACCCTCCAGAGGGTCAGGAAATTAAAGAGGAAGCCAGCGCGCTGGTGGTGCAAGGTGGCAGCAAAGCGCCGCATGACCCCTTCCTGCAGAAACCTCCGGGCCAGATTAAGAAGCTCTCCTTCCTCCATCCTCGCCTGATTCGCCAAGGACTGAAAGGGGCGAGGCACCAGGGGGAGGTCGGCTTGCAGGGCCCGCACCGTCCGGATCTCTAAAGGAGATAAGGGCTCGATCGCAGCGGCGGAGGCCTCCGACCTCGCCCACACTGGGCCTTCCAGGGCCCCCTCCTCATTCTCCTCGGAGAACTTGAGGCGAACCCCGATCTTGAAGATGGCCAGGGCCGGGAGATAAAGGGAATCCTTCGCCTTGACCTCCGCGGCCAGGCGGGCCGTCTCCGTCTCCAAATCCTTGGATCCAGGCAGGGTCAGGGTGAACCAGAGGTTATAGCGGTGGCGGCGGGCATAGTTGTGGCTGATCCCTGGATGCTCATTCAGACGGCGCGCCGCCCTATCCAGCGCCGCTGGCTCGACCTCGAAGGCGGCGAGGGTGCTCTGATAGCCGAGGCGCGAAGAGTCGAAGATGGCCCCGATCTGGCGGAGGAGCCCCTCCGCCTTGAGTCGCTGCAGGCAGCTTAGCACCTCTTCCTCGGAGAGCCCCAAAGAGAGTCCCAGGCCCTCATAGGGCCGCTCGGTCAAGGGGAGGTGAGACTGCACGAGATCCAGGAGCCGGCGATCGAGTCTATCCACCTGTAAGCTTCCTTTCCGCCTTCTTCAGCTTCTTGATAATGGTGAGCTGGTAGGGGCAACGCGATTCGCACTCCCCGCACTGCTCGCACTGAGCTGCCTTGGCCTTTAGGGAGTGGTATTGCTCTTTCGCCCATTGGGCCGCATCATAGCGATCGAAGTAGCCCTCCAGGCGAAAGATGCTGGGGATGTCGATGCCGACCCGGCAGGGCAGGCAATATCCGCACTGGCGACAGAATTCCCTCCCCAACTCCTTGGCCTCGGCCAGGAGCCTCCTCATCTCCGATGGCGAGAGAGACCGGTAGGCAGACCCCACGGCGACGACCTCCTCCGCCTCTGCCGGGCTGCCCAAGCCGGGGATCACCACATCCACCTCCTGGGCCAGGGTGAAGCGCAGGGCCCGGGAGGCCTCCTTGAGCATCCCCCCGGCCAGGGGTTTCATGGCGATGATCCCCACATTGAGCCTCCGCGCCAGGGGGAGCAGGGCCTTCTCCGGCTCGAAGATATAATGATCCACAATATTCACCGGGACCTGCACGGTGTCGAACTCCCCGGTCTCAATCGCCTTGCACAGGATATCGGGCCGATGTCCGGTGATCCCAATCCAATCAATCTTCCTGGCCTCCCTTGCCTCCTTCATCCCGGCCAGAGCCCCCCGGGGCGCCAGGACCCTCTCCAGGGCCTCCTCCTGATCCACCTGGTGAATCTGATAGAGGTCGATCTTTTTGACGCGCAGGTTCTTGAGGCTCCGCTCGATATCGGAAAGGACCCCGGAGCGATCCCTCTGGTAGGTCTTGGTGGCCAGATAGACGGAATGGCGACCCCGGTTCAAGACCGAGCCAATCTTTTCCTCTGAGGTCCCATAGGCGCGGGCCGTGTCGAAGAAATTGATCCCCAGATCGATTGCCCTCTGGACGGTCCGCTCCGCCTCGCCCCGGGGTTTCTTATCGATGGGGATCCCCCCGAACCCGATCTGCGTCACCTCCAGTCCGGTCCGGCCCAACCTTCTCTTTTCCACGGCGGACTCTCCTTCGCTTGACTGACTGCTGACTTCTGCTGGCTGCTCTTTTATCTCCCAGGTTTTCGAACTGTCAAGGAAAAACTTGCAGGATGCACCCAGCGCACGTTAAAGGGGATTGACTTGAAGGGGCCACCTTGATAGATTCTGTGCCCGGTTCGCCCCCACGGCTGAAAGAGAGTTGATCATTCCATAATTGACGGGCGGACAGAACAGGGGGTTGAGTAGGAAAAATGAGGAAGTTGATGCGAATATTGACCATCTTGCCTGCTCTCGTGCTGCTCTGGATCCCCCTTTTTCCCTGCTACGCGGGAGAGGAGAGGGCAACCGACCGCCTGGTCATCCTCTACACCGGGGAGACCCATGGCAATGTGGAGCCCTGCGGCTGACTACGGAGCAAGCTGGGCGGGCTGGCCCGGCGAGCGACCAAGATAAAAGAAATCCAGCAAAAGGAGGGCAAGGTCCTCCTCCTGGAGACTGGGGATGCCTTTGGCCCCTTCATGCCCATCGAAAGAAAAAAGGCCAGGCTGATGGTGCAGGCCATGGGAAAGCTGGGATACGATGCCTACAACCTCGGGGCGAGGGAGCTTTCCTACGGCCAGAATTTCATCAAGGGCCAGACCGAGGAATGGAAGGTCCCCCTGTTATGTGCCAATCTGACCAGGGCGGAGGATGGGAAGCCCTTCACCACGCCCTACATCATCAAAGATTTGGGGGGGATCAAGGTGGGGGTCCTGGGTCTCATGTCCAGCCTCTACCATCCCCCGAAGTCCAAACCCGAGGACAAAGAGCTATTGGTGGGGGATTGTGTTGGAGTGGCCAAAGAGATCGTTCCCAAGCTGCGCCAGGAGGTCGATCTCATCGTCGTGCTCGGACATATCACCATGGAGGAGGCGACGGAGCTGGCAGACAAGGTCCCCGGCATCCATCTGATCGTCCTGGCCTGGGCCATGGGGATCATCGATCCGCCGGTGCAGGTCAGGGAGACCTTCATTCTCTCCGCCGGGACCAAGGGGACCCACTTGGGGGAGTTCTACCTTCACCTAAACCAGGAGAAGAAGGTCATCTCCCATCATTCCCGCTTGACCCCACTCGATCGCAAGATCCCTGAAGATCAAGAGATGAGGGGGCTGATCAACAGCTACGGCCTCGCCCCTCCCCAAGAGGAGCCCTCACCCGCCCAGCCTTCTGACAGACTCCCAACCATTTGAGACCCCTGCGCGGTGCCCTCCCCTGCGCTCGCCGCGAGGTCTCGCTCTCTAACAAACTCCCCAACGCGATGCAGGACCCCAAGGTGGGCCGGGGCCCTCAACCTCCCCTTCCTTTTGCCGGGAGGATCAGATCCCGGATGACCTGGCCCGAGGACCCGGAGGTGGGCAGCCGCTTTCCATCCAAGACCATCTCCACCCCTCCCGCATTCCCCAGGGTCAAGCGAAATTGCCTCCGGGCGGAGAGGGAGAAACTCTGCCCCCTCAAGAGCAGGATCTCCCGGACAGGGCCATCATCCGCCTGGATCACCAGCCAGGTCATCTCTACCGCGTAAAGCGAGAGGGTATGCCCCTTCCCCTGGGCAGGAGGCACGGCGGGCTGCTCGACCGCAGGAGGAGGTGAGGACTCCCCTTTGACCTCTCCGGGAGGAGAGGAGGAGGTCCGAGGGGCCGTCTCCGGCGCAGGGGGAAAGGCCCCCTTGGGCGCCCGATGGGGGATCACATAAATGGAAAGGAAAAAGAGGGCAGAAATTAGGAGGAGGAGAAGGATCAAGATCAAAGGGCGCCCCCATTTTTTCCAGGCGGGGGGAGAGACTCGGGGAATCGGCCCAAAGGTAGCCATCAGCGGCTTGCTGATCTGCCTTTGAAACTCCTCTACCAGCCCGTCCGCATCCAGCTCTAAATAATGGGCATACCTCCGCAAAAAACCCATCAGATAAGAGGGATCGGGCAGGGAATCAAAGCTCTCCTCTTCCAAGGATTGCAGGAATTCCAGCTTGATCTGGGTCCGGGAGGATGCCTCTTCCCGGGAGATCCCCATTGCCTCCCTCTTCTCCCTCAAGGCCTTTCCGATCATGGCTCCCTACCTCGGCTTCCCGGTCGCAGAAGGGGTGGGGGGCCCCTCCCAGAGATGCCCCCTGGGCCTCCTCTACCCCTCCACCTTCGCCCCGGCCCACGCCTCATAAATTCCCACGAACTGGGAATAATCGACCGAGGGCCCCATCTCCTTGGCGGCCACCTCCCAAAGCTGATGCACCAGATTGCCCAGGAACATCGGGGTCTGGTAATCATCTCCCAGGCTGGCGAAGATATTCAGGTCCTTCTTCATCAGCCCCAGCAGAAACCCGGCGTCGAACTTACGAGAGAGGACGAATTGGGGGAAGGCCCGCTCGGTGGCATAACTGCGCCCGCTGGAGACCTGCACTGCCTCCAGGACCCTGCCCGGCGATAAGCCCGCTTTCTTGGCCATCACCAGGGCCTCGGAGAGGGCTGCAAAGGAGGCCGCGGCCAGGAAATTATTAATCGCCTTAGTGATGTGGCCCGATCCGATCTCCCCCAGATAGAGGAGATTCTTGCCCATGGCAGAAAGGATCGGCCGGCAGCGCTCGAAGACCTCCCGCTTTCCCCCCACCATAATGGTCAAGGTGGCCTCCTCGGCCCCCTTCACCCCCCCGCTCACCGGGGCATCTAACATCTCGATCCCTCGCTCCTCTAAGATCTTGCCTATCTTCAGGGTGCTGGAGGGATAGGAGGACCCCATATCGATGACCACCGAGCCTGGCTCCAGGCCGTGGATTGCCCCCTCCTTTCCGAACAGCACCTCCTCCACCTCCGGGGAATTGGAGACCATGACGATGAGGACCTTCGCGCCGAGGGCCAGGTCCCTCGGGGTGGGAGAGACCGGGGCCCCCATCTCCGACAACTCCTTGGTCTTCTCCCGGGTGCGATTATAAACGGCCACCGGAAGGCCTGCCCGGACAAGGTTCTTGGCCATCGGCTTTCCCATTGCTCCCAGGCCAACAAATCCAATCTTCATCTCCTTCATCCCTTATACCCCCTCTTCTCTGGTCTCAGGTGTCCTGCTGGCTCACCGCCTCTCGATCTCCTGGCGAAGCATCCTCAGGTTCTCCTCCGGGACCTCGACCGGGATCGCACAGCCGGGGCCCAGCATCCACTTCTTGCCAAAACCCTGCTCCTTTGCCTTTTCCACCTCATTCTTCAGATCCTCTAAGGATCCATGGTGGAGGGTGGTATCTTCAGTGATGCCTCCGATCGCAGCCTTCCCGGTAAGACTCAATATCTCTCTTAGGGAGGGATTAGTCGGATCAGTGGCTGCCCAATTGAAGGCCTGCACCGGATAATCCAGAAGTCCTTGGAGCATATTGTGGCGCCCACAGACATGGAGGATGTTGAACCAGCCCTCCGCGGCCCCGGACAGGACTTGAAGATCGTAGGGCCTGCCAAACTCCAGGTACTGGGCAAAGCTGAGGAGGTCGCGGCTGGCCCACTCGGTAGTGGCCAAAAAGATTCCGTCCGCGCCCGCCTGAAGACAAGCGCGTGCGTAAAGGGAGCAGGTCGAGGCAATCTCCCGCAGGGCGTGGTGAACCGCCTCCTGGTGCTCCCCCAGGTCCCGGAGGAGTTGGCCAGGGGATTCCACCAGATCCCCCGCGATGGAGAGGGGGGTAAAGAGGGTCTGGACCATGGGCACCTCGGGTCCCAGTCCCTCGCGGATGCGGGCCAAGGCCTCCAGTTGTTGGCCCAGGGCGCCCTCCTCCGGCAAGAGGGCCTTGATCCTCTCCCAGTCGTGGGGGTCCTTGATGGGGTGAGCGATCCTCTCCGGCTTGAGGCCCTGCTCTTTCCGAAACCTCACCTTCAAACCCCACCCCTCTCCATGATAGGAGGCCCGCGGGTTGACCTTCACAAAGTCCCAATCGAATCGCCGCTGAAAGGCCAGCATGGCCTCAGCCAGCCCAGAGGCGGAGTCCTCCTTTCCATAGAAGTGCCGCCAGAAGCTCACTGGGGGGCGGTCGATGACCTCCCCCATCAGGGTCGCCCTGACCCTCTCCTGCTTGTCCATATCAATCCTCCCAGGCCGATCTGCCCGAGGGCTTGGCCCCTTTCATCCTGATCACATAAATCAAGGGGATGCTGATGACGGTCACTGCCATCTTGACCAGGTACTGACCTCCCACCAGCGGGAAGACGGGCATGATCCCATAAAAGGCGATCGAGATGAAGAGGATGCTGTCCACCAGGGTGGAAACCGCATTGCTGATGAGCACCCTGGCCCATTTTCCCTGGCCCACCCTTTGCTTCCACCAGGAAAAGACCTCCGTATCGACCAGGGAGCTGACGGAATAGGCCAATAAGCTGGCAAAGACGATGCGGGGCGTGGCACCCAGTACGCCGGCGAAGGCCCGCTGATCTGGGTAAAAGGACGCTGGTGGCATCCAGATGGCGAACTGGCAATAGGCGGCCAACAAGAGGTTGGCCGCAATGGCCGAATAAATGACCCGCCTGGCCCCTCTCTTTCCTAAATGCTCATTGATCAGGTCGATGAGGGTGAAGGTGAGGGCATAGATGAATACGGCAGCCGGGACCACGATCACCCCGAGAGAAACGGGCTTGGAGGCCGTCACATTGGCAATGAGCTCGCAGGCGATGTAAAGCCCAATCAGAAATACCACCGCGGAATTTCCAGTCTCGGGAGTGAGGATAAGAATCCCACCGGATCCGTTGGCCAAAAAGCCTTGCACATTTTTGAGATTGTGTCAAGGCGGCTTTTGTGCTAAGAAAAGAAGCTCGACCCGAGAGCGGCCTGGACAAGCGGGCCTGGCGCAGCATTGGGTCTTGCCCGCCCCATCATCGCCCCGGCAATGGGCGAATGGACACGATCCCGGGGACCTTTTCGGTTAGAACTTGGAGGAGTCATGTCACACCTGCACATCCCCGATGGCGTGCTGCCTGTCTGGTTATGGCTGATGGGGCTTGCCCTCATGATCCTCCTGCTCTCCCTCGCCCTGAGGCAAGCCAGAAAGGCGGACCTGAGAAAGAAACTTCCCCTCTTAGGGTTTACCGCGGCGATGATGCTCATCGGGATGAGTCTGGAAGTCATCCCCATCGCCTATCACTTGAACCTCTCGGTATTGGCCGGCATCCTCTTGGGCCCGGCCATGGCCTTCCTCGCCGCCTTCCTGGTGAACTTCATGCTCGGCCTGGTGGGCCATGGCGGCCTGACGGTGGTGGGCCTCAACACCCTGATCTTAGGACTGGAGACCTTTTCCGGGTATTGGCTCTTCCGCCTGGGCAAGAGGCTATTGAAGCCTGGTCTGGCCGCAGCTCTGTCTGTCATCCTCACCCTTTTCCTCACCACCTCTTTAGTCATTGGCCTGGTCGGACTGGCTCGCCTCGACCCGGTCAGGGTGCATGAACTCCCGGAGATAGGACACTCGGGTGAGGGAGGTCTCCTCTCCTTTCATGGCCCGGGCCACCACCAAGGCCATGAGGGTAAATCAGAGACCGAGGCCCCCCAGCCTACCCTCTCTTTGGCCACCTTCGCGGAGGGGGCCTATCTTCTGGGCCTGATCGGCTGGATCCTGGAGGCCCTGGTGGTCGGTTTCATCGTCGGCTTCCTCCGGCAGGTCAAGCCGGAGATGATCTCTTCTTGAGGGGTGACGAATGGCCCACTTAGACCTCTCCGCTATCGATCGCTGGGCCTATGAGGGCAAGAGCCTCCTGCACCTGGCGTCTCCTGCCTCCAAGGTTTTCCTGATGGGGGCGACCCTCTTCTCCATCATCATTGCCTCTGACCTGCGACTCCTCTTGGGAATCTATCTCCTGGGCCTGATCCTGATCGCCCTGGCCCATCTGCCCGTCCTCCGGATGATGGCCCTGGCCGCCTACCCGGCTGCCTTCGCCTTCCTCTTCGCCCTCTCCCAGTTTGATGGAGGCTGGCAGAGGCCCTTGTTGATCATCATGAAGGCCCAGGCTGCCGCCATGGCCCTCCTCACCCTCCTGAGCACCACCAGCTATCCCCAGGTCTTTGGTCTGGCATCCCACCTTATGCCGCGGATCCTCTCCGATGGCCTCTTACTGGCCTATCGTCTCTTTTTCGTTCTACTGGAACTGGTGGATCGCTTCTTCAGCGCCATCCGGCTGCGGGGCGGGCTATCCTCCTTCCGGGTCTCCACCAACCTGAGAAATGTGGCCCTGGGCCTGGGGGGCCTATTCGTTTTCTCATACGAGAAGAGCCAGAGGCTCTACGATGCGATGAACCTGCGGGGTTATCGAGGGCAAATCGTGCCCTCTGCCCACCTCCGGGTGGGGCGGGGCGACTGGCTCCCCTTCCTGGTCGGCCTGGGCCTGCTGACGATCTCTCTGGTCTTGAAGATAGGAGGCTGAATGACGCCCGCAAAAGAGATCATCAAGGTGAGCTGCGTCAAGCATATCTACCCGGATCGAACCCAGGTTTACCTCTGTGGCCTGGACTTTGTGGTCCACGAGGGAGAGCGGGTGGTGATCCTGGGCCCGAACGGGTCCGGGAAGTCAACCCTGCTCCACCACCTCCTGGGCCTCCTGGAGCCTCACGAAGGGGTAGTGCTGGTCTTCGGCCACGATCCGGCGAAAGAGTATGAGAAGATTCGCAGCCGCATCGGAGTACTGCTTCAGGACGTGAACGACCAGATTATCGCCCCCACCGTTTGGGACGATGTCGCCTTTTCCCCGCGGAATTTTCGCTTTTCGGAGAAAGAGGTGAATGAGATGGTCGAGCGATCCCTGGAACAGGTAGGGATCGCTTCCCTCGGGAGCAAGATCTGCCATTACCTGAGCGAGGGCGAGAGAAGAAAGGTGGCCCTGGCCGGTGCCCTGGTGTTAAGACCCGAGTTGTTGATTTTAGATGAACCTTTGGAAGGCCTGGACCCGAAATCTCGCATGGATCTCATCTCCCTCTTCAACCAACTCCATGGCCAGGGTGGCATGACCATCGTAATGACCACTCACGATGTTAATTTGGTTTCTCATTTTGCCGATTCCGTCTACATGCTGGTGAAGGGAGGCGAGATCGTCTCCCAAGGCTCTCCCCGTGATATCTTCTCCAATGCGGAGCGCTTCTTCGACTCTAACCTGGATCCCCCACTCCTGGCTGCGCTTTTCCAAAGGCTAAAGGAATCGGGCCTGGACATGGGAATCCCTTTGACCGTCGAGGAGGCGGTGGAGGAGATTCTGGAGTGGAGGAAAAAGGAAGGGAAGCCCGACCCCTCAGGACCTGATCTGGACAGGGGCCTGGGGAAGTAATCGGCCCGGGCCAAAAATTTTCCTGGGGTTTTTACTCATATCGGAGTGCGGTAATCGGATCCAGCAGCGAGGCGCGGCGGGCGGGGTATACCCCGAAGAATATGCCCACTGCGGCGGAGAAAAAGAAGGCTAAGGAAACAGACCAGAGCGAAATTTTGGTAGGAATGTAGGAGAAGAGGAAGGAGGCCAGGACGGCCCCCCCGGCCCCGAGGAGGATTCCCACCACGCCCCCCAACAGGCTCAAGGTGACGGATTCGATCAGGAATTGACTCAAGATATCGCGGTTCTTGGCCCCGATCGCCTTGCGAATCCCGATCTCCCGTGTCCTCTCCCGCACCGAGACCAACATGATGTTCATGATCCCAATCCCACCCACCACTAAGGAGATGGCCGCTATCCCCCCCAGCACCCCGGTCAACACATTGAGGATGGTCTGCATGGTGGAAAGCATTGCCCCCTGACTTACAATGGTGAAGTCCTCTTTGTTGGCGTGGCGCCTGATGAGGACCTCTTTGATCTCGGCGGTCGCCCGGTCGATATCCTGGGGGGTGAGGGCAGCTACGATGATCTCGAAGAGCCGATCGGTGTCGAAGAGCTCCTGAGCCGACTTCACCGGGACGAAGAGGACATCATCGATGTCAAATCCCAGGCTCATCCCCTTATGAGTCATCAGGCCCACCACCCGATATTTGGCGTCGCTGACGGTAACCATCCGGCCCAGCGGGTTCGCATCCCCAAAGAGCTCCCGCTTGACCGTCTGCCCCAGGACCACCACCCGACGCCGTGCATCCACATCCTCCTGGGTCACAAAGCGCCCGATCTCCAGGTGGAGGTTGCGCACCCTTTCAAATTCCGGGGTCACTCCCAGGATGGTGGTGTCGCGACTCAGGTTCTGATGTTTGATCTTTCCCGTACCCAGCACGATCGGGCAGGACTCGGTTACTGCCGGGCAACGCCGCTTGATGGCCAGGGAGTCCTCGTAAGTCATCTTACGCACCGTCCCTGCCGAAGGGGGATGAAACCCCCCGGCGGTGCTCGTCTTCCCCGGGGTGAGGATGAGGAGATTGGTGCCCAGGCCCGCCAGTTCCTGAGAGACATATTCCTTGGCCCCTTCCCCGATGGACACCAAGAGGATCACCGCTGATACCCCAATGATCACCCCCAGCATGGTGAGGAACGACCGGATCTTGTTGGAGGAGAGCGTCTCCAGGGAGAGACGGAAGTTCTCTGTCAGGTCCATCCTTAAGCCCCTCTCCTTTCGTCAGAGACCAGGAGGCCGTCCCGAAGGTGGAGGACCCGTTGGGTCTTGGCCCCGATCGAAGGATCGTGGGTCACCAGCACGATGGTCACTCCCCCCTCATTGAGGCGCCGGAAGAGCGCCAGGATCTCCTCGCCGGCTTGACTATCCAGATTACCCGTGGGCTCATCCGCCAAGATCAGAGAGGGATGGTTCACCAGTGCGCGGGCAATCGCCACCCGCTGCTGTTCTCCGCCCGATAGCTCATTCGGCCGATGCTCAATCCGCCCTGTCAGGCCCACCGCCTCCAGGGCCGCAGCCGCCCGCTTCCGGCGCTCCTGCCGGGAGACGCCACTGTAGACCAGGGGGAGTTCGGCATTCTTGAGGGCATTCATGCGCGGCAGGAGGTTATAGTTTTGGAAGACAAAGCCGATCTTGCGATTGCGCAGGCTGGCCAGCTGATTGTCGTCCATCTGGGAAGCCTCAACTCCCTCCAGCTGATAGGATCCGTTACTGGGGCGATCGAGGCAGCCCAAGACATTCATCAGGGTGGACTTCCCGGAGCCCGAAGGTCCCATGATGGCCAAGAACTCCTTTGGTGCGATCATAAAAGAGATCCCCCGGAGGGCCTCCACTTTGATTTCTCCGGCCACATACACCTTCCTCAAATCAGACACCCTAATCATCTCTGCACCTTCACCCTCTGCCCATCCTTGAGCTTGCTCAAATCCGGATTGAGCACCACCTGATTGCCCGCCGACAACCCACCCTTGATCTGCACATAGGTCCAGTTTGAATCTCCGACCTCGAGGGGACGCAGCCGAACCCGCGAACCCTCCACCACCAAGGCAAACCGACGGGCCTCCTTCTCCACCACGGCCAGGGAGGGGAGGAAGAGGACATCTCTTAGCCTGGAGACCACGATCTCGATATCGGCAGACATCCCCGCCTTGACCGGGCAATTCCCTTCAATGGAGACCTTCACAGTGAAGGTCCGGGTCTCCAATTTGCCCCCGGATACAACGGGGGAGATCTGATAGACCTTGCCCTGGAGGGTCTCCCCCGGAAAGGCATCGACGCTGATCAGAACCTCCTGTCCCAATCGGACCTTCTGCGCATCGAACTCGTCAATCGTCGCCTTCACATAGAGTTTTTTGGGATCGACCAGGCTGACAATGGGCGTCCCCACCCGAACCAACTCCCCTTTCTCGATCAGTCTTTCGGAGACCACTCCCGCCAGCGGCGAACGGATCTCGGTGAAGCCCAACTGCAGTTTCGCCAGCTCCCAGGAGGCCTCCATCTGTTTCACCACCGCCCTGGCGGCTGCCACATCCCGGGCCTTCACGATGTTCTCATCTATCCGGGAAACCGCCGATTGGTGAGCCGCCCTCGCCACCTCGCACTCCGCTCGAACCACATCCAATTGCTGTTGCGAGGCGTAGCCTCCCCGATGGAGGTCTTCGATGCGGTGCAGATCGCCCTCGGCCTTTTCGAGATTGGCCCGAGTCTGGGAGATGTCGGACTTTATCTGAGTATCTTGCATGACCACTCCCGCCTCAGCCTGTTGCAGCCGGGCGCGGGCCGATTGCAGATTCGCCTCTGCGAGCTGAAGTTGAGCTCGGGCCTCCTCCGGGTCCAGTTGCGCGATCAGCTGACCTTTGCTCACCGGATCCCCCTCCTCCACCAGAAAGCGATGGAGCCTCCCCACCGCCTGCCCGCTGAGAGTCACCTGGTCATCTGATTCGATAGTTCCGGTGGTGGTGGAGGAGACCGTGATCAGCATCTCCCCCCGTTTTACCTCTCCTGCCTTGACCGGGACCTGGCTCTTTTTCAGATAATAGAGATAGAGCACTCCCGCCAGCGCCCCGATAACCAGCAGGGAGAGGAGGGTGAATCGCAATCGCCGCCATATCTGATTCTTTCCCATAATAAAAGGGCCCATGCCGCCAGACGGTGATCAGGAGGCAGGGGCCCAGCCAGGGGTCGGCCTCAACTCTCCTTCAACTGGACATTGTGCTTTTCCAGGATGGTGCCCTCAGCCTGCTCCAGGCTGACCAGGGACTTATTGTAATCGATCAGGGCCTTGATCTCATTGGTCTCAGCCACCAACAGATCCTTCTGATACTGCAATACCTCAAAGTTGGTGGACATCCCTACATTCAACTTCTTCTCCTCCACCTCCAATTTCTTCTCGGCCAAGATCCGGGCCCTCCTGGTGGCCTCCATGCGTTTCAGATTGGTCTGAATCTGGCGGATCGCCTCCCGGATTTCAAGGGTAATCTTCTGCTCCAGGTTGGTCAGGCTGGTCTTCGATTTCTCTTGATCGAGGGAGGCCTTGGTGTACTCTGCCCGGGCAGAGCGGTTGCCGATCGGGACCTCCAGGACCAATCCCACGGAATAGCTATAATAGTCGCCGCCCCTCAGGGCCCGAAAATTATCGTGATAGGTATCTCCGATGCCATTCAGGCCCGCGGACCCTTGCAGGTTCAAGGAGGGAAAGACCTGATTCCGAGCGAATTTCCGATAGATGTCCTTGTTGGATAGATCGATCTTCGCCTGGGAATAGTCGGGCCGCAGCTCCAGGGCCCGTTTCAGGCTCTCCTCGACCGACGCCTGTTGGGCGACAAAGGTGGGCTTGTCGGAGGGCTTGATCGACCTGTCCCACATCTGGGACTCGCTGGGAAGGTTTATAATCCTTCGCAGCTTATCCTCCACGCTCCAGATGAGGTTTTCGGCCACGATCACCCCTTCTTCCCTGGCCGCGACCTCTGCCTCCGCCGCCACAATCTCCAGAGGAGCCATCGTCCCCACCTTCACCTTGACCTTGTTGATCTCCAATAGATTCTGGGCCAGTCTGAGGGACCGGCGATTGACCTCCAGGTTGTCCAGGGCATAAGCCAGATCCCAATAGACGCTCTGAACCTCGGACATGACGGAAAAGACCCGACTGCGGAATTGCTGCAAGGAGATGTTTCTATTGTTCTGAGCAATGTAGATCTTGGTTTTATTGACATCGATCCCGAAATTACGCAGCAAGGACTGGCTCAGGGTGAGGGAGAGGACGGAGGTGTAGTTCGGATTGAAGAGATAGAAGTTGCTGTTGAGCGCAGGATCCAGCCGCGAATACCACCGGTCATTGTCATATCTGAGTTCATAGCTCGTGCCCGTAACCAGCTGCTGCTTCCACCCGGCATTCAGATCTCGGTTATCGTGCTTGTCCGGAAATATAGTCAAACCGGACGCGTACTTCAAATAGAAGGCGTTGTTGGTGGGCAAATAATATTCATAGTAATAGGCGCCCGTGTAGAAAAGAGGGTCAAAGGCCGCCTTCTCCCGGCGAATGTCCTCTGCGCTCATTTTGGGATTGTAGCCCTCCACCGCAATATCGAGGTTGCTCTTGAGGGCCATGCCGATACAATCCTGAAGGGAGAGGAGCAACGGCTCCCCTGGGCCCCCGGCCTCTGCTTGTCCCGCACCGCCTGAGACCTCAGGCCCTTTAGCCTCTGCCAACTGGTACCTGGGCGCCCCGAGGTAAGGGACAGCCACCCTCTCCCAACGAGATTCGCTTTGGGCCCAACCAAGAGAACAAGAGCCCCAAAGCAAAACCATGATGAGCCCTGCCAAGATGAAGCTCGTTTTCTTCAATTTCTTCCTCCTCTCTTCTTTCTTCTTCTTTGCCGGACAAAGAGTTCCAACCTCTCCAATTCCTTGTTCTCCCTGGCATTGCTTTACGCCTTCCGATCTTGAGTGACTGAACGATCAGTCATTTTGCAGAATAATGCGTTCGGAAGAGTCTTGTCAAGGGGTTTCGTGAAGTGGGGCAGCCGAAATGGGGGTATCGATCAGTCAAATTTCCCGAGGAACTCAGTGGATAGCCTTTCTATCCCCTTCGCTGTCCTTTCTCGAAGGCATACCTGGGTTAGGTCATACGCCTCAGCCGTCGATATTTGCCTGATGATGCGTTTCGCCGGCAGGAGCGCAGAAACGGACATGCTGAGCTCCTCTACTCCCAATCCCACCAACAGAGGCAGGGCCAGGGCTTCTCCCGCCATCTCCCCGCAAACGGAAAGGGGTTTCCCTGCCGCTTTGGCCGCTTCGACCATCCCCTTCACCAGTCTGAGGATGGCAGGGTCCAATGATCCATAGCGGCTGGCCAGCCTTTCGTTGGTGCGGTCGATGGCCAAGGTATACTGAAAAAGGTCGTTGGTGCCGATGCTGAAGAAATCCACTTGGGGGGCCAATAGGTCCAGAGTCAGGGCCGCCGAGGGAACCTCTAACATAATCCCGACCTCGATCTCCTCCCGGTGCGGCACCCCATCCCGCTGCAATCCCCGCTCAGTCTCCCGCAAGAGTTCCAAGGCCTCCTGCAGGTCCTGAACCGTGGCAACCATGGGGAACATGATTTTCAGCCTGCCCCAGAGTCCAGCTCGCAGGATTGCCCGCAGTTGCGTGCGGAAAAGCTCCGGGTGCTCGAGGCAAAGCCGGAGGGAACGCGTTCCCAGGAACGGGTTCGCCTCCCCCCTCTCGGAGATGGAGAAGATCGGATTGTCGCCGCCCACATCCAAGGTGCGAATCACCGTTGGACGATCTCCCATCACCTCCACCAGATGGCGGTAGGACTCAAATTGCTCTTCTTCCCGGGGGAGGGTAGGGCGATTCAGAAAGAGGAACTCGGTGCGAAACAGGCCGATCCCCTCGGCCGAGGCCTTCAAGGCCGCAACTGACTCCTCCACATTGGTCACATTCGCCAAGAGGTGGATCGCCCTTCCATCCCGGGTGACGGCGGGAAGGGCCCGCACCTCCTCCAGCTCGAGCAGAGATAGTTCCTCTCTCTCCCTCCTCTTCTCATATTCGGCGACCACCTCCGGAGGCGGATCCAGGATCAATTCCCCCAGACTCCCATCCAAGATGATGAGTTCCCCTTCCCCCACCTTTTCGGAGACATCCCTCAAACCCACCACCACCGGGATATTCATGGAGCGGGCAAGGATGATGGAGTGTGAGGTTCGGCCACCAGAGTCCAGGGCCAGCCCCACAATCTTCTCCCGGTCTAATTGGGCGACCTCCGAGGGGCAAACTTCGTGGGCGACCAGGATGGTGGGCCCCGCGGGCGCAGGGGGAGCCGAGTAGAAGCTAGCCAGGTGGCCGAGAAGTCGATCTTCGAGGTCCTGGATATCGATCGCGCGCAGCTTCAGATAGGGGTCCTGCATGGATTGAAAATTGCTCTTGAGGCTTTGCGTTACCTCTATCAGAGCAAACTCGGCATTCACCTGCCCCTCTGCAATCTCCCTCTCCACCTCGGAGGTCAAGAGGGGGTCGGAGAGCATCAGGAGGTGAGCGGAAAAAATCTCTGCTTGCGCCTCTCCGGCCTCGTGTTCCACCTTGGACTGAAGTCGCCTGGTCTCCTCCATCGCCTGATCCAGGGCTTCCTGCCATCGCTTCAGCTCCCGGGAGATCTCGGATTCCAAGATCTTGCGCCGATAGACCTTGGGCCGGACTCGCCCATAGACCATCGCCTTCCCTATCGCCAGGCCAGGCGAGGCCCCGACTCCATGGATCCGGGTGCAGATTGATCTCTTCATCGAACCCCTACCCTCTGGCCAATCTTCCGTTCAGTCCCACGGAGGAGCCTCTGGATGTTCTCCCGATGCCGAAGGTAGATGAGGGCGGCGGCGATTGCGGCAAACAAGACCTGGGCACGGGAGGCCTTGAAGAGATGCACCCATAGGAGCAGGCTGGCACTGCTGATCAAGGCCGCCAGAGAGGTATATCGGGCCATGGTGGCCACCACGATATAGACGAGGAGGGCCAGGCCCGCCATCCGGGGCATGATTCCCAGCGAGGCGCCGAAACTGGTGGCAACTCCCTTTCCGCCGCGAAAGCCAGCATAAACCGGCCAGTTGTGGCCGATAACGGCCGCCAGGCCCACAACGGTCATCCACAGTTCAGAAACCCCCAAACCCCGTGCAAGCAGGATGGGCAGGTAGCCCTTGAGGATGTCTCCCGCCAATGTCAAGAGGGCGGCCCGCTTCCCCAGCGTCCGTAGGACATTGGAGGTCCCAATGTTGCCACTCCCGTGCTCTCGAATATCAATTCCCTTTTGGAGCTTGGCAACGAGAAGGCCGAACGGGATCGCTCCCACCAGATAGGCGACGGCGATCGCGAGTACCTCGGATATCACTCCAAGTTACCCCCTACGAATTTCACGGCATAGTCAATGCCCGAGATCAGGGTCAGGGCCAGGGCGACCCAAGCGGCGACCATCGCCCAAGGAACATCCAGTATCAAGAGCATAATAGCCAGGATCTGAGCGAGCATCTTGTATTTTCCCCACCAGCTAGAAGCCACCACCAGCTTCTTAGAGGCCGCGATTCCTCTGAGGCCGGTGATTGCAAGCTCGCGGCACACGATGACCACTACCATCCAGGCCGGGATCCGCCCGCCTTGCACCAGAGAGATGAAGGCCGCAGAGACCAGGAGTTTATCCGCCAGCGGATCCAACAGTTTTCCCAGCGTGGTGATTTGACGCGTCTTGCGGGCAATGTGGCCGTCGAGCCAGTCGGTAAAGGAAGCCGCCAGGAAAATGGCCGCGGCGATCAGGCTATTAATCCGCGAAGAGGAGATGAGGAAAACCACCAAGAGGGGAACCAGAAAGATCCGGCCGAGGGTTAAGGTATTCGGAAGGTTGAGGAGTATTCTTTTTTTCATGGCTTTCTGAGGATCCGACGCGAGTGAGAGGCCGAAGGAAGACAGGTTCCTGGGAGGCCATTATATCATCACCCCCGGGCAATTTGTCAAGGGAGGCACCGGTCAAATAATCCTTTCCAACAGGACCAGGGTCTCCAGGTGATAGGTCTGGGGAAAGAGGTCCAAGGGTTGGACCCTTTGGCATCGATATCCTCCCTCCATCAGGCGACCCAGATCCCGGGCCAGGGTGGAAGGATCACAGGAGATATAAATCATCCGGGGGGGCGCAAGGCGCAGGAGTCCCTCCAGGGTCCTCCGGCTGACCCCCGAGCGCGGGGGGTCAAGCAGGGCCAAGTCAAATCTCTCTTGCCTCAGCGGGGAAAGAAGGGCCTCCTCCGCCGCCGCCTGGAGGATCTCTACCTGGGAAAGGCCGTACCTTTGGGCGTTCTCTCGCGCCCAATGAGCCGCCTCGGTCTGCGCTTCTACCCCCAGGACCATCTCAGCGCGGCGGGCCAGCGGAAGGCTAAAGGTCCCCACCCCACAGTAGAGGTCCAAGACCCGCCCCAGCCCTCCATTTCCGATCCATGCCTCGATCTGGTGGAGGATGCCCTCCGCCCCCCTCTCCCCCACTTGATAAAAACAGGTAGACCCCACCCTGAGCACCAGGTTCCCGATGGTCATCTCCACCCAAGGATTGCCCACCTGGTCATAAAAGCCTCTTTCGCGATCCCGAATCAGGGAGATTCCGCTCAGGGCCGGGCAAGTTTCCCGCAATCGTTGATGGAGAAGCCGCAAGGCCGGCCTTTCCCCGAAGGGGGTCAAGAGGGCCAGCGTCAGCTCCCCCTTGGGAAAACCTCGCTGTATCCAGATCTCCTTCAAGGCGGGAAAGAGTTGAGCGAGGGTGGGATACTTCAGGGCTCGCAGAGAGGCATAGAGGCCCTGCAGGTCAGGGTGGAGCAGAGGGCAGACATCAATCTCTTCCAACTCTGAAGATCGGGGGCGGAAAAATCCCAATTGGCTTCGATTTCCCTTCCGTCCTACCTTGATCTGGGCCCGGGTACGGTAGCCCAGAGGATCGGAAACGGGGAGGATCGGCCATATCGGCACACTTCCCCACCTCTCCATGGGGGTCAACTGCTCGCGCAGGATCCTCTCTTTCCATTTCCGTTGCGCGGCCGGGGACAGATGTAACCATTGACACGCCCCACAGGCAGGAAAATGAGGGCAGGGCGAAAGGACCCGCTCTGGCGAAGGAGACAAGATCTCCTGGGCCTCGGCTTCCAGATAGTGGCCCTTGATCTTGCTCACCCGAGCAACGAGGCGATCCCCTGCGGCACAGTGGGGAAGCAAAACAACCATCCCCTTCCACCGCGCCAGCCCTGCGCCCTGGAAGATCAACTTCTCTATCTCCAGTTCCAGGAGATCGCCGATCTGGGGGGAGGCCGAGGTCTCTCTCTCCATTTATCCCGGCTTAACCCTGTGGGCCTTCATTTTGCGGTGGAGGTTGCTTGTGGATTTTTCTCGAATTGGTTCTTTGGCCGTCTTCCTAATCCCGTAGTCATTCATTTTGCGATGGAGGGTGCTTCGCTCGATACCCAGCTTTTCTGCGGTGCGGGAGATATTCCAATTATTCTCCCGGAGCCGTCCCAAGATAAACTCCTTCTCGAACTGCTCTCCGGCCTCCCGCAGTGTCTCCTCTCCCAGAGGTCTCCCTACATCCGTGGGGGTCACGGGTCGTAGCGAGGACTGGATATCCTGGGGGGAGATGGTGTTGGAAGATACCATAATGATTAGCCTCTCGATCAGGTTCTTCAACTCCCTGACATTGCCCGGCCAATGGTAATCTTTCAAGACCTCCATGGCTGAGGCGCTGATCGTCTTTTCTCGTCTGCCGTATTCGGCGCAGAACTCGCGCAGGAAGTGGTTAGCCAGCAGGGGGATATCATTCCCGCGCTCTCGCAGGGGAGGAACATTGAGGGGAACCACATTCAGGCGATAGTAGAGGTCCTCCCGAAACCTTCCCGCGCGAATCCCTTCCTCCAGATCTTTGTTGGAGGCAGCGAGCACTCGCACATCCACGGTGATGGACTCTACCCCTCCAACCCTCTCGAATCGTTGCTCTTCCAGGACGCGCAGCACCTTGGCCTGAGTCCTCAGACTCATATCCCCCACCTCATCCAGGAAAATGGTTCCCCCATCTCCGATCTCAAACTTCCCTCGCCGCTTGGCCGTCGCCCCGGTGAAGGACCCCTTTTCGTGCCCGAAGAGCTCGCTCTCGATGAGATCTTCCGGGATCGCCGCGCAATTCACCTCCACAAAGGGTTTCTCGCGGCGGGGGCTTTGCTGGTGGATTGCCCTGGCCACCAACTCCTTCCCGGTCCCGCTCTCCCCGCAGATCAGCACCCGGCCGTTGGTGGGAGCCACCGAGCGGATCATCTGCTGGATGTCTGCGAGGGCAGCGCTTCCCCCGATGATCTCATATCGCTTCTCCAGAGCCTGGCGATATTGCTGGATTTCCCTTTTCTGTCGGACATCATTGAGAGCGTGTCGGACTGTCAAAACCACCCGGTCCAATGAAAGGGGCTTCTCGATGAAGTCGTAGGCCCCCAGCTTGGTAGCCTTGACCGCCATCTCGATGCTTCCATGTCCTGAGATCATCAAGACGGCGAGATCCGACTTCAGCTTCTTCATCTCTTCCAAAGCCGCTATCCCGTCCATCCCCGGGAGCAAGACATCTAACAGGACCAGATCGGGGGGAGTCTGTCGAACACGATCGAGGGCCTCCTCCGCTGATCCTACCGAGGAGACATGATACCCTTCATCGCGCAGAATCCCCTCCAGAGAGCTCCGAATACCCGGTTTATCGTCCACGATCAGAAGGTCCTCTTTACTCATGACTCCCCTTTCGCTGCCGCCGCTGCAGAGGCCCCCGCCAAAGTTGGAAGTTCAACCAGCATCCGCGTTCCATGAGGGTGGTTGTCTTCCACTCGGATGCGGCCGGAATGCTCGCTGATGATTCGATGTACAATTGCCAGCCCCAGCCCGGTCCCACCTTTCTTAGTGGAGAAGTAGGGCAGAAAGAGCCTATCCTTATCTTCTGGGGAGATGCCCATACCGGTATCCGATACTTCCAGGTGGATCATAGATGCTCCCGGCACATGTCGAGTGGAAATCTCGATCACTCCTCCCTTTTTGATGGCGGCAATGGCGTTATCTACCAGGTTAATTAGAGCCCTCCGCATCTGCCCTGCATCCAGGTTCACCGGGGGCAGATGGGGGTCAAGATTCTTGCGGATGACCGACCTCTTCGCGAGCCCAGCATAGAGCTGCAAGACTCGATTCACGATCTGATTCAAATCATCTGGCTTCAGTTCTGAAGAGGGCATCCGAGCATATCGAGAGAACTCACTCACCAATTCCTTCAGCCCCTCCACCTCCTGAATAATCGTATCGGTGCATTCCACGATGACTCCTTCGTAATCCGGCGCCCGCTCCAAGAATTTCTTGCGCAGGCGCTGTGCAGATAACTGAATGGGCGTCAATGGATTCTTGATCTCGTGCGCCACGCTGCGGGCCACCTCCCTCCAGGCCATTGCCTGCTGGGCCTTAATCAATTGGGAGAGGTCATCGAAAACCACCACCATGCCCCGGTATCTCTTCTCCTGATCTCGCAGGCCCGAGATGCTGACGACCAGGGTGCTCACCTTACCATTGATATTCAGGGTGACCTGCTGGCCCCAGGTCTCTAATCCCTCGGTGGCCATTCTCCTGATCAAGGCCCCCATCGGTTTGAGGTCGGCATGAGAGAAGATCTCCTCATGGCTGCGGCGGAGCGCCTGCTCCGAGCTTAGGTTCAACATGCTGAGGGCCGCCTTATTGATGGTATTGATGTAACCTTTCTCATCCAAGGAGAGGACACCGGCGATGATATTTTCCAGTACGGTCTCCATGTAAATGCGCCTCTGGTCCAGCTCAATATTCGTTCGGCGGAGATCCAGATAGGCCGTCTCCAGATCGACCTTGGACCGAAGCAAATCCTGGGTCATCTGGTTGAAGGAATCGACCAGCATGCCGATCTCGTCATCGGCCCGCGCCTCTACCTGGTACCCGAGATTGCCAGCCGCCACCTCCCGGGTCCCTTCCGCCAGAAGCTGAATCGGAACGGTGATCCTCCGCGCCATATGGATCGCCGCCCAGATGGCGGCGAACATGACCAGCAGGGTGATCATGAGAAAAACCATCAAGTAGAGGCTTTTGATCGGATCCTGAAGCATCTTCAGCTGATTGTACTCCTTGAAAGCCGTAGTGATCTCATTGACCCTCTGGGAAAGGCCGAACGGAAGGATCTGATGAGCGACCAGCGCCCCCAAGATCTTCTTCGAATCTCGGAGGGAGCGAATGGGAACCACGGCTCGGACCAGGTCCTTTTTGCCTACCTGATGGGATTGGGAGAATTCCTCTCCCTTGAGCCCGCGTTTCCCCCACTTGAAGGCGGAAACACCGCGAGATTTCGGATCGCGTGAGGCCGCCACTTGTCTTCCGTGTCGATCGAAGACGACCAGGTATGCCAGTCGATATTCATCCTGCTTATCCTTCACCAGTTCCCTCAACTTGGGAAGATTCTTCGCCTCCAAGAGGTCTTCCCTCTCGATCCTCGCCCTAATCTCCTTCATCTGGGAGAGGGTATTCCCTTCGGTGACCTGATAATAGGCCCGGGCAATATCGATGGAGCCGCGCATGGAATTCTCCACCTGGACATTGAACCAGCTCTCCACGCTGATGGTAATGAAATTGGAGGCCGCCAAAAACAACACGATGGCCGGCAGCAGGGAGAGGCCCACGAAGGCTGCGATGAGCCGAGTGCGGAAGCGGTAGCCGATTACCCTGTTCTTACGCTCAATGTAGATCTTGAAGAGGCTACGAGATACCAGGAGGATGAGGACCAGGAGCAGGATCAGGTTGACATTGAAGAGGGCGAAAATCAGGATGTTGCCTGCGATGGGGGTGGGAAACCGCAGTTGCTGGATGAGGACCTGGATGGCCGTTAAGACGATAAGGCAGATGAGGATGCCGAAGGAGATTAACCGATTTCTTCTCTTTCTTCTTTCCAAATCCTGGACCATCAAAGATCTCCCAATGAGCCAGCGACCCGAGGCCTCATTTGCCAATCCGGAAAAGGGCGGAGGTCGACCAGGGGGTATCAAAGTCCCAGAAGGAAACGAAAAAGAGCAGGATGTTCAGAGGGAATACCAGCTTGATCGAACGGATCTCTGCCCTCACCTGAACGTAGTAGAGCTCCCCTGGTTTCAGATCCTGGGAGGATGCCAGTTTGATCCCGTCTAAGGAACTCATCCACCGCCTGATATCGCCGAAGTTGTTGGTGACCCGGGTGAGGGTCTGATTTCCATTCTGGCTGGTAAAGCTAAAGCGGTCCTTAAGCAAGTCGTAGGCCACCGTCTGTCTTACGGTGAGGCTGGCCACCTCCTGGTCAGCCCACATATTTCGCTCTTTCATCAACCGTAGATAGAAGGTGAAGGAGGTGGATACCCCATTGACGATGCCTTCTTCTATCTCTCTGGTAAAGGCATCCCTCAAGGTGGCAAAGACCAGAAGATTCTCCGCGGATTGGGTGATAATGAGATCGGTGATCTTAGCCCCTGCTGCCTCTCCCACGCAGGGGAGGCAGAGGAGGGGGAGGGAGACAAATAGAAGTTGGAGGGCGCAAAAGCGAAGGAATCTAAATCTCACCACCGAGCCCCCCTCATCTCCGAGAGGGAAATGGATTGAAGGAAGGAGTGGAGCCCTCCGCCCATGGGGGCGCGGCTTCCCGGAAATGAAGTACATATCAATTGTACTTTGCCCCTAGCCCCGCCCACAGGGCGGGCCTTGCGGGGCACGCTCCGGACAAAGGGCGCTTGGCCTTTCGGATCTCTTCGAGAAATGAACCTATCAGGTAACTATATGGAAAAGGAGGAGGGAATGCAAGGGCAAATTGGGCGGGAGGTGAAACCGGGAGGGAGTTATCCCTTAGGTGGCAGCCTTCTCCACCATCTCCTGGGGGGAAAGTAAAGGCTTGACCAGCTTCTCAATAACCGTGGGGAGAGGGGAATCCGCCTTCCGGGGGCTCAGCTGCTTTTGAATCTCTTGAACCAGCCGCACATGGAGCTCATGGCCCGCTCCGTAGGCAATCAAGGTCCCCACCAACGGCTTCCCCAGAAGGTAAAGGTCCCCCATCATGTCCAACACCTTGTGTCGCACCAGCTCATCACGCCAGCGCAGACCTCCGTTCAGAACTCCCTCGTCGCTGATGACCACCGTGTTTTCCAAAGAACCACCCTGGGCCAGTCCCATACTGTGCAGTCTTTCTACATCCTGCAAATAGACATAGGTGCGAGAGGGGGCGATGTTATCCACAAAGGTCTTCCGGGAGAGATTATAGGCGACGGATTGCTCCCCCAGAAATGGAAAACCAAAGCTCATGGTATAAAAGACCGTGAGCCGGTCCGAGGGAACGAGTTGGAGGAAGCGGGACCCATCGCTGACCACAATCCGCTCCTTCACCTTCAGATAGGCCTTGGGGGCAAACTGCCTTTTCCTCTGCGCCCTTTGCAGCACCTCTACCCAGGGACGGGCGCTGCCATCCACGGCTGGGACTTCTGGCCCGTCCAGGTCGATCAGGCAATTGTCGATCCCCATTCCGGCAAATGCTGCCATGAGGTGCTCTATGGTATGCACCTCCACCCCATCCTTCCCGAGGGTGGTGGCATAATGGGTATCCTGAACATTCTCCGGTATGGCCGCCACCAGAGCAGTTGCGCCAATATCCATGCGACGAAAGACAATCCCATGATCGATGGGGGCTGGCCTCAGGGTGAGGGAGATAGCTCGCCCGGTGTGCAACCCAATACCTTGGCAGGAAACCTCTCGTAAGGGGGTATGTTGATGGCTCATGCTCCACCTTTCTCATATCTAATCTGACAACGCCAACTATGATGTAAGCAAAGAGCATGCCAACCCCATCCGACGCACCGCTCTTCCCCCTGGCGCCCCATTTCTGGGCCGTAATGGCCCCTTGGCCACCCAACCAGTCCGCTGGGAATTGTATTATTTTCTCAACGAATTGTAGCTTTATTGCGAGGATTTATTGCGACAGAGGTGGAGGTGGAGGACCCTCTCCAGCACCTCTCGGCATTCCTGTCCCTTGATCGGAGAAAGGATCTTTTCAATCGTTTCTTCATCTTGCGGGGATAAGGGCTGAGAAGGTGGGGGCGTCGGGCCTTTCTCCCGGGGCTGGGGGTGGGGGGGGCTCACCTCCCCGACTCGCAGGACGATGTCGTTCAGTACATTTTCTCCCAGCCTCCTGTTGAGCTCCAGGAGGATCTTGTGCCTCAAGAAATGAAGCTGGTGGAGCCACATGGAGTCTTCCACCGCCACAAAGAGGCGGCCTCCCCGGATGCTCGAAGGCTGGGCATAATGACAGATCTTTGGGCCTACCACCTCGTTCCACAGGCCCCATACCTGGTGTTGCTTCAACTGCACCTCAATCCCTAATTCCTTGAGCGCCCCATCGAGCACCCGGTTTAGGGAAAGAGGTCGCTTCAGCCTCTTTCGGACCATAATCCCCTCATCTTCGGAGTCCCTATCCTCGGCTCCCTGCATCTATGCCAAGATTGGCCAACTGATCGGCCCTTCCATTCTTGGCTCGAGGGATATGCCGCAGTGCAACCTTTTCGAACCCTCTGGTCAGGTGGACTGCCTCCCGGAAGAGGGGAATCAATTTGGCATCCCTGACCCGGTAGAGGCCTTTCATTTGTCGGCATAAAAGCTCCGAATCGGTCATGATCTGAACCCGGCTCGCACCCATTTCCCGGGCCTTTTTCAGGGCCCGCAGGAATGCCCGGTATTCCGCGACATTGTTCGTTGCCACCCCGATATAGGCTGAGTCTTCGGTGAGGGGCTCGCCCTTGGAGTCCAGAATGGAGACCCCGATCCCTGCCGGACCTGGATTCCCCCGCGAGGCCCCATCGATATAGATGATCAGTCCCAGGTCTCTCAAACTCCCTCCAGGAAGGTGCGAGGAATCTTCAAACGCCAGGCCTCCATTGATCATTGATCTGCCTTCGACGGGCTATAGGACTAGGACAAGGAAGGCCCCCGCAATGAACTTTCATGGCTCTTTCCAATAGATGAACCGATTGCAGTTGGAGCAGGTGATGATGCGGTCGTTCTTCTTCGCCTCCTGGAAAACCTGGGGGGTCAGGGTGACAAAACAGCCGGAACAGGACCGCTCCCTGACCGGCACCACCGCCAATCCTTGGCGGTTTTCGAAGACTCGCATGTAAGTCTGCATCAGGGCGGGATCTATGCCTGATGCCCTGTTGGCCCTCTCTTTCAGCAACGCTGATAGGCGTGCCTCGGTCTCCGTCGACTTTCCCTCCCATTCCTTCCTTCCCTGTTCGCACTGGGCCTTTTCCTGGGCCAACCTTTCTGACTGCCTCTTCACCTGGCCCGCCTGGCGGTCAATCTCCTCCAAAACCTCCAGGATTTCGTCCTCCAAGGCCGACTGTTTCTCTTTGAGACCTTCGATCTCGTGCAGGATCGCGGAATACTCTTTGTTGGTTTTCACCTCTAAGAGGCGCCCCTGTCTTTTCTTCATCTCCAGGCCTTGATGTTCCAATTCCCTCTCTTGGCTTCGTCTCCTCTTCTGCAAATCCTCCAGATCCCGTTTGATCGCCTCCAGACGCGATTCCTCCTCGGAAAACCGCTGCTCCAAAGCCCGAATCTCTTTTGGGATAGCCTCCTTCTCCTTTACGAGCTGAGAGATCTCCGTATCCAATCCCTGGAGTTCGATCAGCAATTCGAGCTGTTTGTCCACTGAAATCCTCCCTTCAAGGTCTGCCCCGAGGGATCTCTCGCACTCAAGGTCAGGAGGGGAAGCCTGTCTTCCC
Source organism: bacterium (assembly GCA_043800755.1). Lineage (GTDB taxonomy): Bacteria > Methylomirabilota > Methylomirabilia > CAVQYV01 > CAVQYV01 > JAZDMQ01. The sequence continues at coordinate 1,940 of JAZDMQ010000047.1, read as the reverse complement.
CTCCCTCCACTGGTGGGCCCACCAGGACTCGAACCTGGGACCAACCGGTTATGAGCCGGTGGCTCTGACCAACTGAGCTATGGGCCCAATTGAAATCTGCCCCCTCAGCGAGCTAAGGGAGCTGCGCTTGCGATGCCCTTTGAAGCCTCCCGGAGGAAGTGGTGGGAACCTTCAGCCGAATGACTCGCTGGCCTATCCTTCGATGAAGCTCCTCAGTTTGCGGCTGCGGGTGGGATGTCGGAGCTTGCGAAGCGCCTTCGCCTCGATTTGTCTGATCCTCTCCCGAGTAACCTCGAAGCGCTGTCCCACCTCTTCCAGGGTGTGGTCACAACCATCCCCGATTCCAAAACGAAGGCGCAGCACATTTTCCTCCCTCGGGGTTAGGCTGAACAGCACATCCTCGGTCTGACTGGTCAAATTCATGCCGATGACCGCCTCCAAAGGAGATACCGCTCCCTTGTCTTCGATGAAGTCCCCCAGGTGGCTGTCCTCCTCCTCCCCGATAGGAGTCTCCAGGGAAATTGGCTCCTGGGCAATCTTCATCACCTTCCTCACCTTGTCCACCGGCAGATCGATCTTCTCGGCGATCTCCTCCGGGTTTGGCTCCCTTCCCTTCTCCTGGACTAACTGGCGGGACGCCCGAATCAATTTGTTGATCGTCTCGATCATGTGAACCGGTATGCGAATGGTGCGTGCCTGATCGGCGATGGCCCGGGTGATCGCCTGACGGATCCACCAGGTGGCATAAGTGCTGAATTTATATCCCCTCTGATATTCGAACTTATCCACCGCTCGCATCAGGCCAATGTTTCCCTCCTGGATCAGGTCCAGGAACTGTAGCCCTCGATTGGTGTACTTCTTGGCAATGCTGATGACCAAGCGCAGATTTGCCTCCACCATCTCCTTCTTGGCCCCGAGGACCTTCCTCTCTCCGCTGGTAATCGCATGAAGCAATTCCTTCAGCTCGGCGCTGGACATCTCCGCCTCTTGCTCCGCTCGCCTGACCTTGCGCAATCCCCCCTTATAGACCTTCTCCAGCTCCGCCATCCGATCCTTCTTCACCTTGAATCTCATGCAGAGGACTTCCAGGCTCTGTCTGCGATTGAGATCGAAGATCTTACGGGCCTCTGCCGGCGAAAGCCGTAGCGCCTTTTCCACCTCGGCCATCTCGTCCTCGCCCTGTCCGATCCTCTCCAAGAGGTTCTTCATCCGCGAGAGGATGCGATCAATCACCTTCTGATTCAGGCTCAGGTGGCACATCAGGCTGGCCTGGCGGGAACAAAACCGGACCATTTTTTTCCAGATGGCCTCGGCCTTCTCCCCTTTCAAGACTGCCCCGGAAGGACTGACCAGCTTCTTCCTCAGCTCATCGATCTTTTCCTGCTCTGCCTTCAGGCCTTTCAGTATCGGGGCTATCTCAGCCAATAGCTCCATCTCTTTCTGTTCAGAGGTCTCATCGAATTCGTTGAGAGAGATGATATCCCCCACCCGAAGCCGCCCGGAGAGGAGGCGTTCCCCCAAGAAGATGACCTCCCGGACGGCTACCGACACCCGGCAGACCGCATTGCTTACCTCTTCCCTTCCCGCCTCGATTCGCTTCGCGATGCGGATCTCCCCCTCGCGAGTCAAAAGAGGGGTTTTGGCCATTTCCCGGAGATACATCCGGACAGGGTCGTCGGTGTGCCCGATAGGAGAAGGGGTGAGATCCAATTCCGCTCCCGATATCTCTTCTTCCTCAGGGGCCTCCATGGATTTCACCACCTTGGCCTTCTGCGGTCCATTGACGATCTCGATGTCCATTTCCCCGAAGAGGGTGATGATATCGTCAATCTGCCCCGAAGAGGTGATGTCTTCCGGCAGAATGCTGTTCATCTCCTCATAGGTCAAAAACCCCTTACTCTTCCCCAGGGAAATGAGCTCTTTCACCTCTGTCGACTGTC
>JAZDMQ010000026.1:0-3242 GCA_043800755.1 bacterium | reverse complement strand
GCGTCCGCTTCCTCTCCGGGGATCAGCCGGCGATCCAACTCGATGATGCAGCGGTCCGGCACGATGTTGATCTGGATCCCCCCCTGAATCTTCCCGATGCTCAGGGTGGGAGGGCCGACCAGGGGATGGCTATTCTGAGAGAGCCGTGGTTGCATCTGTCCCTCGATCTGGTTGATGATCCTGGCCATCTTGACGATGGCATTGATCCCCTCCTGGGGCTTGGAGCTGTGGGCCGCCTTTCCAGCTACGACAATCCTCCAGCGCACCATGCCCTTATGGGCGATCACCAGGTCCAACTCCGTGGGCTCGCCCACCACCGCGGCCTGGGCCCGAAATCCTCCTTTCAGGAAATGGAGGACCCCCTTGAAGGTATATTCCTCATCCACCGATCCCAGAAAATAGAGGTCCGCTTTGGGCCTGCCTTGCTCCTTAGTGAGCCTCAGGGCGCAGAGGATCGCCGCGATGGAGGCCTTGTCATCACAGGAGCCCCTTCCATAGAGGCGCCCCGCCTCAATTTTGGGATGAAAGGGATCGATCTCCATTCCCTCCACCGGCATGGTATCGAGGTGGGCCTCAAAGAGGAGCCTACGGCCGGAGTCCGCACCGGCCAGCCTTCCCATGATGTTGCTCCGCCCGGGCAGGGCCTCATCCCGTTTCACCTCCATCCCCAGACCTGTCAAATAGTCAAAGACATAATTCCCGATGACCGCCTCCCCGTTCTTCGCCCCTTTCATGCTGGGGTTGATGCTCTCGATGGCCACCAGGTCAGATAGAACCTTGATGACCTGCTCTCGATCCACGACGATCTCCATGAAGCGCCCCTTTCTATTCCTTTGCGAACCACAAGCAACCAAAGGCTGCGAGATTGAGGATAGCCAGCAGCAAAAGGGATTGCAGGATCCCCCACCGCGGAAGGAGCAGGGCCGAGCAGAGCAGGGCCCCCAAGGCCGAACCCCAGAGGTCCACCGCGTAAGCCGTGCCCCAGGCCGACTGAGAGCGGCCTCGGAGGAACAAGGTATTGGCCAGGCAGAACTGGGCTCCCCCTACCAGGCCCACCCCTGAGAGGAGGACCAAGAAAAAGGCCTCCATCCCGGCGGAGGGGGCTGAGGCGGGCAAGGACCCTCTCAGGCTAAGGTATAAGAGGAAACAGAGGCCCATTGAGATCGCCTGGGCCCCTAACAGCCATCGCTTCGAGGCCCGCTTCCCCCTGCCCCAGGACGCTCCGAGACTCAGGCCGAGCATGAAGGCGGCCAAGAGGAGTCCAATCTTCTGGTAGATGAAACCGTAGAAGGCCTGGAAGGCCAGGAGGGCAACGATCTCCAGAGAGATCGAGGTGAAGCCGGTGGCAAATACCGATCCCAATATGGAGCCGCTCAGATAAGAATGGGCCGCAGCCTGTCCCGCGATGAGGAGGGCAAGCAGGCCGAGGAGGGAGAGGAGGAGGTAGCCCCAGTGGACCTGGAAGAGGAAATCGAAGACCCTCCTCTCCCAAGGGCCGAATTGGGAAGCCCAGAGGGCCGATTCATAAAGATAGCAGATGGGCTCCAGATCTTTATTGATTCGAGCCCCCTGGCCCTTCAGCCGTTCCTGCAGATAGCTTATCTTGAAGGGATGGAGGCGAAAGGGGATCAAGAACTCGTTCACATATTGGTTATGCAAATGGCGTTTCTGCAGCCTCCCGATCAGCCCTTGGCCATCGTGCAGCAGAACCCCCTTCTCTGGGCTGGCGAAAAAAATGCAGGTCTCCCCGGGGAAGGCCACCACCTCAGCGAAGGTGGCCTGCAGGGTATTGCGGAGCAAGGCCAGGTACTGGGCCTGGTCCGGACTGAGATAATTCTCGCTGGAGGAGACGCGAAAAGAGAAGACCCCTCCGGGCGAGAGGTGCTCCTTCGCGATCTGAAAGAACTCCCGGGTGTAAAAGCGATTCAGTTGCAGGGTGCGGGGATCGGGCAGGCTGAGGACGATGACATCATGATGTCTCGGAGATCGCTTCAGCAAGAGCCGCCCATCCCCATGCCAGACCCTCACCCGGGGATCTTGCAGGGCCTCCTGCTCTGAGGGCAGGTGTCGGGCAGAGAGCTCGATAACCTTGGGATCTAACTCCGCATAGTCGATGGACAATTCTGGATATTTCAGGGCTTGGGCCAACCCACCCCCGATGCCCCCTCCTAAGAGGAAGAGGGAGTGGGGATCAGGATGCTGCAGCAGGGCGTAATGCACTGATTCCTCCGCCGCGGACGGCTCAGGACAGGAGAAGAGGCGGAGGCCGTTCTCGAACACGCTGACCTGGTCCCACCTCTCCCCCACGGCCAGATTGCCATAGACCGAGTCCTCAGTCTCCAGGAGATTGAGGTCCTGCCAATGCCACCTCCAGGAGAGGAGATCGAGCTGGGAAGGGAGCCGGAGGGAGAAGAGGAGGACGAAGCCGAGAAGGAATAGGCCCGCTCCGAGGAAGGCCTTGGACCTTTGGCCAGGGCGGCCTAAGAGATAAAGGGAAGTCAGCAGGTTGAGGAGAAGGATGAAAAAGGAGATCTCCAGGTTGGAGAGGTGGGGCAGCAGCAGATAGGTGGAGAAGATCCCTCCCAGGAAGGCCCCTGCGGCCTCCCAGAGATAGACGAAGGAGATGCCTTTTCCGTGATCATTCGGGCCTCGGCCGGAGAGGCGGGCATTGAAGATGAAGAGCAGGCCCAGGAGCAGGCAGAGGGGGAGGCTGAAGAGAAAGGAGAGGAGCAGGATGGAGGGCAGGGTCATGACCTCCCCTGGCCCGATGCCTGACCAGGATCGGGCCGAGCGGATCAGCAGCAGGGAGGCCGGGAGGGCCAGGCCCAGAAGCAGGTAAGAAACGGAGAGGGACCTGGTCGAGACGGCGAGCCTTCGCGCCCAGATGCCCCCGGCAAAGCTCCCCAGCCCCACCCAGACCAGCCAGGCCGAGAGCATGATCCCCAGCGAGAGCTCGTTGCCGTAACAGGCCACCACCATCTCCCGCAGCAGGAGGATCTGGGAAACCATGGAGGTGAAGCCCAGGGAGAGGGGGGAGAGGAGGCTGGCCCCTCCGAAGGCAGTTACGCCCAAACCCCGGGGATCTTCTCTCCGCAGAATTGGCAGGCTCCTTTCCGGAGATTGTTTTCGCGGATGCTGTAGCCCAGGCGACGGATCAGGGTCTTTCGACAGCGGGGGCAATAGGTATTCTCGCCCTCATGGCCCGGGACATTGCCGAGGTAAACGAAGCGCAGACCAGCATC
>JAZDMQ010000141.1:0-21296 GCA_043800755.1 bacterium | reverse complement strand
ACGTCGTAGCTCTGGCAGAATGGACACGTCGTTTCTTTCATAATGTATCGCTAACGATTAAAGTCAGCGGCGGCTATTCGCCGTCCGCTGGAGTGTCTTGTTCGCTGAAGGTTTTCGTTTCTTTTCCATCCAATTCGGAAGCGATGTCCCGGTGGCTTCGGCGTAAAGTGTCTCTGGCGCGATGTCTATCTCATCCTTCCAGGTGAGAACCCCGAGTTCCTGGTTTATCGAAAAATCCTTAAAGAAATTGATGTCCTTGAAACGGTTAAAGACGCCTCCTTTGGTAAGATATTTTGAGAAATCTACGATCCCACCCTTCCCATCATCGAATGTTACTTGAATCTTGTATTTCCCCTTGTAAGACGCAGAAACAACATCGTGGATCATCATGGACCTCCATCTACGCCAACGGCGTAATTCTCTTTGGTGGCTGGCTCCTCTTCGCAAGTTCCCAATTACTGAGCAACTCTTTCTGATGCTGAGAAGCCCATTCCATCACAAGTCCCAGAGCTCGTGGCGGAATGTACCCCTCGAGCACTCGCAAGGAGCTTATCTCGATTGCCACCCCTGTCTTTCCCGTACCGCGCATGGAAATGCGGTGGATTGTGATCGTCGTAAAACATGGCAATAATGATACCATAAAATCGACATATCTCTGGCATCTTTACACCCTATTTTCCTTTCAGTCCGCTTCCAGCACCTCCGAGAGAATCGGGAGTAGCGAGGATCTCGAAGGAATCTTCCTGTTGGGCATGTTCGTGCCGCTGGGACATATCCAAGAGATTCGAAATCATCGACAGATCATACATCTCTTCGTACTCCTCGATTCACGCCTACCTATTCCTTTCTCCTGACGCGCCTTTGGTGACGATTCTCATTGGCATCCATCCATTGATCGACCTTCTCCCTCTTGAATCGCCAAGCAGCTCCCACCTTGGAGGCGGGGATTCTGCCCTGTTGCGCGAGCTTGTAGATCAGGTCGGTGCTGAGCTTGAGGTATTGAGCCACTTCCTTGACTGTCAACCAGGTGTCGGTCATCTGTTGTTTCCATTCCATTCTAACCTGATAGATTTTATCCTAAGCCATAATAGGAAGATCGGGCGATGAAGTCAACATGTGTGTTGGTTGCCAGATGCTGACCAGGGAAAATGAGAGGAAAGGCCCTGGTGCAGGCAGGAGGTCTTACTTCATCTGGGCGGATCGCTAAGGAGCCCGGATGGGGCAAAGCTGAGAGGAAGAGATCTCAGGAGCGGAGACGGAGACAAAAGGAAAAAGCAGGAGAGGGGTGGTGGCGGTGACTGGATTCGAACCAGTGACTCCGCGGATATGAGCCGCGTGCTCTGACCAACTGAGCTACACCGCCAAGCGATCTGTTCCAGGCGGGATAAGAGATCTATTTAACCAACCGGCGGCCATTTGTCAACCTTTTTCTAAGGCCGCCGCCGTTCCCCCAACTCGAATAACGATCCTTGACTTCCAGGGCAATTCTCGGTTATGCTCCCCAGGCAAGTCGCCAATCCAGGGATCTCCAAAGTCAACTTTACGGACGGAAGAGAGGAGAGCGGATAAAGATCAAAGTTCCGCCCATTTCTATCCTATTCTTCGTGTCCTTCCTTGCTTGACCAGGGGTTGGCGGGCGAACAGGACGATCGAGAATCCCTGGAAAGAATGAAGAAAAGGGAGAGGAGCCGAATATGCGCGCGATTCTAATGTTAGAGGATGGAACGCTCTTCGAGGGCATCTCCCTGGGGGTTCCTGGAGAGCGGGTGGGAGAGGTCATCTTGCATACCGGCGTGGTGGGCTATCAGGAGTTGATGACCGATCCGGCCAATGCGGGCAAGATCCTGATCCTCACTTATCCCCTCATCGGCAATTACGGGGTGGCAGATAAATTCAATGAATCCAGGAGGTCTTGGATTGAGGCCCTGGTGATCAAGGAGCAGAGCCGGATCGCCTCCAACTGGCAGGCCGAGGGGACTTTTCCCAACTTCCTGCAAAAGCAGGGGCTGGTGGCCATCGGCGAGGTGGACACCCGGACCCTGGCGGTCAAGATCCGGGATGATGGACAGATGCTGGGAATTGTCTCCACGGAAGACCCGCAGAAAGGCAGGCTGCTGAAGAGGCTGAAGGACTACAAGAAAAGCCCCCAGCGCGATTTCATCAGCCAGACATCGGTGGATCAGGTCTTCGAATTCAAAGGGAATGAATCCGGGCCTCGTATTGCGGTCCTCGACCTCGGGGTCTTGAATTCCTTCCTCAAGCAACTTCAGTCCTTGGGATGCCATATCCTGCTATTGCCCTATGGTATGGAGGCCCAGGAGATTCTGAGCTTGAAGCCGGATGGCATCGTCATCTCGAATGGTCCCGAGGAGGATCATGCCCTCCCAAAAATCACGGAGACTGTCCGGGGCCTCTTAGGCAAGGTCCCCCTCCTGGGCATCTCCACCGGGCATCAAACCATCTGCCAGGCCCTGGGAGGGAGGCTCAATAAGATGAAGGTCGGCCATCACGGGGCGAACTATCCCGTGATCTCCCCCTCCTCCTATAAGGGCCATATCACCTTTCAAAACCATTCCTGGGTGGTGGACGAGGAGAGCCTCAGGGGCAGATCGGAGGCCCAGATCACCCTGCGCAACCTCAATGATCACTCCATCGAGGAGATCGAAAGCCAGTCCCTGCGCATGATCTCCACTCAATACTATCCGGTCAGTCCCAGCTCAGATGAGGTCCATGGGGTCTTCAGCAGGTTCTTGGGAATGAGATAGGGAAAGGATGCTACATGCCGAAGCGCACCGATATTCATAAGATCTTGATGATCGGGTCAGGCCCTATTGTGATCGGGCAGGCCTGCGAATTCGATTACTCCGGTTCCCAAGCCTGTAAGGCCCTCAAAGAGGAGGGTTTCTTCACCATCCTGGTGAACAGCAACCCCGCCACCATCATGACCGACCCCGGGATGGCCGATGTAACCTACATTGAGCCCCTCACCGTGGAGGCGGTCACCGCAATCATCGAGAAGGAGCGGCCCGATGCCATCCTGCCCACCCTGGGCGGTCAGACCGGCTTGAACCTGGCCTACTTCCTGATGAAGGAAGGGATCCTGGAGAAATATGGGGTGGAATCCATCGGGGCCAGCGTGGAGGCGATCTCCCGGGCCGAGGACCGGGACCTCTTCAAGCAGGCGATGCAGGAGATCGGCATCCAGGTCCCCCGGAGCGGGATTGCTACCAGCCTGGAGGAGGGCATGCGGATCGGCCTGGAGATCGGGTTCCCCTTGATCCTGCGGCCCGCCTACTGCCTGGGAGGCTTCGGGGGGGCGACCGCTTACAACAAAGAGGAGCTGGAGGATTTTCTGGGCAAGGCCATCGAGATCAGCCCGGTGGGCCAGGTGCTGGTGGAGCAGTCGGTGCTGGGCTGGAAGGAGATCGAGTTCGAGGTCATGCGGGACTGCGTGGACAATGTCATCATGATCACCTCGATGGAGAATGTGGACCCCATGGGGGTGCACACCGGGGATAGCATCGTGGTGGCGCCCTCCCAGAGCTTGACCAGCGAGGAGTACGCCCGGTTCGTGAATTATTCCAAGAGGATCATCCGCAAGATCGGCATCACTGGGGGAGGCTCGAACATCCAGTTCGCCCAGAATCCGGAAAACGGAGAGATCGTGATCATCGAGGTCAATCCCCGGCTCTCCCGCAGCTCCGCCCTGGCCTCCAAGGCGACCGGCTTTCCCATCGCCCGGGTCGCCACCAAGCTGGCGGTGGGCCTCACCCTCCCTGAAGTCCTCAACCAGGTCACGGGCAAGACCACCTCCTACTTTGAGCCAACCGTGGATTACTGCGTGTTCAAGATCTGCCGGTTCACCTTTGAGAAGTTCCCCAAGGCGGAGAGGGTCATCAACACCTCTATGAAGGCCGTGGGCGAGGCGATGTCCATCGGGAGAAACTTCCGGGAGGCACTGCAGAAGGGGATCCGCTCCATCGACATCGGCCGATTCGGGTTGGGCGCGGACGGAAAGGATAAGATCACCGACCTGGCCCTCAGATCCCCCTCTCAGGATCTGCGTGAGGAGATCAAGAGGAAGATCCGGATCCCCAATGATGACCGGCTATTCTACATCCGCTACGGCCTGAAGATGGGCCTCTCAGTGGATGAGATCTATGAGCTCTCTAAGATCGACCGCTGGTTCCTGGACAATATGAAGCAGATCTTAGAATTGGAGGTGGAGATCGAGCAATACCGAAATAAGGAGCCCAGGTCCCCGCTCAAGATCCCGGTTGACCTCTTGCTGAGGGCCAAGCAGGATGGGTTCTCCGATATGCAGCTCGCCCATCTCCTCAATTCCACCGAAGACAGGGTAAGAGCTTACCGGAAGAAGCACAAGATCGCTGCGGTCTATAAATTGGTGGACACCTGCGCGGGGGAATTCAAGGCCGAGCAGCCCTATTTCTATTCTACCTACGAGACCCAGGATGAGAGTCATCCGACGAGCAACAGGAAGGTCCTGATCTTAGGAGGGGGGCCGAACCGGATCGGCCAGGGGATCGAGTTCGACTATTGTTGCTGCCACGCCTCCTACGCCTTGAAGGAAGAGGGGATCGAGAGCATCATAGTCAACTGCAATCCGGAGACCGTCTCCACCGACTACGACACCTCCAACAAGCTTTATTTCGAGCCATTGACCGTGGAGGATGTCCTGAACATCGTGGATGTGGAAAAGCCGATGGGGGTCATTGTCCAGTTCGGGGGCCAGACCCCGCTCAATATCTCCGTTCCGCTGCATCGGGCCGGGGTGCCCATCTTGGGGACCAGCCCGGATTCCATTGACCGTGCAGAAGACCGAAAGCGGTTCCAGCAGATGCTCAAGAAGCTGAAGCTCATCCAGCCGGACAATGGAACGGCGACTTCCTTCGAGGGGGCCAGGCAGGTGGCCAACAAGATCGGGTATCCGGTGGTGGTGAGGCCCTCCTATGTCCTTGGGGGGCGGGCCATGGAGATCGTTTACGATGATGAGGACTTGAAGGGCTTCATGGAGAAGGCGGTGGAGGCCTCCCCGGATCGGCCCATCCTGATCGACAAGTTCCTGGAGGATGCGATTGAGGTGGATGTGGATGCCATCGCCGATGGGAAGAGGTGCGTCATCGGCGGGATCCTGGAGCACATCGAGGAGGCAGGTATCCATTCCGGCGATTCCGCCATGGTCCTCCCTCCCCATACCCTGGGGGAAGACACGATCGGGGAGATCAAGAGGAATACCTATGCCATGGCTTTGGAGCTGAATGTGAAAGGGCTCCTGAATATCCAGTATGCGGTGAAGAACAATATTGTCTATGTCCTGGAGGTCAATCCCCGGGCCAGTCGGACCGTTCCCTTCGTGAGCAAGGCGATCGGGGTCCCCCTGGCCAAGTTGGCCACCAAGGTAATGTTGGGCAAGGGCCTGGAGGAGTTGGGGTTCACCAAGGAGAAGGAGATCAACCATGTGGCGGTGAAGGAGTCGGTATTCCCCTTCATTCGGTTCCCCGGGGTGGATATCCTCTTGGGGCCGGAGATGAAATCCACAGGCGAGGTGATGGGGATCGACTCCACCTTCGGCGCAGCCTATGCCAAGAGCCAGATCGCGGCCGGACAGAAGTTACCCAAGAAGGGCAATGTCTTCATCAGCGTGAAGAACCAGGATAAACGGAGCATCGTCTTCATCGCCAAGAAGCTGGCCGACCTCGGGTTCCAGATCATGTCCACTTCCGGCACGGCCTCGGCCCTGCTGCGCAACGATATCGAGGTGAAGACCCTGCCCAAACTCCACGAGGGCCGACCTAACATCATCGATTTCATCAAGGACGGCAAGGTGGATCTCATCATCAACACCCCGGCCGGGAAGGCAACCAAAGAGGACGAGGCCAAGATCAGGTCCCAGGCCACCCTCTACAGCGTGCCGATCATTACCACCATCGCCGGCGCCCAGGCCTCGGTGAATGGAATCGAGAACTTGATTAAGAGACCCCAGATGAATATCAAGTCGCTGCAAGAATATCACCAGGAAATCGCATAACACAAAACGAGTAGCCAACGATCATCTTCCGTCTGCTCCGAAACCGAAACTTCATCCTGATCCTGGCCTTCTTCCTGGGGATTGCTACGGGGATTATGCTCGCTATGCATTTGCAGGCCGAACGGAGACCGGCATGACTCCATTCAGGCGATCAGGGGGTCTGAGGTAAAGGAGAGAAGGGAGCGATAGACTTGGCTGAGGAAAGGGAGGGAGGATCAGATTTCCACTGGTGATGAAGAGCAAATCAGGAAGGCAAGAGACTCTTTTGCAGTAAATGCAAAACTACAAAGGTAGGCCCAATCTGGCAGCGACCTTTCTCACCTCTAGGTAGTCACTATCCTGCGATTCAGCAAAGCCTTTCAGCTCCAACAACTGTAAGGTCGCCCGATTCTCATCCCCTTCGTTCAGCTTCAAGAGGGCTTCCTTGACCCTGGAAGCCACTTCCGGATCTGTTTCTCTGAAGGCCGAGACCACCCAATTGGGATAAGGCGTCGTCTGGTGGACGATTCGAATGCTTGAAATATCCACCACCCTTCCCACCGTCTGCAAGACATCCTCGCGCACAAATCCTGCATCCACCTTTTTGCCCAGGACCTTCCTCACCACTTCATCCTGTCGGGTCGCAATGATGATCTTCAAATTCTTGTCGGGATCGATTCCCTGCGCCGCGCAGTCTGCAATCTGTGCCAGGTACCCGGATACCGCCTTCTTGGAGGCAACCATCACCCTCTTATCCTTGAGCTCAAGGATGTTGTGAATGCCACTGCCTTCATGGGTGATAATAATTCCCCGATTCGTCCTCGATCCGTCAAGGCCGATGGCCTGGCACAAGGGATAAGCCCCATGGGTATTGACTAATATCTGATAAATCAGGGCATTTTGGAATCCAATATCCGCCTTAGACGCTTCGACAGTAGATAGATAGTTGCTGTAGCTCAGGGAGGAGACATATTCCACACGATACCCAGTTTCCCTCGCTAAATAGCTGATCAAGTCCATGTACTTTCCCGCCATGAGTTCAAGCGAATACTCAGGCAGGATGGCAACCTTCACTGTTTTCTTTCCATCCGTGCGAGAGGTAGGATGGCAGCTAACCAATAGGCCCAAAAAAAGTAGCATTATGACGAGGGAAGCCTTTCTTCTCATATTCCTTTTCCTCGAAGGTGTTCCGATAGGTTGGGAAAGTATAGGGGGAGGTGCCCTCGAACTTTCACACCTCTTCCTCCTCGATCATCCTGAGAAATTCTTGCTTGCTGATTTGAGGGGCCGCTTTCTTCGGTGCCAGACCGAGAGCCACCGCCACACCATAAAGGATGGCCTCCGGCCGCGGAGGACATCCGGGAACATAGAAATTGACCGGGATGGCCTTCTGGACCCCGCCCAAAAGACTATAGGAATCAAACCAGATATCGCCGCCACTTGCGCAATCTCCAATAGCGAAAACGAGCTTCGGATCAGGAGTGGCTTCATACAGTCGCTTAAGGGCTGGCAGCACCTGGCGGGTAACTGGACCCGTGACGAGCAACACGTCTGCATGCCGAGGAGAACCCACCAGTTTAATGCCAAATCTCTCCGCATCATAGTATGGGGTAAGTACATCAATTACTTCGATATCGCAGCCATTGCAGGCACCCGTGTTGGTATGATAGACCCACAGAGCCTTGGGGAAGGCTTTCCTGCAAAGGGTTTTTAGCATCTCATTTCCTCTCTGAATGCGGTAATCATCATAGTCCCGCTAGGAGTTTCAGGATGGTCTTGGCAGCCGAATCGAGCATGGGATGAACCAATTGAGGATAAACTCCGAGCAGGATGCACAGGCCTGACAGGAAAATCATTCCTGCCAGCATGGAAGGAGGAGGTTCTTTCATGGGAGCAAGCTCTGCTGAGCCCCCATGGCCATGGCCTTCCGCTGGCGTCATCCAAAAGATGAGATAGGCGGCTTTCGCAAAGCAGGCAACGGAGAGGAATCCGGTGATCACTGCGATGACTGCCGCCCATAGCAGCCCCTGTTCGGCCACCGCCAAAAAGATCGTGAACTTGCTCACGAATCCGTTAAAGGGCGGCATCCCGCTGATGGACAGGGCTCCCACAAAGAAGCAAAAGGCGGTTATGGGCATCCGTTTTCGAAGCTGGGAGAGCCCGCTGATGTTTCGTTCTCCCGTAGCGAACATGAGAGAACCCGCGGTCAAGAAGAGAAGGCCTTTGATGATGGTGTGATTCATCAACTGAAAGAGTCCCCCATAGATCCCTAAATAGGTACCCAGCCCCAATCCTTCGACCACATAGGCGATCTGGCTGACGCTGGAGTAGGCCAACATGCGCTTGATATCGTCCTGAACCAGGGCCATGATCATACCCACCAGCATCCCAAAAGAGCACAGGATTGCCACGAATAGGACAATGGCCGGATATCGCGGGGCAAATATCGTAATGGTCCTCGCCAGGGCATAAGCCCCTACCTTGATCACGATCCCCGAGAGCAAAGCGGACACGGGGATGGGCGCCTCTGCATGAGCGTCTGGAAGCCAGGTATGGAAAGGAACGAGGCCAGCCTTGGTGCCAAAACCCACGATGATCAGGGAAGAGGCGAGAAGGACGATGCTACGGGGTATGCTACCCGCTATCTTTCCCAGCTCCGTAAGGAGGAGGATCTTACGCGCTGGAAGATAGGGAATGCCCGCAGAGTAGATAAGCACGCAGCCCAAAAGGGCGAAGGTTACCCCCACTGTTACCAGAAGGAGATATTTGTAGCCCGCCTCTATCGATTCTCTCCTCCAATAGAAGGTGACCAGGAAAGCGGTGGCCAGGGTGGTAGCCTCCAAAGAGACATAAAGCATGATCATGTTATTAGTGGCGCAGGTCCAGTTCATCATGGAGAGAAACAGGAGGATCAGGCCATAGTAAAGGCGGAGCCGGTGTTCCGGAAGGTCTCCCAGGCGGGGATGATGATTCACATAGCTTAAAGAGTAGATAATGATGACCACCCCCATGACCGATCCCAGAAGCTCCATGAGAGAGCTGAGCCCATCCACATAAAAGTTCATGTTCCAATAGGTCAATACCTCTCCCCTAAGGACCCGATAGGCGATCATCCCGGATATGACAAGCGTGGAGCAGATCCCCACCAGGGCAGCTCCTTCACGCAAGACCCGAGATATCCCCCCGCAAAGGAAGATCAACAGGGCAAAGGCCAAGGGGACAAGAAATACCAGCACGGTCAGGATCGAATCGGTCGCCATTTCTTCTCCGCCAATTCTCTGGTTAGATTACATTTGAGATACGAGGTCCTAACGAACATCTCAGCCTTTCAGCTGCGAAAGCTCCACGGTATCCGTGGTACCGAGTTGCCGGTACATCCGCTCCGTCAGATAGAGCAGTAGGAAGGCAGCTACAATCACATTGGTGGTGATGCCAAAAACCGTGGTCTCGGGAAGGTTTGGTGCCAAGGTAACCAAAGACAGGTGCACACCATTTTCCAATAAAACGAGGCCGATGACGATCTTGACTGCATCCCTTCGGGCGACCAACACATAAAGGCCCAACACGAAGATCGCAAAGGCGATGGCCAAGCAGGACCGGGCAGGTTCGATCAGCGCCTCTGGGGTGGGAGCTACAAAGTCTATATGGGTGTGAACGAAACGATAGAACACGATCAAGAAAACGAAGAGCAGGGTAAGGGAGGCAGCAAAACCGATGATCGGCTTCACTTCGGACTTTGGAAGTTTTTTGATGTAATGAAAGAGCATCCAAGGAACGATGATCGCCTTGGTGACGAAAGTGGAAAGGACCCACCAGTAGAGGGTCGCGTTATGGGAGATGACGGCGAAGGCGGCAAAAATGGAACAGAGAAACAATGATTGAATGCAAAGGGCCCAAGTGGACACCTTGAGATTCCGAATTTCCACCGCAGCGATCGAGGCGATGAGATGAGCCAAGATCAGGGTAATGATTAGATTTCCCGTAACGTAGCTGGCCATTTCTACTTACCTCTTCTCCTTCGTCTTTCCAAGCCTCAGCCGGTTCTCATCCCGGTAACCATCATTTTATCGAGGGCACTCGGCGGCGGGAAACAGCGGCCGCAGCGGGAACAAGTAGCCATGAAGATCTCAAGGTGAATGTGCAAATCTTCTACGGAGTCCGTAGCGGTCTCGAATTCCATCGTCATCGTAATCGCATCCTCCGGACAGACCTCTGCGCACCTCCCACAAAAGGTGCACCTCTCCAGAAAGAAATCCAGAGTCCTCACTCTATCTTGATCCCGAAGGATGATCAGTCTGCTGGGACAGACATTCGCGCAGCCTCCGCACCCGATGCACTGTTCCACATCCACGGCGACCTTCCCCCGAAATCCCTCGGGGACGGGAGGTGCAGGCTTGAAAGGATAGGGAAGGGTTACCCTGCCCGCCTTCAGACAGATCAGTGCTTCCTTTAGCTTGCTAATAAACATACTGTAACCCCCTAATTTCGATGATTAAGCACCCACCATAGCGAAAGCCAATCCCGCCAGGGCGATGATGATTACTCCGAAGAAATAGGCGATCGCCTGGTCAATCCGCAGCCTCGGATTCACCACATCGACCAAACATACCACTAATAGCACCACCAAGACCTTCACGAGGGTGATCAAGAGGTCAAAGGCAAAAACGAAGGTTTTGGGCCAAGGGATAAAGATCTGCACAAAGATCGAAGTAAAGATGATTTGTTTCGCCAGAATAGACCATTTGAAAAGGGCATACTTGGGCCCGCTCATCTCGATAAAGGGACCTCCCATGATCTCCGTTTCTGCCTCGGCAATGTCGAAAGGAAGTTTGGCCAGCTGGGCCTGAAGGGCCAGGAAGAGGGCGATGGCGGCGATGATCATGGAGATCTTGGGCCCCGCCGCCTGATGCCAAAGTACCATATCATACATCCGCATGGAATGGGAATTGACGGCCGCTGTAATTAGGCTAATAAACAGGACCGGCTCCACAATCAGAAAGATCATCATTTCCCTACCGGCACCCACCGATGCAAATGGGCTCTCCGAAGCCATGCCCCCTAAGATCACTGCCACCGCGGCAAGTCCGACAAAATAGATGAAGGCCACCATGTCGCCGGAACTCCCCAGAGGTGCAATTGTACCCATAGGAATCAGCAGGCTCGAGACCATGACGGCCGCCAGCGCCAGCATGGGGGAAATGCTCACCAGAAAATTGTCTGTCACCTTAATATCTTCCTTCCCCAATAACTTCAGCAGATCAAGGTAGGGCTGGATAATCGGGGGGCCCATCCGAGAATGGATCCGGGCCTTGATTTTCCGAATCACTCCCTCCAGCAGAGGGGAAAGGAGCAGGACCACGGCAATATTCAGGATCGCTAATTTCCAGTCAATATTCATTTTGTCATTCCCTACTTTTTTCTCCTCGTGATTTGAAGGATCTCATCCTTTCGATAAACCTTCATCTCTCCTGACTTAAGATCTACTACTTCCAATCGCTCCGTACAGGAAAAACAGGGGTCGATGCTTCCCAGCGAAATAGTTACATCCGATACCGTGCCACCCTGAATCAAGAGGGGAACAGCCTGCAAATTGACAAAGGTGGGTGCCCTCACCTTCCAGCGATACGGTCTATTATCCTCTCCCGTGAGGACGTAGTGAAAGACCTCACCCCGGGGCGCCTCCACCGTGCATATTCCCTCTCTGCCCGGAGGAATTTCGGAGTCTATCTTAGCCATTATGGGTCCTTCAGGCATCTCCCTCAGGGCCCGTCGAACCACATTGATCGATTCTAATGTTTCCTCCAGTCTGACGATCGTTCTCCCCAGCACATCCCCACTTTGCTGTACTTTTCGCTCGGGAGAAATCTGTGCGAATGCTGCATAGGGATGATCCAACCGCGCATCGATGCCGACTCCGGAACCCCGAGCGGTCGGTCCAACCACGCAGTTCAACTTCGCCTTATCATAGCTCAGAATCCCTACATCCTTGAGGCGCATCATAAGAGGGGTGTCACCACCAATGGCAGCGATCAGTGCTTTCCATTCCGCTTCAATCTTATCGATAACCTCGTGAATCTTGGGATGCATCTCTTTCGGGATATCTCTCCTTACTCCCCCGATCAAGTTCATCCCATAATTTTTACGATTGCCAGTTATCATCTCACAGAGCCACATCACCGGTTCTCGGATGCGCCATGTCTGCATGAGAACCGTATCGAAGCCGATGATGTGCCCTGCGATTCCAAGCCAAAGGATATGACTATGGATTCTCTCCAACTCTAAAAGAATTGAGCGGATATATCGAGCTCTTGCTGGTATTTCTATTCCGGCTGCTTCTTCAGTTGCTTGACAGTAACACGTACTGTGTACGAACCCTCATATCCCACATATGCGCTCAGCGAGAAAGCAGGTTTGATTGTAAGTCAAAGTGCTATCGCCCAATTTCTCGATCCCTCGGTGGTTGTAAAATCCGCGATAGTCGCAGCCTACGACCGTTTCGCCTTCCACAAAAAGTCTAAAATAGGCGGGCTCCTCCAAAACGGTAAAGAAGGGGCCAATCGGGAGCACCGTGGCACCTGCGGGCGGATCATTTCGCTTGGGGGCCTGCCCTTCCACGGGCTCTGGCCGGAAATCATGAGGAAAGTCCTTACGCAATGGGTGAAGGCCTTCCGGCCAATCATCCGGCAATACCAGGCGTCTCGGATCAGGGTGTCCTCTAAAGCTAATCCCCAAAAGATCGTAGGTCTCCCTTTCCGCAAAGTTGGCGGGGGGAATAAAAGGAGTAATCGACTCCACCTCTAATTGAGGATCAGAAGCCATCACTCTCGTATGGAGAACCACAAAGATCTTTTCCTCGTCCAAGGAAAAGAAATGAGTTACCAAGAAATCTCCATTCGCGCTACGTCTGTCAGTTCCCGCGCCCACAATGTAACGGCAGCCGATTTCCTCAAAAAGAAATCTCGCGGTCCCTGCCAATGCCTCCTTCTCTACGGTCATATAGATCTTGTTGGCTACCTTTTCCTCGATCTCAAGGACCTTTTCTTTGAATCTCTCTCGAATTTTCTCCATTAATCCTTTTGCATTCATTTTTTGAACCTTTCTCGCATCAAGTTTTTCTTTAACTTTGGTGACATCTTCCTCCCATATAA
Organism: bacterium; assembly: GCA_043800755.1. Lineage (GTDB taxonomy): Bacteria > Methylomirabilota > Methylomirabilia > CAVQYV01 > CAVQYV01 > JAZDMQ01. Next base: position 8,120 of record JAZDMQ010000141.1, on the reverse strand, counting down.
TTGGGGAGGGTTTAGAAACTGGAAAGGGAAAACAAGACGATGATGGCCAAAATCAATCCCACGATCATCCAAAGGACATAAACTTGAGGTATCCCCACATGGGTACGAGAGAATTTATTGAAAAGGATCATGGAACCCCGCACGATAGGATAGAAGAAGTACTCATCCACATCGAAAATCCGCTTCAGCCGGGTGGGCAAGGAGAGCTTTGGGAGCTGAAAGGTGGGATAAACGCCTTCTCGCTGATAGCGTCCCACGCGAATGCGGAAGAACCTCTTGAAGGGCAAATAGAGGCTATCGGCGGAGAAGCGAACCTCTGCCGGAAGGTGTTCCTCCCCACAATACCAAGTGACATCCTCTCTCACCTTTGCCCCCCCCGCCCTATAAAGGAAGAAAGCGATGAAAAAGGAAATCAGAAAAACTACGAGCAAAACACTGGCATTATACACTCCACCAATTCCCTCTCCTAAATTAATCATTACTCCAAAAAAAGAGGTTCCAAACAGTGAAGTCATCGCCGGAAAAGCCACACTCCCCCCCAAGGCAGGTAATGTCTGGTAAAGGAAAGAGATGGGGAGCATCGGATAAAGACCGAGGAGAAAGCAGAATAAGGCCAGGATGATCTGAGGAAACTGCATGGAGGCGGGCACATCCGATTTGACCCTGTGCAACAGCGGATCAGGGAGTTTTCCGAAAAAGGCGCAACCCATGAATTTCACCCCGTAAGCAAGGGTGACCGCACTAATAAAGAGCGCGAAGATGGCGAAGAAAACATAGATTGGCCTATCGATTCCTCCAAGAATCGTGGTCTGAAAGATCATCCATTTGCTGGCAAAGCCATTGAGCGGCGGAAAGCCCCCCACAGAAAGGCATCCGATCAGGGTGGCAAAATAGGTGAGTGGCATCCATTTATGTAGCCCACCCATTTCGTTCAGGTTTCGGGTACCGGTTTTGTACAAAATAGATCCCGCATTGAGGAAGAGGAGAGCCTTGAATAGGGCGTCATTGACGGTATGGAAGAGGCCAGCGATAAGCGCGACAGCGGAGATGGCCGGGTTGATACGCATGAAGGCAATGCCCATTCCCAAGGCGAGGAAAATGTATCCGATCTGGCCAATGGAAGAGAAAGCCAGCAGTCTCTTAGAATCCTTTTGTATGAGGGCGGTCAGGCTCCCCACGAAGAGAGAGAGCACCCCAAAGAAGGCGATCACCCCTCCCCAGGAGGAGGAGTAATGGGAAGTAGGCAGGATGGTGACGAATACCCGCAGAAGCCCATAGGCCCCCATCTTAATCATGACCCCCGAGAGGATGGCAGATACCCCGGAGGGGGCAGCCGGGTGGGCATCAGGCAACCAATCGCCAAAGGGGAAAATGCCTGCCTTGGTTGCGAATCCGATAAAGAACAGCCCCAGGATGAGATGGACCAGACTCGGGTGAGAAACCATGAGCTGACCCAAGGTCTCCCGCAGGTTTTCAAAGGAGAAGGATTTGCCATGGACATAAATCATGATCGCCCCGATAAACATGCAGGAGGTGGCGATATGGGTCATAAGGAAATACTTGAAGCCAGCCCGCAGATTTTCTCGCTTCTCCTTTTCAAAGATGATCAAGAGATAGGAACTCAGGGTCATAAACTCCCAAAAAATGAAGAAAAAGAACATATCAGCCATCCCCACCAATGCCCACATGGCCCCCAGGAACACAAGGAGAGGAGGATAGTAGGCGGAGAGGTTGGATTTCTTGTAGAGATCCATATACCGGATAGAGTAGAGGGTGGCACAAATCCCCACAAAAGCTACCAGAATTAGGAAGACAGAGCTTAGCATGTCGATGCGGAAAGTCAGAGTCGCCCCCAAGCCGGGAACAGCCAAGAGGTTTTCTGCCTTGACATTCGAAAAAATGGTCCCGGCGGTAACGATCGGCCCATACAGGAAAACTTGTCCTGCTACGTAAAAGATGCCGAGAGAGGAAACCAGAACCAAGAAGAAAGAAAAGTACCCCATTCCTCTGGGTTTTTTATAGAAGAAAAGGGTGAGGATAGCTCCCACGAAAAGGATGAGAATCGATAATATATAAACTTGGATGGCCGTCATCTCTCGCACCACTCCTTAATGGATTCTAATGTTGTGCACGATGGGCAAAGCGATCAACGGAGCGAGCACACAAAAAATCATCAGGATGATCAGGGTGGCGCTCATGAGAAAGGGCGGATCTTTGGCAATAATCGCCTTCTCCGATACCTCCCCGAAGAAAACGTTCTGTCCCACCCTGATGAACCACGCAAAGGCCACAATGGCCTCAAGAATGAATGGAACCAATATGAAAAATCCTGCTAACCCTCCGAGACTTATGGCCCCGGTGAGCAGGAAAAACTTGCTCCAAAAGCAGGAAAATGGAGGAATCCCGGTGACCGATAGCAACCCCACAAAAAACGCAGCCGAAACCAAAGGCATGCGGCTGGATAGGCCGCTTAACTCTTTTATGCTTTTGACTCCTGTGGAATAAGCAATGGCACCCACACTTAGGAATAAGAGGGCCTTCGCAAAGGCATGACACATGATATGCAGCATCCCTCCGGTGAAGCCGACAGCGGAACCCAGGATGCCCAGACCCGCCCCCAGGAGGATGTAAGCGAGATGAGTGATGGTGGAATAGGCCAGCAGTTTTTTGAGATCATCCTGAAAGAAGAAGAAAAACACTCCAATCAACATGGTAACGATAGCCATCACCGCCACGATGATCCCGGATACCATGGAGAGATCGGAAGTGCTTACCACCACTCTGGCGACGAGATACACGCCGGCCTTCACCATGGCCGCGGCATGAAGGTAAGCAGAGATGGGAGTCGGAGCCTCCATGGCGTCGGGAAGCCAGGTGTAAAAGGGAATCTGTGCTGACTTGGCCCAGGCCGCCGCCAAGAGGAGGATGAAAACAGTGGTCTTAAGGCCTCCGGGCAGGCCATTCAGACTCTCGAAGGAGAAGGAATGGGTATGAACATATTGAATAACCAGGGCCACCATGAAGAAAAGACCACCCAGATGGGTCATTAAAAGTGCCTTGTACCCTGCGAAGACGGACTTTTCTTTTCCGTAAAAAGAGATCAAGGCCCAGGAACAGACGGAGGTAAGCTCCCAGAAGATAAAAAGCTGGAGCAGGTTGGGGGAGATCACCACTCCGATCATGGAGCCGATGAAGAGGAAGAGCCAGAAGGAATACCTTCCTTTCCCATTGGTGGTGGCGTGGTCTCTATTCTGGGAGCTCAAATAATTAGCAGAATAGCAGACCACCAAGAAACCGATAATAGTAATCACTAAAAGCAGCAAGGATGACAAGGGATCGATCATGAAGCCAAAGATCTTTCCAGTGGATGGCAACCACGGAAGCTCAATGAGAGACAAGTAGAGCTTTTGCAGATGGGATTGAAAGACAACTATGAGAGACAAGACCATGGTGGCAAAGGAGACGAGGATGGACAGAGTATCCTTACCCCTCCCTCGGGTGAGCGTAGAGAGAAGGGCGCCCATGAAAGGCAACGCAAGCAGTGCAATCATCAGCGATAGTGACATCTTCGACCTCTCTCTTCCCCTCGGCGGATCACGCTAACAGAATGCTTTCCTTTTTTCATAATGAAGGCTCTGTAATCGGGGCGGCCCTCTGCAGGATTTCTCCCAAGGCCTCTACCGCTTCCTCCACTTCCTGACTCATCCTCTCCCCAAACCCAACGCCCTTCGGCTGGATGGCCAGAAGGAAGACATCGGCGGCAGTTGAATATTTCAAATACTTCATCAAAAGAGCCAGGCTGAGGCGATGGGTCGAAAAGCTGATATCTCTCAGCTGCTCTCCCTCAATGATGGCTATTTCTCCGGGTGCAGCCCCCAAGTCCGCAACATCCAGTAAAACTATAGTATCAGGGCTGGTCTCCCCGATTCTGCCTAAAAAGCTCTCCGGAACTTCCCCCGCATCGATCAGTTGCGCCCGCACTCTACCTTGGAGGCGACTTACCAATGCGGGACCCGCGCCATCATCCCCCTTCCAGGTATTGCCCACTCCCACCAGGGTTACTTTGCCCTTCAGCCTCTCCTTGAGGGCCTCTTCCAACGACTCCAAGGGGATAATCTCCTGAGAAGGCGTCAGACCCTCTCGGTCAATTCCGAGATCTGCTGGTAGGTGAAGACGGGGCCATCGAGACAAACATACTTATGGCCAATGCAGCAATGTCGGCACTTGCCCACTCCACATTTCATATACCGCTCTAAAGTGGTAACGATGTTTTCTCCCGGAAAACCCAAGTTTAAGAGATCTTCGATCACAAACTTGATCATAATAGGCGGCCCACAGGTAAAGGCTACCGTTCTTATGGGATCCACTTTGATCTTCTTGAGCAGGGTGGTCACCACTCCAACATTTCCTGTCCAGCTCTCATCGCCCACATCCACTGTCTCATGGAATTCGATATCTTCCCTTGCCGCCCACTGGGCCAACTCTTTCTTATAGGTCCTGTCTCCGGGAGTCCTTGCCCCATAGAGGATGGTGATCTTGCCGAAATCCTGCCTCTTTTCAAACATGCTATTGATCAGCGACCTCAAGGGAGGGAGGCCGATTCCTCCTCCAATGTAAAGGATGTCCTTTCCCATTACCTCTTCGAAAGGAAAGGAGTTGCCCAGCGGCCCCCGAATCCCGACCTCATCCCCTGGGGAGCGTTGGTGGAGGGCATTGGTGACCGACCCCACTGCCCTCACCGCAATTTCGAAGGATCCCTTCTGGAGGGGACTGGAGGAAAGGCCGATGGGCACCTCCCCCACTCCGAAAACTCCCACCTCCACGAATTGTCCAGGCTTGAAATCGAAGGATGAATGCGCACCTTCATCCTTTAACTGGAGGACAAAGGTCTTGACATCCGAGGTCTCGGTCTGGATGCCTAAGATTTTCGCTATCTTTGGGAGATAGATGTTATCCACTTCATCCACTCCAGGCTCTCATCATTTGAGAGGATGGCCATCGAAATGACCCTTCCAGCTCATAGTCAGTTGATCTTTTCTAATCTTCCTTAAGACGGAGGGCATATCGATATTCGAGTAACAGGCAATGAGACAACGGCCGCACCCCACACAACCGTTCCTTCCCTCCCGTTTGAAGTTCTGATAGCTGATCTTATGGAAATAACGATGCTTAATCGTCTCGGCTAACTTGGGACGCGGGTTGTGGCCGGAAGTCTCCCTCTGGAATCCCACATGGACGCAGGAATCCCAAATGCGCTGCCGCTCCCCTTCCGTGGGAGAATGGGGACAATCTATGATCTGAAAACAATAACACATCGGACAGACGTAATAGCAGCCTCCGCAATTGAAGCACCTATCCTCCAGTTCCTGCCAGACCTCATCGGGAACTTTTCCGGTGGTCACGCGATAGATGCTGCGCGAAAAGTAGGCGTCGATCTTGAACATCTGGTCAGTTACGGATTGCCTCTTTTCCCGGTCTCTGAAATCTTGATCTCGGGCCGCCTTGAACAACCCTTCTGAGGCCGAAATGGCGGCCATTCCCTTCTCAGATCCCACCTCGACCAGATAACGATCCTCCAAATCCCAGAGTTGAATATCGTACCCCTCAGCCAGGGAGGGTCCTCCATCGATGCAGATGCAAAAACAGGTATCGAGCGGTGGCGTATGGCAGGCGAGGGTGATGAAGGTAGCGGATTCTATCTTCTTGAGTACATAGGGATCCTCATAATTGGCAGAGAAGATATTTTGAAGATACCTAACACCTATCATATCACAGGACCGCACTCCGAAGAAGAATCTCTTCGTCTCGTCAATCTCAGCTTCCAGATGAACGCCATCCTGATATCGATATCGCAGCAGGGTTTCGGTGGGAGAAAAGAAGAAGCGCTTCAGGGGAAGGAGGTCATGGGTGTAATCCAGGCGGATTTCTTCAGGGGAAGAGAGGCGGGCAAAGACATAATCATGGGTGGGAGCCTTTGGGTCCTTGGTCGGCCCGATTACCTCGCCTATCCCTTGAAGGTTCTTGACCCACTCGAGCACATGGGATTTGGATATGATCCTCGCCTCTTTCTGCATCAGGAATCTCCCCATATCGCTGTCTTCGCTCCGGCTCGCAATCTCTTAGGCCCTTTCCACCCGCACTGGACCGAGGAGAGAATAGTAAGAGCTGAGAAGGGTCCCCTTTTTGAGGACCTCCGTCGGTCTCACTTTGGCGACCACCTCCCCGGCTCTGGTTATGAACTTGGCAGTCATTCCCTCCCGTAAACCGAGATCCCGGAATTCCTCCAGATTCATCTCGATATAATTTTCAAATAGCTCACGGGCCAGAATGGGAGTCTTCATGACCCTCGTATCCGTGTGCCAGCGCAGGTTGACCGCATCCCCCACGAAGGTGAAAGGAAAGCTCTCGTCCAACTCGGGGGGGGGCGGAACTGGCTCAGCTTCAAATCTCATCTCGCTATTTCTGGGCCCCGGGGTCCCCAGGATTTGGGACACCTGCTTCCTGACATCCTCCCATGAGGGGACTTTTGCTCCCAATTGGGCACAAAGGCTCGTCAATATTTCCGCATCTGGCCTGGTGCCTCTCAGGGGATCGATCGCCGGAATAATCTCTTGAATCCGTCCCTCGGTACTGGTGAAGGTTCCCGCCTTCTCCGCGAAGCTCGAACTGGGGAAGACAATATCAGCCGCCTCGGCTGTGGGGGACATGAACAAGTCAAGCGAGATGAGGAGATCCAGGCGACCCCGGAGGGAGAGAATCGCTCTCCTATCTTCTCCATAAGGCTCCCCCAGCAGGAGAAGCACCTTCACTTGGGAAAGGTCCTGCCCAATTCCATTCTTGGCCAGGAGGTGTGCACCCCGAGAGTTGCAAGAAGGATAGAGGATGGCCAACTTTCCTCCTTCCCCTTTCATCATCAGTAAGTCCTTGAGGTCCTCAATTAAAGCCTTTTCCCTCGTCGCCTCCATGCTCCCCCATGGATAAATGAACACCGGAGCCCGGGCAGAGCTGAGAAGAGAAAAGGCAGACCTTAAATCATCCTCTCGGATACCACAGATTTGACTCACCCGCTGCGGGGAGTAATCCCTGGCCATCTCCCTCAGTTCGTTAACTCCTGGAATCGTTCCCCATCGGGAAGCCTCGTCACTGAAGTAGAGATTGATGAGGCCTTTCAGCAGGGCACCTTCGGTAAAGGGGCTGATTTGAAGATGGATCTGCGAATGCTTGGCCAAAGGATCCCTTCGCGTGGAAAAGGAAAGCACCTTGGTCCCGTTATCCAGGGCTTTCCAAACCTGCCCAGAGAAGGCCGGATGCTGTTCTTTGGAGTCAGAGTTGACAAGGACCAACAAGTCAGAGACGCCAATATCCTCGATATTGGCCTGATCGACCTTCCCATCAAAGAGGTCCTTATAGGAGAGAGAGTGGGAGAGGGAGTCGAGAAAGATGAGGCGGGTGCCAATGACTTCTTCTGCCAAATATTGGAGGAGAAGAAGTTCCTCGTTGGTAGCTCTTCCAGCGCCGAAGAAAGCAATCGCCTGGGGGCCAAATTTCTGTCTTGCCGATTTGAGTCCTTCAGCCGCTGCGGAAAGTGCTTCCTCCCAGGTGGCCTCTTTCAGGTTTGAGCCTTTTCTGATGAGTGGCTGCGTCAATCGGGAAGGACTATGAATATACTGGTAAGAGGTCCAGCCCTTCAAACAAAGGGTGCCCTGAGAAACCGGATGACTTAAGGAAGGCCCAACGCCGATGATCCGGCTATCCTTCTCCATAAGGAAGAGGCCGCAGCCGCACCCGCAATAATTGCATGTCGAAAAAGCATTCCGCATTATACCTCGCCCCAGGCCGATTCAGAGGAGAAAGAGGAGTGAAATACTTGTTCGGACAAAACCGCCGTAATTCATATTTGAACTCCATTCTTCTGTCAAGAGGGTTTTTTCAATTTTTTCAAAATGGGTGGCCAGTGCAATCCCAGCTGCCCTCTGCGAGGAGCTTCAAGGCAAGGAAGAGGAGGTGCCTTGCAACTCCCCTCGTGGGATGTTATGGTTAATCCTATGGTGAAATCCTCATTCCCTACGGGTTCGCTTCACTCCCCAACCCATAAAGCACATTCAATGGCCTGCTCTTAT